>JBDTFN010000067.1:0-12994 GCA_039937915.1 Jatrophihabitans sp. | reverse complement strand
ATCGGCATCTCCCCCGACAAGCCAGGCAAATTGGCCGCGTTCCGCGACCGCGACTCCGTCACCTTCCCGCTGCTGTCCGACCCGTCGCGCGAGACCCTGCAGGCCTACGGCGCCTTCGGCGAGAAGACGATGTACGGCAAGACGGTCACAGGCGTCATCCGCTCGACCTTCGTGGTGGACGAGGACGGCAAGATCGCGCTGGCCCAGTACAACGTCAAGGCCACCGGGCACGTGGCCAAGCTGCGCCGTGACCTCGGCCTCGACTGACCTCGTCGCGGCCCGCGAGGCCGCGACACGGCGCGTACGTGACCTGCGCGCCGATCTCGACGACGTGATCTCCTCGGCGTCGTCGACGACCGGGGATGACGAGCACGACCCCGAGGGCGCGACCATCGGCTACGAGCGCGCCCAGGCCCAATCCCTACTCGATCGCGCCATCGCCCGCGTCGCCGAACTCGATGACGCGATCGCGCGGGCCGCCGCCGGGACCTACGGGCGGTGCGGGGTCTGCCGAAGGGTCATCGGAGCCGACAGGCTGGCTGCCCGTCCGGGCACGGACCGCTGCATCACCTGCGCCACGGCCCGGCGTTAGGTCAGTTCCGAGCGAGCAGATCGAACTGGTCAACTCTGTACCGGCGGCGGGATTCGAACCCGCACTGTCCAGAACCTAAATCTGGCCTCTCTACCGTTGGAGTACGCCGGCCTTTGTTCCGCCCGCACCAAGTCTCGGTCAGCGCATGGCAGTTCGGACACAGAATACGGAGGTTCTCCAGTCGGTTGTCAGTGGATTCGCCATTGATGTGATCGAGGGCGAGCGGTAAGGGCTCCCCCTGCCACTCGTCGAGGCCACATCGTTCGCACTCGCCAATCTTCAGGCCCGCTCTGATCAGACGACGCCGCAAGCGCGCCGAGTTGACGTACGTGCTTTCGCGAACAAGAACTTCCGTGAGCGGCCGCGACACGAAACCCTGGGTCGGCGGCCGTCCACGCGCCCAGCTCTGCCCGCGGAAGTGTTCGGTGCTCAGGCCGAGGCGAACGATGTGGACCGGATCGAACGGTGCATCCCACCGCTCGGCGTGAATCCGAGTCGTCGCTGCACCTCGGCGACTTAGGTGCTGGCAAGCACTGCCGCTCGCAGGTCATCGTCACTCCACGAGCGTCGCACCCGGACACGGCCCTCGACCACCGCGGGAAGGTGACCGGCGTCGAGGCCGAGCCTTGCGATGTGACGATGCAGGGTCGCGTAGGTGCCGCCGCCCAGGCGCAGCCCGAGGCGACGACACACCTCAGCCAGAGAACGGCTCTCGGCCACCGCTGACACGAGCTCGGCATCACTCCATCCAGGGCTGCGCGGCATAGCCAATTCTCGCCGATACATTCGCAAATCTGGCGGAATAGTCTTCGCCTGTGGATAGCCCAGACAGCGACGTCATCATCTTCGGCGACTGCGCCGATGTGCTGCCCACGCTGCCCGATGCATCGTTCCAGCTCATCTACATCGACCCGCCGTTCAATACCGGGCGCGCGCAGCAGCGACGTACCCTCACCACGGCACGCGACGCCGACGGGGACCGCACCGGCTTCGCCGGCCGCCGCTACGCCACCGTCGAGACCGGACGACTCGCCTACCTCGACGCACACGAGGATTACCTCGGGATGCTCGAACCGCTGCTGCGAGAGGCGCGCCGCCTGCTCACCGAGTCCGGGACCCTCTATCTGCACATCGACTACCGCGAAGCGCATTACGTCAAGGTGCTGCTCGATCATGTGTTCGGCCGGGACGCGTTCCTCAACGAGTTGATCTGGGCCTACGACTTCGGCGGCCGGGCGCGCGACCGGTGGCCGGCCAAGCACGACACGATCCTGGTCTACGTCCGCACGCCAGGCGGACACTTCTTCGATCAGGACGCCGTCGAGCGGATTCCCTACATGGCGCCCGGGCTGGTCGGCCCGGAGAAGGCGGCTCGCGGGAAACTGCCCACCGACGTCTGGTGGCACACCATCGTCGCGACCAACGGCCAGGAGAAGACCGGTTACCCGAACCAGAAGCCCGAGGGCATCCTGCGCCGCATCGTCTCAGCGTCCTCCCGCGAGGGTGATCGCATCCTGGACTTCTTCGCCGGCAGCGGGACGACCGGCGCAGTCGCCGCGGAACTGAACCGGCGCTACGTCCTGATCGACCGCAATCCCGAGGCGATCGAGATCATGGCGAAGCGTCTTCCGACCGCGGCTCGACACCTTGCCCCAGGCTGATCAGCCGTCGATGGACTCCGCGTCATGGTGCCCGTGGTGTTCGTCGTGCGGGACCGGTTCGGTGCCTGGAACGGGCTGACCCTCCGGCGCACAGCGCAGGTTGTGTCCGACCGAGGTCAGGCACTTGCCATCGGCCAGCCGCCACTTCCAACCGTGCATCTGGCAGGTCATGACGCCGTCCTCAACGGTGCCGAAGCGGGACAGGTCGGCCTTGAGGTGCGGGCAGCGCCGCTGCATGTCCCAACCAGCGAGGGTGATCGTCTCGGAAACCTCGCTCGCGTTCTGCTCGAGGAACCAGCCCTCGGCGTAGTTGAGCCGCTCCTCGGACAGGCACTTGAAGAAGACGTAGACGAACTCGTTGTACGGACCGATGCGGTGCGCGGAGAACCGGCAGGACAAGAACAACGAGTTGACCCAGTCGATCTCGTGCTCGTGGATCAACTGCTCGACGTAGGCGCGCCGGGTCCGGAAGCGGTAGCGCACCTTCTCGCCGTCGTAGGCACGAACGGTCCGTCCGACGAAGTCGATCAGGATGTCGACGTCGCCGCGATCGGCGTCTTCGCAGGTCAGCCGGACACCACCGTCGATGCCCTTGGCAATGTGGACGGACTCCTCCAACAGGGGGGTGAACCACTCCTGCAGCGAAAGCAGGACGTCGACCTCGGGGTGGGGCCACGTCGCCCGTGCGGCATCGACCTCTGGCATCCGGCGGGTCTGCATGTCGCGCAGGTAGACGGTCTTGGTGTCGTTCGACGCATAGATGGTTGCCGGGTCGTAGGGGTGGACGACCGGGCAGCCCGGCTGGTCCACGGCAGCGACCGTGCCCGGCAGCAGCAGCCGACCCTCGTCGTGACCCTTGGACTTCAGCCAGTCGAGGTAGACCAGCTGGTCGGGGAAAATGTTCGACTCATCCCCGAAGATGTCGTTGAAGCCCCACAGCTCTTCGTCGAGGAAGCACGGCGGACCGGCGCTGGGGAAGACGTAGGCGGCGTCGAGCTCCTCGATGTAACGCAGGGTGCGGTCGAACTGCCGTTCGCGCTTGGTCAGGCCCATCGCCGCCTTCGCGCGGGTGGGCAACTCGTAGACCATCGGGAACCAGATCGCGCCGGAGAACTGGATCAGGTAGACGTCGACCGGGCCCAGCTCCCGGAACGCCTCCAGCTCCGAGGGACGTGCGTCGTTCTGGTTCAGGACGCGGTAGTGCCCGTCGGACAGCCACAGCGAGGAGTCGCCGATCGGTCCGTCGGTCGGGGAGGTGAGCGCCTGGATCATGATGTCCAGTCCGTCGAGGCTCACGATCTCACCGGAGGCCGGCTTGACGAACGAGGTGAACCCACATTCGCGCAGGGCGTCCTCGAGTTCGCTCGTCGGAAACTCCGGCAGCAGGACGGTCGTCTGCTTCGAGATGTAGCGACGCAGGTGCTCAGGATCGAAGTGATCGCGGTGCAGGTGCGACACGTAGAGGTAATCCGCCTGCCCAAGGACATCCCAGTCCAGGCCCGGCGCCGCGGGCGAGTTGTCCGGGAAAGGGAACCACGACCCGAAGTACGCGGGGTTGACCCAGGGGTCGGTCAGGACCGATCCGTGGGCGGTCTCGATGAGGACGCTGGCGTGTCCACAGCCGGTGATACGCATGCGGTCACGCTATCGACAAGCCGAGGTGCCAGAATGAAGCAGCCCCAGCAGATGATCGCCTGACAGGAGTACGGGAGTGGCCCTCAAGCCCGGCAGCGAGCAACGCGACCTCACCCTGCCCGACGACTACAAGCACGACCACCCCGACGAGCACCCCGAGGACTGGGGCTGGCACGGCGAATGGGGCCGCGCCGCGCGCGTCGGCGGCTGGGTCAGCGCTGTGCTGCTGATGGTGATGGCGACGTCCACGCACTACAACGGACAGGGGACGTTGTTCCTCGGCATCTTCACGGCACTGCTCGTGGTCATGCTGATCTGGGACCGCCAGCGCCGCAAGAACTCCTGGCGCCAGTAGCCCTAGCGCGCAGCGGCTCGCTCACGCTGGCGTTCGCGCTTCTCCACGAATCGGCTCGCCTGCTCGTCCAGGCCGGTCATGAAGGCCGACAGTTCGTCGCGCGCCTGTTCGCCGACCGGTCCGAAGTCCTCGCGGCTGAACACCTTCCAGAAGCGCAGCACCGGGGCGACGACCTCGTCGTGGTGCAGCCGTAGGTCGTAGATCCCGGCCTTCGCGATCGTCGCGGAGTTGCGCAGGAAGTTCGGCATCCCCTGCCCTGGCATCTGGAATCCGACGACCTCGTCGCGGATCGCCGACATCGTCTCGTCCGGGGCGCGATCCAGCGCCGCCGCGACAAGGTTGCGGTAGAAGATCATGTGCAGGTTCTCGTCCGTGGCAATGCGGGCGAGCAGTTGTTCGGCGAGTGGGCAGCCGGTCGCGGCGCCGGTGTTACGGTGCGACACGCGCGTGGCGAGCTCCTGGAACGACACGTAGGCGACGGCTTGCAGCGCGGTCTTGTCCCCGGAGTCGTAGCCGGCCTGCATGTGCATCATCCGCAGGTTCTCCAGCTCGACCGGATCTACGCCGCGCGTGACGATGAGATAGTCGCGCAAGGCGATGCCGTGGCGACCCTCCTCTGCGGTCCACTGCCCGACCCACTCCCCCCACGCACCGTCCCGGCCGAACCGGGTCGCGATCTCGCGGTGGTAGGAGGGCAGGTTGTCCTCGGTGAGCAGGTTGACCGTCATCGCGGTCTGAGCCACCGGGCTCAGGGGCGAATCGCCGGGCTCCCAGTCCTCGCCGCCGAGGAAGGCGAAGTCCCGGCCGCGGCTCCACGGCACATAATCGTGCGGATGCCACGGCTTGGTGATGGACAGATGCCGGTCCAGGTTCTGCGCCACTACTGGCTCGAGGTCGTGCAACAGTCTCGCTTCGACACCTGTCTGGGTGTCCGCGGAATCAAGCATGGTCATGAGAAGCCTCTCCGGTTACCTACCAATTTACGCCACCGTAGGTATGGGCGGAGTTCTGTCGTCATCGCTTCGTAAGCCGGTTCCGGGGTCGCAGCACAGGTTGGTCCCCTACTTTCCCTGCATGCGAAGCCATGTCCGCGCCCACAAGGGTCTCTGGGCGGGCGCCGCGTTCGTCACGACATCGCTTCTGGCGTTCGGTCTCTACTGGTTCCAGCCGTGGAAGCTGTGGACCGACACCCGGGTCGACGACACGCTCCCTTCCGTCGCGCTGGCCCCGGAGCCGGTAGCCGACGTCACGAGTCCCGGCCACCCGTCGAGCCCGCGCAGCGCCTCACCCACCACGCCGACGACGACCAAGCCGGCAACCCGCGAGGCGCGTGTGCTGTCCCGCGGCACGCTGATCAGCCATGAGCACGAGACGAGCGGAACCGTGAGCATCGTGGCGCAACCCGACGGCAGTCGCGTCCTGGCCATTTCGGACCTCGACACGAGCGACGGCCCAGACGTCGAGGTCTGGCTCACCGACGCACCGGTGATCCCCGGTGAGAAGGGTTGGTACGTCTTCGACGACGGGCGGCACCGCAGCCTGGGTGACCTGCGGGGCAACCAGGGCAATCTGGTCTACCGGATCCCCTCCGACGTCGACCTGTCCCGGTACTCGAGCGTGACGCTGTGGTGTGCACGCTTCGACGTGTCCTTCGGCGCCGCGCCGCTCACCAGCGTCTAGAGCTCCTGCTGACCCCAGGGTGAGTCGTACTCACCGGCGAGCAGTTCAAGGAAAGGAACGGCGTCCAGAGCCTCCGGACCCAGGACCCCGGCGCCGGTCCACACACCGGTACTGATGAGCTCCAGCGCGACGACCGGGTTGACCGCGGTCTGCCAGACCACCGCCTGCGTCCCGTACTCGCGCATCGACCACTCGTTGTCGACCACGTGATAGAGGTAGGTCGAGCGGGGCGAGCCGTCCTTGCCGGTGCCGCGCACCCACAGGCCCGCGCAGGTCTTACCGGTCATCCGGTCACCCAGGGTCGCCGGGTTGGGAAGGCAGGCGGCGACCACGTCACGCGGGGACACCTTCGCCCCCTCTACGTCGACCGGTTCGGTGCTGTCCAAACCGAGTTTGTGCAATGTCCTGAGCACGTCGATGAACTCGTCACCCAGCCCGTACTTGAAGGTGACCCGTTTCGCGTCGAGCCAGCGCGGCATGAGCAGCACCTCCTCGTGCTCGACGTTCACGCACTCGACCGGGCCGATGCCCTCGGGGAAGTCGAACACCTCCGGCTCGCTGAACGGTTCGGTGGTGAACCAGCCGCGGTCCTTCTCCCAGATCACCGGGGGGTTCAAGCACTCCTCGATGGTGGTCCAGATCGAGAACGAGGGCGCGAAGTCGTAGCCGGACACCGCGAGGTTGGCGCCGTCGCGCACTCCGAGTTCGTCGATCTCGTCGAAGAGATGGTCGGCGGCGTAGCGAGCGAAGACATCGGCCAGGCCCGGTTCGACGCCGATCCCGACGAGGGCCAGCTTTCCGGCCGCCTCCCACTCCCCGGCCAGCGCGAACTGCTCGTCGCCGAGCTTGACGCCGGTCTGCGCGTACGGATCAGAGGGATGTGGTGTGGACAGCGACATGGCCATGTCGAGGTAATGGATACCGGTCGCGAGCGCGGCGCGGAAGATCGGCATCGTGAAGCGCGGATCGGTCGCACCGAGCACCGCGTCGATGCGCTCGGCGCAGATCAGCGCCTCGATGGCGGGCTGGTCGGAGGCGTCGAGCTGCGCGGCGACGAACCGCTCGTCGGACACCGCGCCCACGGCCGCCTCCGCTCTACCTAGGTTGTAGTCGGCGACGACTACGTGCTCGGCGAACCGACGACGCGCAGCGATCGCCACGGCCGCCGAACCGACGCCACCTGCTCCAAGGATCAGAATGCGCATAGCGGGTGTCCCTTCACGAATCGAATCCGAGGCCCACACGGTCCAGTGTGCGCAACCAGGGGCCACGGTGGCCTTGGCGACGATCTGCTTTGGCCAGTGCGCGGCGGGTCAGTTGGATGCCCAGGTAACGCAGCGGCTCGGGCGGGAACGGGAGCGGACGTCCACGGACCGCGCGCAGCGAGGTGGCTTCCGTCCGGCGGCCGTCCATCAGATCAAGCATGACCTGCGCCCCGAACCGCGAGGCGCCGACGCCGAGCCCGGTGTAGCCGGTGCTGTACGCGACCCGGCCGTCCATCGCCGTCCGCTGGAAGGCGAAGAACCGCGAGGACGTATCGATCGGGCCGCCCCACGCATGGCTAAACCGCAGGCCCCGCAACTGCGGGAAGGTGCCGAAGAACTGCCGCGAGAGCAGCGCGAACGTGCCCGGCCGTGAGTCCAGTTCCGCGCGCAGGCCACTGCCCCAGTGATAGATCGCGTCGTATCCGCCCCACAAGATCCGGTTGTCACGCGTCATCCGGTAGTAGTGGAACTGATTGGTGACGTCGCCGACGCCCTGGCGGTGCTCCCAGCCGATGGTGGCCACCTGCTCAGGGGACAGTGGTTCGGTCATCAACGCATAGTCATAGACCGGGACGACGTAGGGCCGCACCCGGCGCAGCAGGGCCGGAAAGACGTTCGTGGCCAGCGCGACCTTCTCCGCGCCGACCGCGGCGCCGCCCTCGCAACGCAGCAGCACCCCGGCGCCCGAGCGTTCCAAACCAGAGACCGGCGTCCGTTCCGCGATCCGTACGCCGAGGCCGAGGCAGGCCGCGCGCAGTCCCCACACGAGTTGAGCCGGGTCCACCATCGCGGTCGTATCCCGGTGCCAGGCTCCGGCCAGATACGTCGGCGAGTTCAGCTCCGCGCGCACCGAGTCGGTGTCGAGGAAGACCGCGTCATGGCCGAA
Source organism: Jatrophihabitans sp. (assembly GCA_039937915.1). Taxonomy (GTDB): domain Bacteria; phylum Actinomycetota; class Actinomycetes; order Mycobacteriales; family Jatrophihabitantaceae; genus Jatrophihabitans. Next base: position 4,920 of record JBDTFN010000067.1, on the reverse strand, counting down.
GCCCTTCGCCGTCTCCACGTCGTCTCGCAGCCACTCGACCTGGTGGGCCTCGGTCGCGACGTCCAGTGCGCCGCTGCGCCGGAAGTCGCAGTCGATCCCGAACCGTTCGACCGTTGCCTCGATCCCGTCCAGATTCTCCCGGCCGAGCCGTTCGAGTACCGGCATCTCGTCGGGGAACCGGCTCATGCCGTTGTCGATGCCGTGGGTCAGGCTCGCGGCGCAGAAGCCGCCGTTTCGGCCGGACGCGGCCCACCCTGCGGTGGCCGACTCCAGCACGAGGACCTCGCGGGAGGGGTCGGCCTCTTTGGCCAGCAGCGCGGTCCACAGGCCGGTGTAGCCCGCGCCGACGACGGCGAGATCGCAGCGCGTCTGACCGCTCAGAGGTTCGGCCGGGGTCGGGGCGTCGTCCCGGTCGAGCCAGAAGGACCTCTCGTTCACGTCGGCGAGCGCCCCGCCCAGCCCGTAGTAGGTCATACCTTCTTGCGCCGGTTGTAGATCGCTCCCGCGACCGCCAGCGCAATCCCGAAGAAGAAGATCATGGTCCCCATGACGTTGACCTGCTGCGGCACGCTGCCGCCGGTCTTACGAGCCTGTTGGTAGACCCAGATCGGGAACGTCAGCGTCGAACCGTTGTTGAAGTTCGTGATGATGAAGTCGTCGATGGACAGCGCGAACGCGAGCAGCGCGCCGGCCATCACCCCGGGCATGATCGTGGGGAGGGTGACTTTGCGGAACGTCGTGATCGGCCCGGCCCCCAGGTCGCGGGCGGCCTCCTCGAGCGACGGATCCGCTCCGGCCACTCGCGCCCGCACGGTGATGGCGACGTACGCGAGGCTGAACATGACGTGCGCCAAGACGATGGTCAGGTATCCGCGCGGGACGCCCGCGGTGAGGAAGAGGCTGAGCAACGAGGCACCGAGGACGACCTCCGGCGCGGCGATGTTCGCGAACATCAGCAAGCTGACCGAGCCCGACCCGCGGAACTTGTACCGCCCGAGGGCCAGCCCGATGAACGTTCCCAGCACCGTGGAGATGACGGTGACGATGACCGCGATGGTGAGGGAGTTGACCAGCGCCGTGGTCAGGTCATCGATGGCGAACAGTTCGCGGTACCACCGAAGGGTAAAACCCTTCCACTCAAAGTTGATGCGGTTCGGGTTGTCGTTGAAGCCGTAGGCGATCATCGCGAAGATCGGGATGAACAGCCACAGGATCACCAGCCCGGACCAGACCGGTAGGGCGTGTCGTCTCAGGTTCCGGCGACGCCGCGGGACACGCGGCCGTGGCGCGGTGTCGGTCCGCGCGATGCGGTCGGTCGGTGGCTCGTCCAACGTGGTCATCTCAGCCCGCCGCCATCTCGAGGGCATCCTCGGTCCCCAGCATCCGGGCGTAGACGAACACCCCGACGAGCAGCACCGCCATCAGCAGGAAGGACAGCGCTGCGGCGACCGGGTAATTGCCGTTGGTGATGTATTCGGTGTAGATGCCGCTGCCCACCATCGTGTTGCCCGCGCCGCCAAGGATCGAAGCGTTGACGTAGTCCGATGAAACCGGCACGAAGGTCAACAGCACCGCCGCGAAAACACCCGGTAGCGAGAGCGGAAGCACGACGCGAACGAAGGCTGCCGCCTTCGACGCGTAGAGGTCCGAGGACGCCTCCAGCAGCGCTGGATCGACCCGCTCGAGCGCGACGTAGATCGGCAGGATGGTGAAGGGCAGGAAGTTGTAGACCAGACCGCCCACCACGGCGTATGAGGTCTGCAGGATGCGGGTGTCCTGCGAGATCAGGTGCCAGTCGCCGATGCCGATATGCCGCAACGCACTGAGTACCGGGCCGTTGTCCTCGAGCACGACATCCCATGCCTGCGTGCGGATCACGAACGACACGAAGAAGGGCAGCAGGATGAGGAACAGCAGACTCGACTTGTACTGACCCCCACGAAACGCGATCCAGTACGCGACCGGGTAGGCGATCAGCAGGCAGATGGCCGTGGCCACGAGTCCGTAGACGATCGAACGGATGAACACGACGTGGTACTTGTCCCACCCGTCGGCGTAGTTGCCGAAGTCGAAGGTCTGGGTGAATCCGCTCGACAGGCTGCCCGTCATCGTGGACACCGACAGCAAGGTCAGCACAGGCACCAGGAAGAAGATCGCCAGCCACAGCCAGCCAGGCAGTACGAGTGCGTACGGCACCAGTCGTGCTCGTAGGCGTCGACTGCTCATGACTGGTAGATCGGTTCGAACAAATTGTTCCAACGCTTCATCTCCGCGTCGCCGGACAGCACCCGGTAGCGGTGCAGGCGGGAGAACGCGGACTCGGGCGGATACACCAACGGGCTGTCCGCGATGTCGAGCAGCCCCGCGCGGTCCTCCCCCGACGCGGCGGCAGCGTCCTTGCGGATCAGCTGCTGGGTCGCCGGGACCGGCGTGATGTAGTTGACGTACTCGGCGATCATCGCCGCGATCTCGGGCTTGTAGACGTAGTCCATGTAGGTCATCGCCGACACCGGGTTCTGTGCGTGCCGCGGAATGCACATGTTGTCAGTCCAGATCACCCCGCCTTCGTCGGGAATGACGAACTCCAGCTTGGACCCACTACTGGCGTTGGCCTGGAACACGTCGCCTGACCACGCCATCGACAACCAGATGTTGCCCTTGGTCAGGGGCTCGATGTAGTCCTGCTCGTAGTACTTACGCACGAGCGGTCGCTGCTTACGCAGCCAGGCCGCCGCCTTCTCCCAATCTGCCGGCGTGGAGGTCTCGGGCTTCGCCCCGATGGCGACGATCGCGGAGTTCGGCAGGTCCTCGGTGTCACCGAACATGCCGACCCGACCGCTGAACTTGGGGTCGAGCAGGTCCTGCCAACTCGTGATCTTGCGTTTGGTGAGCTTGGGATCGTAGGCGATTCCGGTGATCCCGGACTGCCAGGCCATCGAGTAGGTGTTCCCGCGGTCAAAACTCGGGTTCTGCGCGAGGGGTCCGGCGTTGTCGTAGAAGTTCGTCATCCGGGACTGGTCGAGCGGGATGAGGTAGTTGAGATCGATCAGCTGGTCGAGGTACCGGCCGTTCGTGATGACCATCAGGTCGTAGCCGGTGCCTTGGCCGTTGGCCAGGATCGGCTGGATCTTGCCGAAGTAGCTGTCGTCGTCGGCGATCACTTCCCGGTACGTGACGTTGATCCCGGTGTCCTTGGTGAACAGATCGAGCGACGGGTGCTTGTTCTCGTTCTTGGGGTCCACGTCGATGTACAGCGACCAGTTGGCGAAGTTCAACTGCTTGGTCGGCTTCTGCTTCGCCCAGAACTTCGCGACCTCCGTCCGGCTGGACCCGATGCCCGACTGTACGGCCGGCGGGATGCTGCATCCGGCCGCGAGTCCCAGCACCGAGAGCCCGCCCAGACCGAGCATCCGCCGTCGAGAGATCCGTGACTCGGTCAGGCCACGGAGCAGGTCTGGGCTCAGCCCTGGACGCGGTGCGTCGGGCGGCGTCGGGATCATGAGGTGCCTTCGGTGGTGTCGGCGCCGGGATCTGACGGTGAATCGGCCAGCGCGAGTGAGTGCTCGGGGCGCCAGCACAACCAGACCTGCGAGTCGCGTTCGGCGATATCGCGGGAGTCGGAGCTGTTCTGGACGAACACGAGCAGTTCCGCCCCGTCGGCGTCGCGCAGGGCGTACTGCGTGGAGGTGCCGAGGTAGACGACCTCGCTGACCGTCGCGCGAACGGCGCAGCGCCCCGGGATCGGGGCGTCGGCGATGACGATCTTCTCCGGTCGCACGGACAGGCTCAGCGGCTGCCCCACCACGGCGCCGGCCTCGATGGCGTCCGGTACGACGAGGGTCTCGTCGGCACCGCACGCCAGGAGTGCGGTCTGTCCGTCGAGGGAACGCACCTCGCGCCGCATGAGGTTGGAGGTACCGATGAAGCCGGCGACGAATCGCGTCCTGGGACGCTCGTACATGTCGCGCGGTGAGCCGAGTTGCTCGATGCGGCCGGCGTTCATCACCACGAGTCGATCCGACATCGTCAACGCTTCGTTCTGATCGTGGGTGACGAAGACGAACGTGATGCCGACCTCGCGCTGGATGCGCTTGAGCTCGAGCTGCATCGCCTGACGCAGTTTCAGGTCCAGTGCGGCAAGGGGCTCGTCGAGCAGCAGCGCGCGCGGTCGATTCACCAGGGCCCGGGCAAGGGCCACTCGTTGCTGCTGGCCGCCGGACAGCTCCCGGGGACGCCGGTCCGATTTCGTGTCGAGCTGGACCAGTTCGAGCATCTCATCCACGCGGCGGGTCACCTCTGACTTATCCACCGACTTGCGCTTCAGCCCGAAGGCAACGTTCTCGAACACCGACATGTGCGGGAACAGCGCGTAGGACTGAAAGACCATATTCACGTCGCGGCGGTTGGGCGGCACGCCGACCACGTCGTCGCCGTAGAGCAGGATCTGACCCTCGGTCGGCTCTTCGAAGCCGCCGATCATGCGCAGGGTCGTGGTCTTACCGCAGCCCGACGGCCCCAACAGGGAGAAGAACTCACCGGCCTCGATCTCTAGATCCACACGCTCCACCGCGGTGACGGTGCCGCGCCGCGACTCGAACCGCTTGGCGATACCGATCAGCTCGATCGCGGCACTGTCTAGGCCCGACCGCGGCTCGCGTGAGACAGCGCTCGGCGCCACCACGTCTGCACTCGGTGCAGTCGCGGATTTTGGGCTCTTCATGGTGTCCATTGCACTCCAACGCGGTACGCAGTAAGTGCCGAATCGTGACACGGCGACCGCACGCTGACAAGCGTTTCCGCGACTTTCGCATCATTCGCCAACGAAATCAGTCGCACATCGCCGTACCGACGTCACAGTTCGACATCGGCCGCGTCGAGGCCGCGCGGCCAGGCCACGGCGTGCGGTCCGGCAGTTATTGC
>JBDTFN010000066.1:0-12852 GCA_039937915.1 Jatrophihabitans sp. | reverse complement strand
TCGCTGCTCTGGCCGGAGACGTGCTTGGTCGCGTTGCTCGCCGTGAAGGTGTAGCTGTAGGTCCTGCCGTCGTTGGGGACGGTCGCGTCCGTACATGAACGGGTCTGCGTGGTGCACAACGTCGACTGGCCACCACCGGTGACTGATCGGTAGACGGCGTAGGTCGTGGGCCCCGGCCCGTTCGGATCGATGCTCGGCAGGTCGACCTCGACGGACTGATGATCACCGGCCTGGGTGGGGTTCAGCACAGGGGCCGGCAACTGGCCGGGCGTGGCCGGCGGGGCCGGGTACTGCGGTGTGCCAGAGGACTGCCCGGTGACCGAGCCGGCCGGACCCGCACCTTGCTTATTAACCGCGACGACCTGGAACTGCGTCTGCGCGTCGTTGTTCAGACCGGTGGCGGTCCCGATCGTGGACGGCACCGTCACGTGCCCCCCGGGCCAGCTCAGCACGTAATGCAGCACCGGCGTGCCGTCGACCTTGGCCGGCTGCCAGGACACCGTGAGCCGGCCGTCCTGCGCTCCGGCGGTCTGTAATCCGGTCGGTGCCGACGGTACGGCGTTCGGCACCGTGATCGGCGACGGGCCGCTCGGCTGGCCGAAGCCCACCCCGTTGTGCGCGCGGACGGTGAACTGGTACGGCAGACCGTTCTGAAGCTTCGGGACGACACACGGTGAGGCCTGACAGGTCTGCTGGCCACCGGACCAGGCGACCTCGTAGCGGTCGATCGGCACCCCGTTGTTCGCCGGCGCGTTCCACGACAGCAGCGCGGAGTGACTCAGGACCGTGCGGCCGGGCTCGACCCCGGTCGGCGCGTCGGGATAGCCGAGGACGTGCAGCGTGATCTGGCCGGTGACCTGACGCTGCGTCTGCGTACGGTCGGGCACGTCGCTGACCACGACCGCGAACTCGATCGTGCCGTGAGCCGACGCGCTCGGGGTGATCGTGACCTGAGCGCCGCTGGTCGCGGTGGTCGCGGCCAGTCCGGACGTGCGACTGATGCTCACGATCGAGATGACCCGGTCTCGCAGTCGGCTGGTGACGCTGCTGGTCATGTCGATGGTGCGGGACCGCCCGGCCACGAGCCCGTCGATCGTCACCGGGGCCACCGACGGTGGCTGCGCCGCGCGCACCACGACGTACAGCACGCCTGGTCGGGCGTCGGGTTGACCGGTGACGCCCACGGCGATCGCTCCGGTCGTTCCCGGCCGGGCGGCGCCGCTGGCCGTCACCTCGACCGCGGAGGTGCCGAAACCGCTGAGCTGGATGCCGTTCGGCTGGCCCCCTTGCCAGCGCGGCTCGTAGGTCAGGCGGGCGAGATCGCTGGGGTTGGCGACCCACACATGGCACAGCGTGGCGATGTCCAGACCCGACAACGCGCTGCCCTGCACCACCGACAGCTGGTTCGTCGGGCACCGCAGCACCGGTGTCTCCGGCCCGATCTGTACAGGCACGGTGACGATCGCAAGACGACCCTTCGGGTCGGTCAGGCTCGTCCCGTCGGTGACCTGAAAGGTAACCGCCGCCGGCCCGATGTAGCCGTGCTGCGCCACGAGCACCAGCCCGGTCTGGCCCTGCTGCTGCACCCGTAGCCCACCGGCCGGGGAGGCCGCGAGCTCCGCGGTCGTGGTCAGCGACAACGGCTTGCCGGCCGGGTCCTTGACGTAGGCCCCGATGTCCACCGTCTTCGTGGCGTTCTTCCCGATCCGGATGAGTTGATCGGCCTCGGGCAGTGGCGGGCCGCCGCCACGCGCGGGGACGAACACCACCGCCATCGCGGTGGCGCCGCCGCCGTCGACGATGGAGTACGGCACGATCTGCGGCGTCGTCAGCACCGGCAGCACGATCTTGTCGTTGTCGATGCTCGCCTGCGAGTCGTAGACGTGCGCGAGGCGCACGGTGCCGCGGGGGGCATTGGCCGCGTGGTCGGGGTCGTAGTCCTTGGCCAGCGGGTCCACGCTGACCTGCGTGCGGTGGGCCGCGGGGACTGCGAAGGCGTCGACCGCCACGGGGGGAAGGTTGATGCCGGCGATCGAGCGCACGGTGATCGTGCCGTAGGACGCGTCGGCGAGCCCGTCCTGCACGGCGTAGCGGATCACGACCGGCGTGAGCCCGGGGTTGGACGTGATCTCGATCGGACCCGTGGGTGAGAGCAGCTTGGCCCGCCCGGCGACATGGCCGTCGTTGGAACGAGCGAGCGGCGAGACGGTGACGAGATCGTCCGGCCCGTGAAAGACGTGGGCGAGCACGTCGATGCTCACCGTCGTATTCGGGCCGGCGTTCACCGCGATGTCCGCCGCGACGGGTGGCTGCGGATCGCCGGGGGCCACGATGGCCACCCGGACCACGGCCGTGCCGGTCTTGCCGTACTTGTCGGTGACGGTGTAGCTGAACGAGTCGGTCCCGGCGCTGGTGGGATAGGCCTGGTAGCGCAGGAAACCGGCCGAGGTGGCCAGGATCCGACCCAGCTTCGGCGCGGAGGCGATGCCGACCAGGGTGACGCCGTCGCCGTCGGGGTCCGAGCCCGTCGTGCGGATCGGCAGGTTGAGCGTGTCACCGGCGACCGTGCGCTGGTCGATCTCGGGCGGGGTCGGGTTCTGGTCGGGGTGGGCCCGGGTCGGCGGCGGTTCGACGGTGATGAACACGTGCCCGACCGCCTGATCGCCGGCGTTGTTCTGCACGACGTAGTCGACGGTGAAATGCCGTTCGGTGCGGACGAGGGGCGCGACGTAGCGCACCACGTTGTCGGAGACGAACGCGTCCCCCGCGCCGGGGCCGCCCGCGGTACCGGAGACCACGAGCTGGCCGCGGGCCGGCGCTCCTTCGACGTTCTGCGCGAGGGACAAGATATCCCCGCTCGGGTCGATGTCGTTGTCCAGGACCGGCACGGTCACCGCGTCCAGCGAACGCACCGTGGCCGAGTCGTCCTGCGGGACCGGTGTGTCGACGGCCGGGTCGGGTAGCTGGCTCACCGATACCTGGCCGGTGACCGACGCGCTCACTCCGTCGGTGATCGTGTAGTTCACGATCTGCGGGTTGGGCGAGAGATCCGGTTCGAGGGAGTCGATACGCAGGTACCGTCCCTGCACGATCGCGACCTCGAGGTTGTTCGCACTCTGCGGCGCGGCCGATTCGACGACGAGCAGCCGCCCCGCCGGATCGAAGTCGTTCGCCAGCACGTCGACGATGATGGGCCGCTGCCCGTGCAGCACGGCAGTGTCGAGCACGGCGACGGGTTTGTCAGTCTTCGCTGCGGGAGGGGTGACATCGACGCGCACCGATCCCTTGGCGTACGCGGCGTTGCCGAACGCGACGCTGTAGGTCAGGACGAAGGTGCCACGCCGCGCCGCCGTCACGGTCACCGTTCCGGCCTTCAGGTCGGTGCTGACATCGGTGCCGTCGGGTTGGGCGACCTGCGCGGCCAGTTGCAGCTGAGCGTCGGGGTTGGTGGGGTCGGCCCCGGGCAGATCGTTGTCCAACGGCCGGATGACGATCGGCTGCCCGACCTGCCCGCGAGCCACGTCGGGGTTCGCGACCGCTGGTTGGCTCTGCGCGGAGGTGACTGACAAGACGTCGATGTCCACGCTGGCCCGGCTGCTGGCGACACCGTCGGTGACGGTATAGATGATCGTGCGGGGGCCGGCGTCCAGCCCCGCGATGTAGTTCAGTCGGCCGTCGGGGGTGGTCGACACCGTCCCCTTGGTGGCGGTGGCCGTGGCCAGCACCGGCGGATCACCGTCGAAGTCGCGCCAGTCACCCAGGACCGGCAGCGAAAGCTTCCCACCGGCAGGGACCGCCCAGACCCGGGGCTTGAACCCCGGGCGCAGGTTCGGTGCGCGGTTGGTGCCGAAGGGCCGTGCGGTGACGGTGACCTCGGCGGACGCGCTCAACTGCTTGGTGTCGTTGATGGTGTAGCGGAAGTGGACCGACGAGGCGCTGGCCGGCATGTCGATCTGGACGGACTGGCCGTCCGGCGCGATCTGCAGATCGGCGTCGGCGTTGTCCGGTGCGCTCACCGACGTAATGGACAAGATGCTGCCCGAGGGATCGGAGTCGTTGTCCAGAACGTGCAGCGTCGTGGTCCGCCCGGGCCGGGCGCCGAGCGAGTCGGCCACGGCGTGCGGTGGGGACGACGCGACGCCGACCCGGTCGCTCGGATGCTTGTTGTTCGGCTTCGGCTTGACCACCGACGGAGGTTTGATCTGCTTCCAGTTGTCGACCCGGTGGCCATGCCGCAGCTCCCACACCGCACCGGCGGCCAGGTCGTCGAGCACGGCCGCGCCGCGGTTGGTCTGGATCTGCGGCTGGATCAGGATGCGTTGACCCTGCAGGGCGATCCGCGTCGCCTGCGCCCCCCGGCAACTGCGCACGGCCACGCCGGGCGTCCCCACCCACGCCGCATAGGCACAATCGCCCACCAGCGCAGGAACGGCGGGCGCGCCGGTGCCGCCGGCAAAGAGCCGGTGCACCGCGCCTGATCGCAGATCGATGCCGGTCAGCGCGTCACTGGTCGCGATCAGGACGCGCGACTGCGCCGGCCCCGGCCGCTGCACCATCGCCGCGGCATCACGGTCATCGAGGGTGACCGTGCGGCCGCCCGGGAGCAGGAGCACCCCGATGGACGCATCGAAGATGACGGCGTCCGCCCCCACCGCGGTGAGCTGGGGCGCACGCAGGTTCGCGCGCAGGTTCGCGTAGGCGGGGCGGCCCAGGCCGCCGCTCGTCTGCCGCACGGTCGCGGTGGTGTCGTCGGCGGACAGCACGTGCACCGTGCCGTCGACGCCCACGGCGAGTGCCCCGCCGTGCGAGGACGAGGCGGGCAGTTTCGCGACGGTCGCGGCCTTGGCGCCGATCCCGGCCAACGACGCCAGCCCCGAGGACTGCTCGTACCGCACAGCCCAGACCTTGCCGGAGGTCGGGTCGAACGCGGCCAAGGTGCCCCCGCCCAGGGAGACCTGCTCGTCGGCGCCGAACGGAATGCCGGCATCGGCGAGCACGGCACCGGTGGTCGGGTCGATCGGGTAGAGCTGGCTTGAGGCACGGTCACGCGCCAGGATCGCCGAGCCGTCCTGGGCGGCTTCGAGCTGGAAGTTCTGCTGGGCACCGCCCGGCGGCGCGGTCACGGCGTCGAGGGCGCCCACGGGCAGGTTGACCCGGCCGAACAGGCCGTCATGGTCACTGCTGACCCAGACGCCACCGTTGTTCAGCTCGACGTGGCGCGCGGAATATCCGTGGGACTGCGCGACGATCGCGACCAACACCCCGATGCCCAAGCACAGCGCGGCGGCGAGCGCAACGAGGGAAGCACGACGCGATCGCAGATGCATGCGACACGTCCCCACCGGTGTTCCGACGAACCACGCTTCCCTCCGCGCGGCCCGGCTAAATGTATAGCGCGCGTGAGGACGACGCATCTCCCGACCTGGGAAGACGTTGAGGCCGACCTGAGACCGGTGCTCGCATATCTGAGAGCAGCGCTGAACGAATGCGATCGGCCCCTGCTGGCCCCTACGGCTTGCGCCCATTAACGTGCTTCACAGGAGATCATCACGTCGCCGGCCGGCGTCGTTCACGCCGCGGAGAGGTGCAGCATGACGCAGACCGATGACGCGCTGGGGGCCTATCAGCAGCGTGTGAGCGAGATCGCCGAACGTGCCGCGATCGCCCGCGAGCAGATGACGGCGGTCCGCCCGTCGATCACCAGCGCCGACGGGGCCGTGACCGTAACGGTGAGCGCGGCCGGCGCGCTCGAGGGCATCACCTTCGGCGACGCCGCGTCGGCCATGGAGCTCAGCCAACTGTCCTCGGTGATCATGCAGACCGCGATGCGGGCGCGGGTCGCCGCGGCCGAACAGACCCGCAGCGCGCTCGCCGGGCTGGTCGGCGAGTCGAGCCCGGTGCTGGAGCTCATGACCCGTGACATCCCCACCATCGAGGACGAGGACGACGAATCTTCTCCTGCCGTCGCCGACCTGGACGATGCCGCAGCCGCTCGCCCCACCGCGGTGCACCGACCGGCGCACGCGGTCTCTGAACCCGACGACGAGGACGGTTTCACCGGCCGGAGTGCCCGGTGAGCGGCGAGATCGACCTCAGCGTCGAGGCGCTGCGCGAACACGCCGGTCAGGTGCGCTCGTTCATGGGCGAGTTGTCCGGGGCCACCGAAGCGGCCTCGGACACCCTGGACCTTCAGACCTTTGGCATCGCCTGCATCGGCCCGGCGCAGATCCTTCAGATCTGGATCAGCGCGGCGGACAGCTACATCAAGACCGCCCGGGCTGCGGGCGACAACATCGCCGGCGCGCTCACCCAGATGGCCGCCAGCTACGAGCAGCACGAGACCGACACCGCCCAGTCGTTCTGCTCGATCGACGATTCGATGAGCGGCGGTCGCTGATGAGCAATCCACTCATCGCCACCGCCGACGAGCCCACGAGCGGCGGAATCTTCGTCAACGTGACGTCGAAGGACAACAAGGGCCTCAACGGCGCGGGCATCTTCTACGACGCGGCCACGACGATCTCCGACGTCAGCCAACACAACTGGGGCTCGGTCGCCGTCGACGCGGCCGCGGACGGTCTGGACACCCTCGGGCTGCTCACCGATCCATTCGGCGTGCTGCTCAGCGCGCCGATCGGTTGGATCATCGAGCACATCGGCTTCCTCAAGGACATCCTGGACGTCGTCGCGGGCGACCCGGAAGCGGTGCGCGCCAAGGCCGAGACCTGGCGCAACATCGCCGCGGCCCTGACCAAGAGCGCCAACGACTACACCCGCTCTGCGCAGGCACTCGTCCAGCAGTCCAAGGGCGAGGCGATCACCGCGTACTCCCAGGCGGCCGGGAACTACGCCAAGGCCGTCACCGGAGCTGCTTCGCACGCCGAGGACGCAGCGAAGGGCTTCGAGATCGCCGGCGCGATCGTCGGAACGGTACGGGGGATCATCCGCGACACCATCGCCCAGTTCGCCGCCGACGAGCTGATCGAAGGGTTGATCGCCCTCGCCGCGTCGTGGTGCACCTTCGGCGGCAGTATCGCCGCGTGGGTGATCGCCACGGTTGAGCAGGCGACGTCCATGGCAGTCCGCAACGCGGCGAAGGTGACCCGGTTGGTCAAGGACGTCACCGAACTCGTGGGCGCGGCCAAGACCTCTAGCCGTGCACTCGAGAGCGCCGAGCGCGATCTGGCGAAAGGCACCCGCGAGGTCGGCGACGCCGAGCATGCGGCCGGCACCGCCGAGCGGAGTGCGAAGCGCGGTGAGCATCGCTCCAACGCCGAGCGCACCAGTCAGCGCCACGACGACCTCGACAAGATCCGGAAGGCGAACAAGGACCGGACGAACGCCGAGCAGAAGCTGGGCGCAGCGAACCGGCAGGCCGAACGTGCCCAGCAGGCCGAGGACCGAGCCGCCCAGCACCTGCACGACGCGAAGACTCCCGCCCAGCGTGAGCAGGCTCGCAACGAGATGTGGAACGCCGAAGCGCGCCGACGTACCCACGAGCAGCAGGCCGAGGATGCGCGCACCCAGATCGAGGACGCAGGCAAGGCGAGCGGCGAGGCACGTACGCACTACCGCGAGACCTACACCCACGACATCACCAACGAGTCAGAGGCGCAGAAAAAGATCGACGAGGCGCTCAAGGAACTCGGGCTGCAGTCCAAGGAGTCGAACAACAACTACGGCGACGCCGGCGACGAGGCCGCGAACAAGGCCGGGGAGATCAACGACGGCAGCCTCGTCCCGAGTGAATAGCCATGACTAGCGCGCAGGCCGTGGGATCGCTGCCCGGTGGTGGCGAGTTCGTGCAACTGTGGGAGCAGGTCGACGGGGACGCCGGCGCCATCGGCGATCTCGCGTCGGTGTTCACCAAGGGCGGCTCGGAGGTCGCCAGCGTCCAACAGGGTGTGTCGACCTCAGCGGCCGGTGTGAACGGCGGCTGGAACGGTCCGGCGGCCGACGCGTTCGCCGGCTACATGGGCAAGATGTCCGAGGCCTCGAAGGACCTGCACGACGGCATGACCCGAGCCGCGTCCGACCTGACCAAGGCCGCCAGCGCGGTATCGGAGGCCAAGAGCCGGCTCGACTCGATCGCGAACTCCGTCCTGGACGCCGTCCAGGGTCTCGAACATGACGCGCCCAGCCCCGACGACCCCGACGTGGATCAAAAGCGGGCCGCGCTCGATCAGGCGATCCGTGACGAGGTACGCAACGGCTGCGCCGAGGCCACGCCGGTCGTGAACACGCTGAGCAGCACGCTCGGCGACGCCGCCACCAGTGTCTCGGCCGCAGTAGCCACCGGCGGGTACCTGCACATGAAGCCCCCGGGCGACGGCAGCTATCTGCCGTCCTCCGGTGGTCATATCGACTGGCAGGCCGTGCCCAAGGCCAGCACCGACGCCACGTCGCCGGCCTCCGCGGGAAGCAGTGGCAATGGCGGCGGCGGCACTGGCGGTGGCGGCATTGGCGGCGGCACTGGCGGTGGCGGCACTGGCGGTGGCGGCATTGGTGGCGGCGGGACCAGCAGTGGCGCTCCGGCTGCGCAGCCGACCGGCGATGTCAAGACCTGGATCGAGCAGGCGAGCGCGATCCTGGAACAGAACGGTATCGGGGCCGACAAGATCAGCGCCGCCGACATCAACACGATCATCGAGCACGAGTCCGGCGGAAACCCGCACGCGCAGAACAACACCGACTCCAACGCCGCGGCAGGGCACCCGTCCAAGGGGCTGATGCAGTGCATCGACTCGACCTTCAACGCCCATTCCTTGCCGGGGCATAACGACATCTGGAATCCGGTCGACAACATCATCGCCGGCGTGCGGTACGCCTTGTCTCGTTACGGCTCGCTGGACAACGTGCCCGGCATCGAAGCCGTGCACAGCGGTGGAAGCTACGTGGGGTACTGATGACCGGCGAGATCAAGTACAACCTGGACCTGATGGAGGAGTTGCGGCTCGCCTCGACCAAGGCCGGCGCCCGCGTGGGCACCGTCGGCGACGAGGTGAAGGCCCAGCATGTCGCCGGCTCGGTGTTCGGGAAGTCCCCCGGAGCCAGCAGCCTGGCGCAGGCCGTCACGAGTGCGTTGGGCGAGATCAGCGAGCAGTGCGCGAAGGGTGAGACCCTGCTGCGCGCGGTCGGCCGGACGATCGACGGCGTGATGACCGCGATCGAGAAGGCCGACCAGGCCGGCAAACAGAACTTCGCCGGCGGGATGGATCGCACGAGCGCAGCCGGCTACTCCCCCACCGGAGGTGGCGGCACAGGTACTGTAGGCGGTGGCGGCACTGGTGGAGGCGGCGGCGACAGCACGTCACCCAGCGCCAACCCGAACGCCGGCACCGCTCCCCCGGTCGACCCTGGTCATGGCGTGCAGATCAACCTGCCCAAGGGCATGGGGTCGGTCGAGGCACCCAACGAGAAGGCTGCCGGAGCGGTGCGCGCGGCGCTGTCCCAGCTGGGCACGCCCTACGTCTGGGCCGCCGAGAACCCGGGCAGAGGCTTTGACTGCAGCGGCCTGACCCAGTGGGCGTACGGCAAGGAAGGGATCGCTCTCGAGCACGACGCCGCCCACCAGAACGTCGGGCAGCAGGTGTCGCAGGCCAACCTCGCCCCCGGGGACCTCGTCGTGTGGGACGGGCACGTGGCCATGTACATCGGCAAGGACCAGATGGTCGAGGCCCCGCACACCGGCGACGTCGTGCACATCGTCCCGCTGCGCACATCGAATGCCGGGGACCGCTTCGAGGGCTTCTTCCGCCCCAGCGCCTGATCGCGTGCTAGAGCCCGAGCTCCACGGCCACCGCGGGTAGCACCTGCGCCAGTTGCGTCTTTGCGCTGTCGGTGAACCCGTCGTCGTCCAGCAACGGCGGGAAGATGCGCAGAGCACGCCCAGCGAGCACGTCGGCCGCGTCATCGACGCGATCCGCCGCCTCTCGCAGTTCCGGCGGCGCCTCGGCCATTGGGACGCCCACGCTGGTGATTCCGCGCACGAGGGTCGTCAGGCCCGCCACGTCACCGGCACAGTAGTGCTCCACGAGCGCGTCGTAAGTGAGCCGGGTCTGTTCGGCGTGAATCGGGGCCCACTCGGCGTGCTCGCCACCCGCAGAGTCGCGCACCAAGGCCTCGACCGCGTCCAGTACGGCCCGCGCCTCGAGTAGTAGCGCCCGGAACTCCGCCGGATCGATCCGCTCGCCGCCGCTCCCGACGCTCGCCGTGGTGGTGTCGTTCGGACTCACTGTGCCTCCCCAGGCATGGGCGCGATGGTCCAGGTACCGTCGTCGGCCCCGATGCCGTGCTCGGATCGGCCGTCGGGGATCCAGATCTGGTGAGCGCCGCCTGGCAGGTAGGAACCGGGGTCTCCGGTGGCCGGTTGCGGGGCGACGCGGCCGCCCCAGCCGATCGGCATGTCCTCGTGCGGGGTGAAGGTCACCACGCCATGATCCCCGTTCCACTCGTTGCGTACCGCGTAGTCACTGCGGAGCCCGGCCTCCCCGTTGGGTACGTGCTCGCTCCAGTAGGAACCGTTGGGGTGCGTTCCGTCGCCGACGCTGCGCACGTAGGTCGTGCCGGCTCGCAGCGTGTACGGATCGACCGGTCCGTCGAAGTTGTTGATCTCTTTCAGCGGCAGCGCCGGGTAGTTGTCATTCGGGCGCGGGGCAACGGTCGCGGAGTGGTCCGGCGCCCCACCCGGTATCGCCTCGTTCTCTCGGGTCCGCGTGTTCGACTGCAAGTAGGTGTGGTCGGCCTTGCTCAGTTTCTGGGTCGGGTTGTTCAGCGGCTGCTCGCCGGGCAGGCCGAGTCCGCTGTGCTCGCCGCCGCCGCCGCCGACGGTTGGCGGTTCACGCAACGCGGGGCCGCGGGCGCCCGTCGCGTGCGCGCTGCTCTCGCCGCCGCCGTGCGTGGTCGGGATCGTGCGGCCCTTCCCGGCGGCCCGCTCGAGTTCCTGCGCCGCGTGGCCGTCGTGTTCGACGTGGGCCTTGACGTTGGCCTCCAGCCGGTCGCCGGTGCCGTGCATCAGCCGCTTCTCGGCCTGGGCGGCGTCGTGACCGAGCGCGGTCGCGACCTTGTCCGCGATTTCTTTGATCGCCTGGGCCAGTCCGCTCATCGGGTGCTCATTCGCTGAAGGTCAGGACGCTGATGCGACCGTGGAACTCGGTCCCGTGGGACTCGGCCTCGTCGCCGTGCTCGTGGAGCTTCTTGGCCAGTCCCAGGACCTGGTCGGGCTCGATGTTCAACGGTGGGGCGTCGGCGTTGCTGCCGCCGGCGTGCTGGCCGAGCGCAGCCGCGGTGCCCTGATAGACCATCCCGCTGACGACCTCGCTGACCTTCTCAATCAGCGGCCCGGCTGCGGCCTCAAAGATCTTGCCCTCGATGTAGTTCTCGATCTCCTGCTCGAGGAACTTGATGACGAGCTGTCCCTGTTCCTCGATCAACGCCATGCCCGCCTCGGCCAGGCCGAAAGTCGCGACCGCGGCGGCCTGGTCGGCGATGAACTCCGCGGCCAGGATGGCGAGCTGGGTGAGGGCGGCGATCTTCTCACCGACGATGACGTCGGCGCCGATGTCCAGGCCGGTCGACAGGACGTGGCAGGCGTCGATCAGCGCGGTCATGTGGGTCTCGGACATCTGTCCCCACGTGGCGAACAGCTGCTGGTAGGACTCGCCCTGGTAGGCCTGCCCCACCTGCTGCACGGTGTCCGTTCCGCTGCGATGGGTGTTCTCCAGTTGGGTGGCGAAATCGGCGACATGCTGGCCGAACTCGCGGACGTGATCCTCGTTGACGTTGGGCCAGTTGATGCCGATGAACCCGAGGAAGTCGGCGACGATGCCCGGCAGCTCAATCGCCATCGGGCACCTCGGTGAAGTCGGGCCGCGCGGCCGGGGTATCGCCAGCGATGTCGGTCCGGTCCGTGGCGCGAAGTCCGGCGGCGCGGTCGGTCAGGATCGTGACGGCCCGACTGGTGTCGCCGACCGCGTCAGCCACTCCGAGGGCGGCGCGCTCCAGTGCTGACGCCTGTGCGGCGCGGACAGTGCGCATGATCGTGTCGGCCAGGGCCGGTGAACCGGGGTCGGCGTCCGCGCCGAACGACAGCGCGGTGAGGATGCCCTCGGCGTCGACGCTCACAGTGACGGCGGAATCGGCAGAGCTGGCCGAGCCGCTCGCGCCGTGCATCGCCGCGACAGCACGCTGGCGATTCTGCTGCAGCCCGGCCAATCGCGCGGCAAACGCCTGCACCTCGGGGGGCGATTCAGGAGTGGCGGTCACCGGTTGTCTCCGAGGGCTGGCTGGGTCGATTCGTGCCGGACCTTCGAAACATAGCCAATGGACAGCTGCGCGTCAGCATCGTCGATGATCTTGCTCGCGGCCGGCCCACAGCCCGTTCGGGCTCGCTGGATAAGAGTTCACTGAGCGGACGCCAAGCTCGTCAGCGCACAGCGGCGCGCTACGCGGATGTCGCCAAGATCGACTCTCAGGCCAGGAGCGGAAACCCGCTCCATCTCCTGATGGGTGAGCTCAGCCCGGACCGTAACCAGGCTGACCCCAACCACCAGGCGGACCCTGCTGAGGCGGCGGACCCTGCTGAGGCGGCGGGCCCTGCTGCGGCGGGAACCCACCCGGCGGGCCATAACCACCACCCGGCGGCGGACCACCCGGACCGCCAGAGCTACCAGGACCGCGGGGGCCGTTACCGCCGCCACGGCGACGCAACAGAAGCAGCACCAGCCCGACGAGCAACAGCACGCCAACACCGATCAACACGAACACCAGAGCGCCCGGACCAGAACTACTACCCGAACCAGGCTGCGCAACATCCGACGACGCCGAAGCCGGCGGTTGTGACGACGAACCCGG
>JBDTFN010000065.1:0-3242 GCA_039937915.1 Jatrophihabitans sp. | reverse complement strand
TGCACACGCTCGACCATGACGTGGCGAAGAACCTGAACTCGACCGTCTCGCTCAGTCCGAACGCCGCCGGCGGGGCGGGCTGGGTCGCTTCAGCGCGCGGCTCACCGGAGCAGGGGTGACCGCGCTCGTCGCCCTCGCGCTGTTCGGCGTCGTCCTGCTCCTGGTTAGCACGTCGTGGACACCCCTGCACACGCTCGACCATGACGTGGCGAAGAACCTGAACTCGACCGTCGCGCCCAGTCCGCACGCAGTCGATTTCTGGAAAGCGGTCAGCACGATCGGCCAGCCCCTCACCTTCCAGGCCATCGCCGTTCTCGCCGGGGTTTTGCTGTGGCGGAAGGGCTACGCGCGGCTGGGGCTGTTCGTGGTCCTGACCGTGCTCGGCGGCGGCGCACTCGGAACGATCGTCAAGCTGCTCGTCGCCCGGCCGAGGCCCGTCGTCCAGATCCCGCTGATCCATCCGAGCGGCCTCTCGTTCCCCAGCGGTCACGCGCTGTCATCGTTCGTCGGCATGGCCGTCCTGGTCGTGCTCGGCTGGTCGATATGGCGCGCGAGGCGCGCGGTGCTCGTGGTCGTCGGGGTGGTCGTGGTCACCGCCGTGGGTTTCAGTCGGTTGGCCCTGGGCGCCCATTACGTGAGCGACATCGCCGGCGCGTGGTTCCTCGGCCTGGCCTGGCTGTCGACGATGTGGGTGCTCTTCGCGCTCAGCTCGGGACGGGGTCCTTCGACGCAGAGGCGATGAGCCGGGCCACGAGGTCGGGGTCGGCTTCGAGGAAGATCAGTTTGTTGATCTCCTCGAACATCTGCCGGACCCGTTTGAGGTCGACCGGACGTTCGCGGGTCTGCACGCCGACCAGCAGGTTCAACGCGACCCGGGTGAGCGTTCGTGCGCGGGCCCGATCGATGCCGAGAGCAGCGATGGACTCCACCAGGTGCCGTTCGCGTCGCCGGTCCACTCGCTCCACGGCCTGTGCGACCACCGGGTTGCTGCGTCCCCACGCCCGGATCGCGGCCTCTGATGCATGCGGCAGGTTGACGCCGATCTCGGTGATGGTCGTGATGCGCAAGGACGGGTCGGGCTGAGCGCGGGACATAGCGATGAGCCGTTCGCTGTGCTCGCGTTCCCAGAACGCCAGGAGGTTCTCGACGAAGCCGCCCATACTCCCGAAGTGGTGGTAGAACGACCCCTTCGTGACGTCCAGACCCTCGCACAGCAGCGCGATGGTCAAGGCCTCGCTGCCATGCTCTCCGAGGATGGCCAGGGCTTCTCGGTAATAGTCCTCGACCGTCAGTCGTTCCACGCGAGGCTCCCTCCGCTCTTGCTCATCGTGTCACCCACCGATTGCCCACGCGCCTAACGTCGCATACCGTGAGGTATGGAAGGTCAACGACCCGCTGCGTACCCCTGAGCGCCGCGGGCGTTGGCCCCCGCACGCAGCACTGCGTCAGGTGTCCGGCTGACCGCGCTCAGGCGGCCGAGCGTCCACCCCCCGGCGACGCTCACGTCGTGCCCGCGTCGGCGCAGATCGGCGATCGCTGCCTCGCCGAGCCGATCCTCGACGACCAGCCCGCGTGGCGTCGACTCGCGGGGGAAGAAAGAGGACGGGAAGTGGGTGGTGTGCCAGGTGGCTGCGTCGATCGCCTCCTGCAGGTTCATTCCGTAGACCGCGTGGAACAGGAAGAACTGCATTTGCCACTGGTCCTGCTGGTCACCGCCAGGCGTACCGAAGGCGAGATAGGGGCTGCCGTCGCGCAGAACCAGCGTCGGCGACAGGGTGCTGCGCGGACGCTTTCCCGGTGCAACTGAGTTCGGCAGCCCCGGTTGTGTAGCGAACATCTGTCCCCGGGTGCCCAGACCGAAGCCCAGGCCCGGAACCACCGGCGAACTCTGCAGCCACCCGCCGCTCGGTGTGGCCGACACCATGTTGCCGTGCCGGTCGACGACGTCGACGTGGCAGGTGTCCCCGCGCGTCCCGCCCTTGGAATCGACGGCCGGATCGACCCGCATCGCATCGGTCATTGCGGGCTCTCCGGTGCCGGCGGCGCGGGCCGCAACGCCGAAGTGCGGCAGCTGCGCGGTCCGGCCGTCCGGGCGTCCCGGACGCAGTTCAGCGCTGGCCTCGCCGGTGACCAGGCGACGTCGCTCGTCGTTGTACTCCATCGACAGCAGTGTGCCGAGCGGGACGTCCGGCACGTCGCCGTAGAACGCCTCCCGGTCGGCGAAGGCCAGCTTCGCGCACTCGACGACAGTGTGGACGAGGTACGGGTCGTCCGGACTGGTACCCGTCAGGTCGAAGCCGGACAGCAGCGCCAACTGCTGGAGCAGGACCGGACCCTGCGCCCACGGGCCGGTCTTGGCCACGCGGTAGCGATCGAAGTCGTAGGTGGCCGGTTCCTCGATGGGCGTCGTGTGCGCGGCGAGGTCCGCGGCGGTGATTACGCCGGCGTGCGCGCGCCCGGAGGTGTCCATCGCCGGCGTCCGCACGAACGCGTCGATCGCCGCCGCGACCCATCCCCGATAGAACTCGTCGCGGGCCGCCGCGATGCCGCGCTCGCGCGGCTTGCCCGTCGCGACCGCAGCGAGCCGCTCGTAGGTGTCGGCCAGATCTGGGTTGGTCAGCCGGTCCTCCGGCTGTGGCACGGCATCGCCGGGCAGGTAGATCGCCGCCGAGGTCGGCCAGTGCTCGCGCAGCAGGTCGGCCACTGCGGTGATCGTGCGGGTGATCGAGGGCAGCACCGGATACCCGCGCCGGGCGTACCCGATCGCCGGGTCCAGGACCTCGGGCAGGGACATCGTCCCGAACCGCTCAAGCAGGGTCAGCCAGGCGTCGAAGGCCCCGGGTACGGTCGCGGCGAGGTGCCCGGTGCCGGGCACGAGGTCCAGGCCGAGGTCAGCGAACAGCCCCGGGTTCAACGCCTCGGGAGCACGTCCTTGGCCGGCGACGACCTGGATCTCGGCGCATCCGGCCGTGGCCACGAGCATCGGCACCTCGCCGCCGGGACCGTTGAGGTGCGGTTCGACGACCTGCAGGACGAAGCCGGCGGCCACCGCGGCGTCGAATGCATTACCGCCACGCTCCAGCATCGCCATCCCGACCGCGGACGCGAGCCAATGGGTCGAGGCGACCATGCCGAAGTCACCGGACAATTCGGGGCGTGTCGTCATCACTGATCCATCGTGCCCGAATCCGCCCCTCCCCACGTTGAGCCCGCCCCCTCCCTACGTTGAGTGGCGGTTTGGG
>JBDTFN010000064.1:0-12074 GCA_039937915.1 Jatrophihabitans sp. | reverse complement strand
GACGACATTGCCCCCGGCCTGCCCGCTGACGTCGTGGCCGAGGTCGTGGCCCGTGCACTGGCCGAGGACCTGGGTCCGGCCGGTGACGTCACCACGCTCTCGACCGTCGACGCGGACGTTCTCGCGACCGCCGAACTCGTGTCCCGCCAGGACGGCTGCGTGGCGGGGTTGCCGGTCGCCGCGTACGTGTTCGAAACCGTCGGCCAGGGTCGCGTCCGGTTCGAGTACGGCTGCGTGGACGGGGACCGGGTCGCGCCGGGACAGGTGCTGGCCACGGTGCGGGGTCCGATGCGGGACCTGCTCACCGCGGAACGCACCGCGCTCAACCTCATCGGGCACCTGTCCGGCGTCGCGAGCCTGACCCGTCGCTGGGCCGACGCGATCGAAGGGACCGGCGCGCACGTCCGGGACACCCGCAAGACGATGCCCGGCCTGCGCATTCTGGAGAAGTACGCCGTCCGGTGTGGCGGTGGGGTCAATCATCGGATGTCGTTGTCGGATGCGGCGTTGGTCAAGGACAACCACGTGATTGCCGCCGGCGGCGTCGTTGCCGCCTTCGAGCGAGTGCGCGCCGCGTACCCCGAACTGCCGCTCGAGATCGAGGTCGACACCGTCGAGCAGGCGCGCGAGGTCATCGAGGCCGGGGCCGACCTCGTCCTGCTCGACAACATGAGTCCGGCGTTGATGCGCCAGATCGTCGAATTCGCGTACGGGCGCGCAAAATTGGAAGCGTCCGGCCGCCTGTCGCTGGAGAACGCTCGGGAGGTCGCCGATACGGGCGTGGACTACCTCGCCGTCGGCGCGCTCACCCACTCCGCGCCAGTGCTGGACATCGGGCTCGACATCTGATCGCGAAGCGGTTGGGGACTGTGCGGCGCGGGTAACCACGCCGAACAGGCCCCTGGCCGCCGCAGAGCGGGTTGCCCGCTGGCCGGTGAACACCGATGCGCGAGACTGATTGCATGCTGCTTGCCATCGACGTCGGCAACACCAACACCGTCATGGGTGTGTTCGACGGGGACGAGATGCGCGATTCATGGCGTATCAAGACCGACGCCCGCAACACCGCAGACGAACTGGCGCTCGCCTTCCGAGGTCTGCTGGCCGACAATCCGGTCACCGGTATCGCCGCGTGTTCTACGGTCCCGGCGGTACTACGCGAGCTGCGCACGATGCTCTCGCGCTACTACGCCGACGTGCCGACCGTGCTGGTCGAGCCCGGCGTACGCACCGGCGTCGGCATTCTCGTCGACAACCCCAAGGAGGTGGGCACAGATCGCATCTGCAATACCGCGGCGGCTTACCACCTGACCGGCGGCCCGTGCATCGTCGTCGACTTCGGGACGTCCACCAACTTCGACGTCATCAGCCCGCGTGGTGATTTCCTCGGCGGTGCGCTTGCCCCCGGGATCGAGATCTCACTGGACGCGCTGGCCGCTCGCGCCGCGCAGCTGCGCAAGGTCGAGCTCGTGGCCCCGCGCAGCCCGATCGGCAAGAACACCGTCGAGTCTCTACAGTCGGGGATCCTCTACGGCTTCGCCGGGCAGGTGGACGGAATGGTCCGTCGTATGTCGGCAGCCATCGCGCCTGACAACCCGGAGACGGTGCACGTCATCGCGACCGGTGGGCTCGCCTCGCTCGTTCTTGACCACAGCGAAACCGTCACCCGATACGAACCCAGTCTCACGCTGCTCGGACTTCGCCTGATCTACGACATGAACGTCTGAGCAACCCGGAGGAGACGGGAGCACGGCGTCCCCCTCGAACCGCCGTGCCCCCGCTTCAAGCGGGGTTCCGGCGGCGACTGATGTGATCAGCGCACGGCCAGCAGCGGACGGCTGGCCGGTTCCGGACCGGCTGTCGGTTCCAGCGGCTCAAATATACCGGGATGCCGCGCGCTCGAAAAGACTCAGCGTGGGCTTTGCTCCCAGAAACACAGGATCGGGGAGTCAGGTCACCGACCCTCGCGCGAATTGGCCCGGCGGACCGCGAGGTCGATGAGGTTCTGGGCGACCTCGGAGAGTTTGCGTTGCTCGCGGTGGCTGATGGCACGCAACCGGTCCATCGCTTCCTCAGTCGTCGCACCGCTGCGGGCGCGGACGAGCCCGATGGCCTGGTCGATGATCGGACGACTGACCAGCGCGGCCTGCAGTTGTTCGGTGAGCGTCAGGGCGCGGGAGAGGACGTGGGCGTTGTGGACGGCAACAGCCGCAGGCCGGGCGTAGGTCTCGCCGAGTTCGGCCGCACGATCGTCGAAGGCGCTCTTGGCGCGGGCGTAGACATTGATTGCGCCGACCACCTGAGCGGGCAGCAGCAGCGGCAGGGACAGCACGCTGTGCACCCCTAGGCGTCCGACCCGGGGACCGAACCGAGGCCATAATGGCTCGGCGCCCAGCGAACCGGACCGAACGGTGCGTCGCTCCAGGGCGGCGGTGATGCACGGACCTTCGTTGACGTCGACGTATTGGATCTGATCGATCTCGGCCACGAACGGATCGCTCGCGGCGAGAGCCTCGACCCGGTTGTCGTTGCGATCGGGGCGGAGCAGCGTCACGCCGGCACCGTCTGCGCCCGGTATGGCGCCAACCGCAAACACAGCCACCCGATGCAGGACGTCCTCGAGTCGCAGGCCTTCGGTGAGCAGGCCAGCCAGGCCGTCGAGGCTGTCGCGGAGGTTTTCGATGTCCGATGCCTCGGCGTCCCCGGCCCCGCGTTCGATGGGTTCGTCCATCCCGTCCCTGCGCTTCTGGTCGTTTATCTGTCCGGACTATAGCTCTGTCGCACTGTGGTCCTCTAGAAAACGCGGCGGGTCGCAGTGCCGTCGTCACCGAGCGCGTCGCCGGTCTATACCGTCGACGCTTATGCAGCTGCGCATCTTCACCGAACCCCAGCAAGGCGCGACGTACGACGAGATCCTGCGCGTCGCCAAAGCCTCCGAGGACCTCGGTTTCGAGGCGTTCTTCCGCTCCGACCATTACCAACGCATCGGCGGCGGCGACCCCGGCGCCGGGTCGAGCGACGCCTGGTTGACCCTGGCCGCGCTCGCGCGGGAGACCTCGACCATCAGACTCGGGACGCTGGTCAGCCCGACCACCTTCCGACTGCCCGGCCCGTTCGCCATCGGCGCTGCCCAGGTGGACCAGATGAGCGCCGGGCGGGTCGAGATCGGGCTCGGTTCGGGCTGGTACGAAGCCGAGCACGCGGCGTACGGCATCCCGTTCCACAGCGTCCGGGAACGATTCGACCGCTTCGCCGAGCAGGTCGAGATCATCGACGGCCTACTGCGCACCCCGACCGGGGCGGCGTACTCCTTCGTCGGTGAGCACTACCGGCTCACCGACTCGCCCGCGCTACCGAAGCCGGTGCAGTCGCCCCGTCCGCCGTTCGTGTTGGGCGGGTCGGGCAAGAAGCGCGGCGCGCTGCTCGCCGCGACGTACGCCGATGAGTTCAACGTTCCCTTCCGGTCCGCGTCGGACACCGGCGCGGTGTTCGACCGCGTTCGAGCGGCTGTCCTGACGACGGCCCGCGACGTCCGGTACTCGGCTGCGCAGATCGTCTGCATCGGACGCACCGATGCCGACGTCGCACGGCGCGCCAACGCGCTCGGGCGCAGCGTCGACGAGCTGCGCGAGAACGGCTTGGCCGGCTCGCCGGCCGAGGTACTCGACAAGCTCGGCTCCTTCGCCGACATCGGCGCCACCCGCATGTACCTGCAGGTGCTCGACCTCGCCGATCTCGACCACCTCGACGTGATCGCCTCGGACGTCGCCGCGCACCTCTGAGCAGCGCTACAGCCAGCCGCGTTCATCGGCGACCCGGATTGCCTCGACCCGGTTCCGCACGCCGGTCTTCGCAATGGCCGCGGACAGGTAGTTGCGTACGGTCCCCTCGGACAGGAACAACTTGGTCGCGACGTCCGCGACCGTCGCCCCGTCGCGCGCAGCGACGAGGACGTCACGCTCCCGTCCGGTCAGCGGGGACGGACCTCCGGCCAGCGTTGCCGCGGCCAGAGCGGGGTCGACGACTCGCTCGCCGCGGGACACGCGACGTACGGCGTCGGCGAGTTGTTCGGCCGGCGCGTCCTTGACGACGAACCCGAGCGCGCCGGCCTCCATCGCGCGGCGCAGATACCCGGGTCGGCCGAACGCGGTCAGGATGACGACCCGACACGCAGGCAATTGTTGACGCAGCGCGGCCGCCGCGGCCAGCCCGTCCATGCCCGGCATCTCGATGTCGAGCAAGGCGACGTGGGGCTGGGTGCGCTGTGCGGCGACGACGACCTCGTCGCCGCGGGACACCTGTGCAACGACCTCGAAGTCGTCCTCCAGGTCGAGCATCGCGGCCAGCGCGGTACGGATCATGTTCTGATCGTCGGCCAGCAGCAGCCGGATCATGCTCCGACCGGCGAGATGGATTCCGCCCCCGCCAACCCCGCGTCCGCGGGTCGCGTCCCGATTCCCGGTACCTCGGCCCGCAGCGTGAAGCCCTTGACGCTGCCGGCGGCCGCGACCGTGCCCGTGGCGGCTGCGAGGCGCTCGCGGAGCCCGGTGATCCCGTTACCGGAGCCGGGTGTCCCGCCGCGGCCGTTGTCGGTGATCTCGATGAACCGCGGGCCGATCGTGACCTGCAACTGAGTGGCACGTGAGTGCCGGACGACGTTCGTGATCCCCTCCCGCAATACCCAGCCGAACAGCTCGGACAGTTCCGGGTCGACGACGTCGGCCGAGCCCGGAAGCTCGGCGTTGACCCCGGCGGCGCGCAACACCTCGCGGGCGGTGGCCAATTCGCCGGTGAGGGTGACCTCGCGGTGCCCGGCGACCGCGGCGCGGACATCGCCCAGCGTGCGGCGCGACAGCGCCTCGACCTCGGTGATCTCCACCCGGGAGCGTTCCGTTTCGCCACGCTCGGCCAATCGTCGGGCCAGACCTGCCTTCACCGTGATCGTTGTCAGCGAGTGACCCAGTAGATCGTGCAGATCCCGCGCGATACGCGACCGCTCGTTCTCGGCGGCCAACCGGGCCACCTCTGCCCGGGCCTCGGCGAGGCTGCGATTGGCCGAGATGATCTCGAAGAATCCGAACATGGCGAATCCGACCAGCAGGACGGCAATCCCACCGCTCCAGTTGATGCTGTCGGTCCAACCCACGACCGGAGGGAGGAACGCGCTGATCGTGGCGAGGGCCAAGATTGCGATCGGCGCCCAACGCACCCGGGCCGCGACCGTCAGTACTCCGACGTACACGCAGAAGACGAGCGCGTGTTCCTGAGCGAGGAAGCACTCGGCGACGGTGAAGGCCACGCAGGCCAGGTAGAGCTGCCAGTACCTGCGGCTGCGCCCGGTCCAGCCCGCGGGAAGGGCGATCAGGTAACAGGCCGCGAACGCGGCGACGAGCAGGTAGCCGACCGCCGCGGCGACGCCGTGGCTGTGGGTGTGCACCCCGCCGACCGTGTCGGCGAGGTAGACCAGCCAGACAGCCGGGAAGGCGTACCGCTGCCATCCGCTGCCCCACATGCGAGCGATCTCGTGCTCGCCGGACGGCGTGGCGGTGACGTTCATGGTGGCCTCCAGACTACGGACGGTCAGGCCCGCTGGGTGTCGCGCCGGTACGCCCAGATCGCGCCCGCGGTGGCGACCACCGACCAGACCGCGACGACGATCCACGCCTCCGAGGTCCAGGACTGACCACCGATCCCGGCCTTGCCGGCCTGCACCAGCCAGAACGACGGGATCAGCCGGACGAGTTCGTGCATGAAGCCCTGGCCTCCGCCGATCGGGAAGTACCCACCGCCGAGCAGGGAGAACAGCGAGATCCCACCGCCGATCACCGGTCCCATCGAGTCGCCCTTGATCAGGTGTCCGAACATGATGCCCATCGCTGCGAAGGGGATCAGTGCGACCAGCGAGAGACCGACTGCGGTGAGCCAGTCCTGCGCCGAGAAGCGGACGCCGATCGCGAGTGCCGCAACCGTGACCAGGATCAGACTGATCAGGGCAAGCAGGTACGCGGTCAGGATCTTGGTGCGTAGGTACATCGCCGGGGTCAGCGGCGTGATTCGCAGCTGGCGGTTCCAGCCGATCTGGCGCTCGAACGCAATCCGCGCGCCACCGGAGAACACCGCGGCCAGCGTGCCGAACGCAATCATGCCCGCCATGTAGAAGCGTGCCACCGAGACGTGGCTCGTGATCATCGTGTTCCGGTTCGGCCCGGCGATGGCGAAGAACATCACGAGCGGGAAGATCAGCGAGAAGACGAAGTTCTGCCGGTTGCGGAACAGTCGGGCGAACTCGAAGCGCAGGTACGTGGCGTTCATCGGGCCGCCTCCTCGGTGTCGAGCACGCTGCTGTCGACGGCATCACCAGGATCGCCGGTCAGGGCGAGGAACGCCGCCTCGAGGCCGGCGCTGCTGATCTCGATGTCGCGCGCGTCGGGTTGGGTCTGCAGCAACGCGCGGATCGCCGCGTCGGAGTCCTGGCACGACAGGATGACCGCCTCACCGCGAGTGTCGACCGACGCGACACCGGGCAGCTCGGCGAGTCGAGCGATGTCCGCGCCGGGCAGCGTCGCGCGGATGGTCCGCAGCCCTACCGTCGCCTTGATCTCGTTGGCCGGCCCGTCGGCGACGATCCGCCCCTGCGCCATGAGAATGATCCGGTCGGCGTACTGGTCGGCCTCCTCCAAGTAGTGCGTCGCGAACAGCACCGTCTTCCCGCTCTTGGCGAATCCGCGTACCGACTCCCAGAAGGTGTGCCGTCCCTCGACGTCCATGGCCACCGTCGGCTCGTCCAGTACGAGCAGATCGGGGTTGCTGACCAACGCCATCGCGGAGCGGACGCGCTGGGTCTGCCCGCCGGACAACTTGTCGGTGCGTCGGCCGGCGAGGTCGGCGGTACCGGTGATGCGCAGGACCTCCTCGACCGGCAGCGGATTCGGGTACAGCGAGCCGATGACCGACAACAACTCGCCCACGGTCGTGAACGCGAGCAGGCCGCCGGTCTGCAGCATGCCGCCGACCGTGCCGGCGGCAATCGCGTCCTCCGGCGACCTGCCGAACACCGACACCGATCCGGCGTCGGGCGTGAGCAGTCCGAGCAGCATGTCGATGGTCGTCGACTTACCGGCGCCGTTCGGACCGAGCAGCGCTACCGTCTCGCCCGCCGCGATGCTCAGGTCGACTCCCCGGACGGCGTGGACCGGGCCGGTCGGGGATCGGAAGGTCTTGGTGAGGCCGGTCAGCCTGATGCCGGCGGCGTCCGCGGGCGGTGCGGTGGTCGTCATGCAGGCAACTCTGCCCTGGCCCCACCCTGGCGCACAGTGGGAACACAGCCGGTGGGCGCGTGACATTCGTCAGCCCTACCCGCTGACCTCGCACCGCCGGTGATCCGGCGGTCCCGCGCGATTAGGGTTGTCATCCGTGGACAACGACGAGGACCTGCCCGAACAATTGCGGATCCGCCGGGACAAGTACGACCGGCTCATGACCGATCCGGACCGGGCACCCTTTCCCGTCAGGGTGGACCGCACCAAGTCGCTGTCCCAGGTCCGTGCGGCGCATCCCGACCTGCCCGCCGACGCCACGACCGGCGTGACCGAGGGTGTGACCGGCCGGGTCATCTTCGTCCGGAACACCGGCAAGCTCTGCTTCGCGATGCTGCGCGAGGACGAGGCCGAACTCCAGGTCATGCTCTCTCTCGACCGCGTCGGCGCGGAGACGCTCGCGGCTTGGAAGTCCGATGTCGACCTCGGCGATCTCGTATTCGTCCACGGCGAGGTCATCTCGTCCAAGCGTGGCGAACTGTCCGTTCTGGCCGATGCCTTCCGGATCACCGCCAAGGCGCTGCGCCCGCTGCCGGTCGCCCACCGGCCGTTGTCCGATGAGATGCGCGTCCGACAGCGCTACGTCGATCTGATCGTGCGCTCCGAAGCGCGTCAGATGGTGCATACCCGTGCCGACGTCAACCGTTCGTTGCGCGCCACGTTGGACGCCCGATCCTTCGTCGAGGTCGAGACCCCGGTTCTGCAGGCGGTGCACGGTGGCGCGGCAGCCCGGCCATTCCATACCCGACTTAATGCATTCGATCAACAGATGTCGTTAAGAATTGCCACTGAGTTGTATTTGAAGAAGTGCATCGTAGGCGGAATCGAGCGAGTGTACGAGATCGGTCCGGTGTTCCGCAACGAGGGCGTCGATTCCAGTCACTCGCCGGAGTACACCCTGCTCGAGGCCTACGAGGCCTATGGCGACTACGACACGATGGCTGAACTCACCCGGGCTCTCGTTCTGAACGCTGCCGAGGCAGTGGATGTGCGCGCCCCGGTCACCGCTGGTGGCGAGGAACTCGACCTGTTCGGCGAATGGCGATCGATCACCATTCATGACGCCGTGTCCGCAGCGGTAGGCGAAATGGTTGACCCAGATACTTCAGTGGCCGAACTGACCAGACATGCGCACCGGCTCGCTGTTGGGATCAAGCCTGACTGGGACGCCGGAGAAATCGTGCTCGAACTGTTCGAGAAGTTGGTCGAGCACACCCTCGTACAGCCCACCTTCGTCAAGGACTACCCCGTGTCGGTGCGTCCGCTGGCTCGTCCGCACCGAAACGACCCGCGATTGTCCGAGGCATGGGACCTCATCATTGCCGGCATCGAGATCGCCCCGGCCTACTCCGAACTCGTCGATCCGGTCGAGCAGCGGCGTCGACTGGTGCAGCAGTCGATCGCCGCGGCCGGGGGGGACCCGGAGGCGATGGAGTTGGACGAAGACTTCCTTCGTGCCCTGGAATACGGAATGCCACCGACGGGCGGGATGGGTCTCGGCGTCGACCGACTGATCATGATTCTCACCGGCAAAGGCATTCGCGAAACAATCCTTTTCCCGTTGCTGAAGCCGGAGTAGCGCCGAACGCCTCGTGCCACAGACAGTCTGGCCCACGGTCCTCGTTATATAGGTTATTGTCGAAAGAACCCCCAACGAGGAATGGCATAAAAATGGCTCAGAAGACAATCGTCACCCTGATCGACGACATCGACTCCGGCGAGGCAGACGAGACCGTATCGTTCGCGATCGACGGCTCGTCCTATGAGATTGACCTTTCAACAAAGCACGCGGCGCAACTGCGGGATTCCCTGGCGAAATACGTTGCTAATGCCCGTCGCGCATCGGGGCGGGCCCCCCGACCGGCGACGAGTTCGAGTCGACGACGTCCTGGGCGTACCGACCGCGAGCAGACCCACGCCATGCGTGAATGGGCTCGCGCGAACGGTCACAAGATCGGCGAGAAGGGCCGCATCCCGCAGCACATCGTCGAGGCGTACAACTCGCAGGCCTGAGTCCGGCGAAGGTCGGTCCTCAGCCGAGGTGCTCGGCGAAGAACTCTTCGATGCGAGACCACGCGTCGGGCGCCGCGGCGGGGTCCGGCCCCAGGTGTGCGATTCGCTGAACGCGGTGGGTCAGGGTCGGCCCGAAGAACTCGTCGTTCAGGAACGAGTGTCCGGCGCTCGGGTACTCCTTCACGTCGTGCGGGATGTCGAGCTCGGTCAGCGTCCGTTCGAGCTTGGTGGCGGCACCGCGCATCGTGATGTCCTTGGCGCCGTAACTGGCGACCATCGGGCATGCGCCGCGCAGCGCTTCGGTCGGACGCCGAGGGACGGTGCCGTAGTTGGGTGCGGCCGCGTCAAAGCCGCGGTTCGCGACGACCAGCGCGAATCCGCCGCCCATGCAGAACCCGATGACGCCGACCTTGCCGGTGCAGGCGGTGAGCCCGAGCAGGTGTGTCCTGGCCGCCTCGATGTCCTCGACCGCCTTGCCCTGACCGGCGAACATGGCACGAAAGGTGCTGACGAGGCACCGCCGGGCGCCGCCGTCGCTGAACAGGTCCGGGGCGAGGGTGAGGTACCCGGCGGACGCGAGGCGGTCGGCCTGTCGCCGCATCATGTCGTTGAGGCCGAACGCTTCGTGCAGCATGACGACACCGGGCCATGGCCCCGCGCGGTCGGGTTCGACGAGGTATCCGTGCAGGGTGCGTGAGCCCCCGGCGACCGTGCCGAGATCGATGTCTGGCATGTGGTTCCCCTCAGCGCGCCCTGACCGTGCCGGGAGCCTACCTAGACTGCCTTCGGCACCGTCGGCGCTGTTCGCCCTCGGCGAATCCCGTTCGGGCATCATCTCGACCCGTCCGTCGTTACTTCCTGTGATGCCGCGATCGGTGACCGGTCGTACCCGCGGACTACAGTTGACCGCAGCGGCACACGGCGCGGAAGGAGCTGCCCAAAATGTTCGAACGGTTCACAGACCGCGCGCGGCGCGTAGTCGTCCTGGCCCAAGAAGAGGCCCGGATGCTCAACCACAACTACATCGGCACCGAACACATCCTGCTCGGACTGATCCACGAGGGTGAGGGCGTGGCGGCGAAGGCTCTCGAGTCGCTCAACATCTCCCTCGACGCGGTCCGTCAGCAGGTCGAGGAGATCATCGGCCAGGGTCAGCAGGCGCCGAGCGGGCACATCCCGTTCACGCCGCGGGCGAAAAAGGTTCTCGAGCTGAGCCTGCGCGAGGCGCTACAGCTCGGCCACAACTACATCGGCACCGAACACATCCTGCTCGGACTCATCCGTGAGGGCGAGGGCGTAGCCGCGCAGGTACTGGTGAAGCTCGGCGCCGACCTGAACAAGGTGCGTCAGCAGGTCATCCAGCTGCTCAACGGTTACCAGAGCAAGGAGCCCACGGGCACCGCGGCTGAGGCGACCCCGTCCACGAGCCTCGTACTGGACCAGTTCGGCCGAAACCTCACCGCGTCCGCGCGCGAGGGCAAGCTGGACCCGGTCATCGGGCGCGAGAAGGAGATCGAGCGCCTGATGCAGGTGCTCAGCCGCCGCACCAAGAACAATCCGGTGCTCATCGGTGAGCCCGGCGTCGGCAAGACCGCGGTCGTCGAGGGACTGGCCCAGGCGATCGTCAAGGGCGAGGTCCCGGAGACGCTGAAGGACAAGCAGCTCTACACCCTCGACCTCGGTTCCCTGGTGGCCGGTAGCCGCTACCGCGGTGACTTCGAGGAGCGCCTGAAGAAGGTACTCAAGGAGATCCGCACCCGCGGGGACATCATCATGTTCATCGACGAGATCCACACCCTCGTCGGTGCCGGCGCGGCCGAGGGCGCGATCGACGCTGCGTCCATCCTCAAGCCGATGCTGGCCCGTGGGGAACTGCAGACCATCGGCGCGACCACGCTCGAGGAATACCGCAAGTACCTGGAGAAGGACGCCGCGCTCGAGCGGCGCTTCCAGCCGGTGCAGGTGGGCGAGCCGACGGTCGCGCACACCATCGAGATCCTCAAGGGTCTGCGGGATCGTTACGAGGCACACCACCGCGTCTCGATCACCGACGCGGCCCTGGTGGCCGCCGCCGGGCTGGCCGATCGCTACATCAGCGACCGGTTCCTGCCCGACAAGGCCATCGACCTCATCGACGAGGCCGGCGCCCGCATGCGCATCCGTCGCATGACCGCACCGCCGGACCTGCGCGAGTTCGACGAGCGCATCGCCGACGTCCGGCGGGAGAAGGAATCCTCGATCGACGCGCAGGACTTCGAGAAGGCCGCGTCCCTGCGCGACAAGGAGAAGACCCTTCTGTCGGACAAGGGCAAGCGCGAGGCCGAGTGGAAGGCCGGGGATCTCGACGTCGTGGCCGAGGTCGACGACGAGCAGATCGCCGAAGTCCTCGCCGCCTGGACGGGTATCCCGGTCTTCAAGCTCACCGAGGAGGAGACCGCGCGCCTGCTGCGCATGGAGTCCGAGCTGCACAAGCGGGTCATCGGCCAGGAGCAGGCGATCAAGGCCGTCTCGCAGGCGATCCGTCGTACCCGCGCCGGCCTGAAGGACCCCAAGCGCCCCGGTGGCTCGTTCATCTTCGCCGGCCCGTCCGGTGTGGGTAAGACCGAGCTGTCCAAGACTCTGGCGGAGTTCCTGTTCGGCGACGCCGACGCGCTCATCCAGCTGGACATGAGCGAGTACCACGACCGCTACACGGTGTCGCGGCTCGTCGGGGCTCCTCCCGGCTACGTCGGTTACGACGAAGGC
>JBDTFN010000063.1:0-5722 GCA_039937915.1 Jatrophihabitans sp. | reverse complement strand
CCTCTTCCTTGTCCAGCACCACCCCGGTGTAGGTGTCGAAGGTGGCGATGTCGTCGTAGAAGGCACACGCGTCCTGTGTCAGCGGTTCGACGGTCACGTCGAGCGAGGACAGCGTCTTGCCGTACGGACCATGGGCGTGCGCGGCGGCCAACACATCGGGACGGGCAGCGTGCACGGCACAGTGGATGGCCACTGCGGCGCCGTTGACCGCGCGATCGCCTTCGACGACCTGGCCCTCCTCGTCCACTCGGACAAGATCACTGCTGCGGATCATCGAGAAGTGCATCCCGAACGGATTCACCCAGAACGTGCTCGGGTCGGCCGGATCGCGCACGGTGATGTGCCCGGCGACGCCCTCGTCCAGACCGGCCTTGCTGAACATGCGGAACGCCGCGGCAAGTTTGGCCTTCCGGTGCGCCCGCTCCTGCTCGACCGTGTCGAACACCGGCGGCGTCGCCATGTACAGCGCACGGCCGTGCACGTCCTGCACCGCGGCGCTGGCCGGAGGCGTGGTGGTCTGTTGATCGGCCTGTGTCGTCGTCATGCGGAACTCCTCGATGGTCGGATACCCAGTCTGTACCCGCATGAGCCTTGGGCACAGTGGACAAATACTGCGTATTGCCAGGCGGGACTGATCAACGTAGCGTCCGGATCACGGAGTACGGAGCCCGGTAGACCACACCGGCCCGCACACTCGATCTAGGAGACTTGCCGGTGTCCATAGACGAATCCCCCCCTCGATTCCGCGCCCCACGGCGATTCCGCGCGCGACGTCGACGTCGGACGACGGCGGTCATGAGCGCAGTCATGTTGGCCACCGCGACGTTGACCGCCTGCGGAGGCAGCAGCGACGGCCGGGTGACCCTCGCCTTCTACAACTTCCCGGACAACTCCGGAGCGATTCAACAGGCAGCCGACAGATGCAGCACCAGCCAGTACAAGATCTCCTACAACAAGCTGCCCAACGGCGCCGACGGCCAGCGTCAGCAGCTCGTGCGACGACTGGCCGCCCAGGACACATCGCTGGACATCCTCGGTTTGGACGTCACCTGGGAGTCCGAGTTCGCCGAGGCCGGCTGGATCCGGGAGTGGACCGGCGCCAACAAGGAGCAGGCCAGCGCAGGCACGCTCAAGGTGCCGCTCGAGACCGCGACTGTGAACGGCAAGCTGTACGCCGTCCCCTACAACAGCAACACCCAATTGCTCTGGTATCGCTCCGATCTCGTCCCCAAGCCGCCCAAGACCTGGGACGAGATGATCACCATGGCGACGAAGCTGGCCAAGGAGGGCAAGCCGCACCGCATCGAGATCCAGGGCGCCCAGTACGAGGGTGTCGTGGTCTGGTTCAACAGTCTGATCTCGAGCGCCGGCGGGAGCATCCTGAACAAGGCCGCGAACAAGCCGCAGCTGGGCGAGCCGGCCAAGAAGGCCCTCTCGATCATGAAGCGATTGGCCGACTCCCCCGCCGCCGACCCGTCGCTCTCGGTCCAGATGGAGGATCAGAACCGGCTGGCGATGGAGAGCGGCACCGCGGCCTTCGAGTTGAACTACCCCTTCGTCTACCCCTCGATGCAGACGAACAACAAGAAGCTGGCCAAGGTCTTCAAGTGGGCACCGTGGCCGCGGGTCGACGCCAACGAGCCCAGCCATGTGACCATCGGTGGCATCGACCTGGCGATCAGTAAATACTCTCAGCACGCCGACATGGCCTTCAAAGCGGCGCTGTGTCTACGCAACCGGGACAACCAGATCACTGCCGCAGTCAAGGGTGGGTTACCTCCGACGCTCGAGGCGCTCTACCAGGACAAGGCCCTGCAGAAGGCCTATCCGGCGCATGCGGCAATCTTCGACTCATTGAAGAACGCGAGTGTGCGGCCCAAGACACCGGCTTACCAGAGCATTTCCATCGTCATCTCGCACATCGTGTCCCCTGCGAGCGGAATCAACCCCAATTCCGCCGAGAAGGACATGCGTAGCCAGATCCAGGACGCGCTCGATTCGAAGGGTCTGATCCCATGACCGTCGACACCGCGAAGACCGAGGCCGAGGACGCGACTCCGGCCAAGCACAAGAAAGGCCCGCTGTCCGAAGGGGCCAGGGCCGAGCGGAAGCTCGGCTGGCTGCTCTGCGCGCCGGCGGTGATCGTGATGATTGCGGTCACCGCGTATCCGATCGGTTACGCGGTCTACCTCGCGCTCGAACGGTACGACCTGCGCTTCCCGGACAAGGCCGAGTTCGTGGGGTTCGACAACTTCGTCGCCGTGTTGTCCTCCCAGTACTGGTGGCATGCACTGTGGGTGACGCTGATCATCACCGTGATCTCCGTGGCGATCGAGTTCGTCCTGGGCATGATGCTGGCAATTCTGATGCACCGCACGCTGTTCGGCCGGGGCACGGTCCGCACGGCAATACTCGTGCCGTACGGCATCGTCACGGTGGTCGCAGCGTTCAGTTGGCAGTACGCGTGGACTCCCGGGACGGGATACCTCGTCGGACACTTCAGCAACGGCGCCCCGCTCACCAATCAGGTACAGGCGATCGCGATCATCATCGTCGCCGAGATCTGGAAGACGACCCCGTTCATGGCTCTGCTGTTGATGGCCGGTTTGGCGCTGGTACCGGAGGATCTTCAATCGGCCGCGAAGATGGACGGCGCGACCGCCTGGCAGCGACTGCGCCGGATCACGTTGCCGTTGATGAAGCCGGCCATCCTGGTGGCGTTGTTGTTCCGGACCCTCGATGCGTTCCGGGTCTTCGACAACATCTTCATCCTGACCGCGGGCAACAACGGCACCGGCTCGGTGTCGATCCTGGGATACGACAATTTGTTCACGGCATTGAACCTCGGCATCGGATCGGCGATATCGATCCTGATCTTCGTGTGCGTGGCGATCATCGCGTTCATCTTTATCAAGTTGTTCGGCGCTGCGGCTCCCGGATCGGAGAACTGACATGGCCACGACTCTTGGACAGAAGGCGAGTTGGGGCACGGCCAACACTGTGGCCATCGCGCTCGCGATAATTCCGGTGCTCTGGATCGCGTCGCTGTCGTTCAAGGCCCCGTCGACGATCAACGACCAGCATTTCTTCCCCCGCAAATGGACCCTGGAGAACTATCGCGGGATCTTCAAGACCGCGGAGTTCACCAAGGCCCTGCTCAACTCCGTCGGCATTGCGCTCATCTCCACCGTGATCGCGGTAACGCTTGCCTCGATGGCCGCCTACGCCGTGGCTCGGCTGAAGTTTCCGGGCAAGGGGTTGCTCATCGGCATGTCCTTGTTGATCGCGATGTTCCCCGCGATCTCGCTGGTGACCCCGTTGTTCAACATCGAGCGCGCGATCGGCCTGTTCGACACCTGGCCAGCGTTGATCATCCCCTACGTCGCCTTCGGCCTGCCGTTGGGCATCTACACGTTGTCGGCTTTCTTCCGCGAGATTCCCTGGGAGTTGGAGAAAGCCGCCAAGATGGACGGCGCGACGCCCTATCAGGCGTTCACCAAGGTGATCGCGCCGCTCGCCGCCCCTGGGATGTTCACGACGGCAATCCTGGTGTTCATCTTCGCCTGGAACGACTTCCTCTTCGCAATCTCCCTGACGTCGACGACGGACGCGCGCACCGTGCCGGCCGCGATCGGCTTCTTCACCGGTAGTTCGCAGTTCACCGCACCCACGGGCTCGATCTGTGCGGCCGCCGTCATCATCACCATTCCAATCATCTTGTTCGTGTTGTTCTTTCAGCGTCGCATCGTGGCGGGGCTGACCTCTGGCGCTGTGAAGGGCTGACCACCATGGCAGACATCGTTTTGGACAACATCACCAAGCGCTTCCCCGACGGTGCACTCGCCGTCGACAAGGTGAGCATGGAGATCGCCGACGGCGAGTTCGTCATCCTGGTCGGGCCGTCTGGCTGCGGCAAGTCGACCACGCTCAACATGATCGCCGGCCTGGAGGACATCACCGAGGGCGAGTTGCGCATCGGCGGCAAGGTCGTCAACAACATGGCGCCCAAGGACCGCGACATCGCCATGGTGTTTCAGAGCTACGCCCTGTATCCACACATGACGGTGCGGGAGAACATGGCGTTCGCGCTCAAGCTCGCGAAGACCCCGCAGAAGACGATCGATGAGAAGGTGAACAGCGCGGCCGAGGTGCTCGACCTCACCCCGCACCTGGATCGCAAGCCGGCCAACCTCTCCGGCGGGCAGCGGCAACGAGTCGCGATGGGGCGCGCCATTGTGCGGGATCCGTCCGCCTTCCTCATGGATGAACCGCTGTCCAACCTCGACGCCAAGCTCCGGGTGCAGATGCGGACCGAGGTCTCCCGCCTGCAGCGGCGTCTGGGCACCACGATGGTGTACGTGACACACGACCAGACCGAGGCCATGACCCTCGGCGATCGCGTTGCCGTGCTGCGCAACGGGTTGTTGCAGCAGCTCGGCTCACCGGCGGAGTTGTACGCAAAACCGAAGAACCTGTTCGTGGCCGGGTTCATCGGTTCGCCGGCGATGAACTTCCTGCCCGCCAAGCTCGAGGAAGGCAAGCTGCGTACCGCGTTGGGCGACATGCCGCTGTCCGACGAGGTCCGGCGCGGGCTCGAGGGCCGGGATGCGTCTCGAGAGGTACTGCTCGGCATCCGGCCGGAGAACTTCGAGTACGCCGCTCTCGTCACCGAGGACAACGCTCCGCATGGCATCACCTTCCACGCGACGGTGGACGTGGTCGAGTCCATGGGCTCGGACGTCTTCGTCTACTTCAGCGTTGAGACCGATTCGTCCGTGGCCAGCGAGGAGCTCGACGACCTGGCTCGCGATTCAGGGCGCGCTGACACCGGCGGCAGCGGGGAACAGGTCGTGGCACGGCTCAACCCGGCCGCCGATGTGAAGGAAGGCGCCGAGAGCGAACTGTGGGCCGACTCCCGGGCCATCCACATCTTCGACCCGAAGACCGGCGAGAATCTCACCCTGTCGACGTAACCGCCGCCCACCTGCGCGGCCGAGGCGTCAGTGGAAGCCCGGGCGCTGACCGATTCGTTCGATGACCTCATCGGTCCAGTCGTGCGTCCGGATCAGTCGATAGCGCTCGCTGGCAACCGTCATGTATGCCTCGGCGTCGGTACGAGAGCCCAGCAGATCAGCCGTGCGCAGCATGCGCACCACGGGGGTGAATTCCTCGACGAACCATCGCCTGGCTACCTCCTCGCGGTCCAGGAACGTCCCCAGGTGCTGCATGGCCCGGTAGCCCCATGCCTCGACGTTCTCGCCCAATTCGGCGTAGGACCAGGGATCGGTGACCACGATCTTGGCCATCCGCTCAGGCGACAACGGAACGCGGGCGTAGAACATCCGCTCGTAGTCCTTCACGAGCAGATCGGCACGGTGCCGGATGCCGCGCGAGGAGAGCACCGTCCGTACCTCGATCACGTACGCGTCGATGACCTGCTGTCCGGTCGCGACCGCGATCGACACGCGGTGGTGACCGTCCTTGACGAAGTGCAGGTCGCCGATGCGGAACACGTCGATCGGGGGCACCGACTCCCCACGGGCCTGCGCCAGAGCCAGCCGTTGCCAGCGCTCGCGTCCGCGACTGGAGGTGGGTCGGAATTGGCGGTCGAAGTTGCGGGTCGAGTCGACGCTGCCGACGATGCTCTCCAGCTTGATCGTCTGCAGACCCAGGGAGCGCTCACCGCGGTAGCCCAGCGCGGCCACCACCTCGTCGTAGGGCA
>JBDTFN010000062.1:0-3509 GCA_039937915.1 Jatrophihabitans sp. | reverse complement strand
CAGCTGGTCGAGCGCTACGACGGCGAGGTCCCGGGCACTCTCGCCGAACTCGTCACGCTGCCCGGCTTCGGCCGCAAGACCGCCAACGTCGTACTGGGTAACGCCTTCGATGTGCCCGGACTGACCGTCGACACGCACTTCGGGCGGCTGGTGCGTCGGTGGGGCTGGACGAGCGAGACCGACCCGGTCAAGGTCGAACACGCGGTTGCCCTGCTCATTCCGAAACGCGAATGGACGATCTTCTCCCACCGCGCCATCTGGCACGGCCGGCGCATCTGCCACTCCCGCAGACCGGCGTGCGGAGCGTGCCCGATCGCGCGGCTCTGCCCGTCCTACGGCGAGGGACCCACCGACCCGGTGGTCGCAGGCAAGCTGGTGAAGTCCGAACAACAGATGATGACGCTGCCATGACGCTGCCCGACTGGTTGCAACCGCTGGCCCGCGCCGCCACCGGGATCCAGGGCCGGGACCTGTCCCGGTTCCTCCCGCCCGACGACGGCACGGGCCGCCCTTCTGCGGTGCTGATGGCGTTGGCCGAGACCGTTCGGGGGCCGTCGGTCCTGCTCATCGAACGGGCCGCGGACATGCGCGAGCACGCCGGGCAGGTCGCGTTCCCCGGGGGCGCGCTCGACCCCACCGACGACACCCTGAACGACGCCGCGCTGCGCGAGGCCAACGAAGAGGTCGGCCTGGATCCGCGCTCGGTGCAGGTCGTGGCCGACCTGCCGGCCATCTTCATCCCGGTGTCCGGCTTCGTGGTCACTCCGGTCCTCGCGTGGTGGGAGCACCCGCACCCGGTCGCCCCGGTGGACGCGGCCGAGGTGGCGCGCGTCGAACTCGTCCCCATCCGGGATCTCGTCGAGCCGGCCAACCGTTTCCAGGTCACGCACCCCTCCGGCTGGCGCGGACCAGGTTTCGAGGCCGAAGGGTTGTTCGTGTGGGGATTCACCGCCGGACTGCTCGACCGGATGCTCGAATTCGGCGGGTGGGCGCGGCCGTGGGATGACAGCATCCACCGTCCGATGCCCGACTCGACCCGTCGTCGCTGAGACTCCACGACGGGTCGACAGTCCTCGCCGGTACCGTCGACGCATGCTGGCTGGCCGCACGTCCCTGATCGCGGCGATGGCCGTCCTGGTAACCGTCGCGACGGGGTGCAGCAACACCAACTCCCCGGTCGAGGGCACAAGCTCCGGTACCGCGACCGCGACGGTCCAGAACGGCGTCCAGGTCGTCACCCTCACCACCGGCAACGATTTGCGCTTCCATCCGTCCACGATCGTGGTTCACCCGGGCAAGGTGAAGGTCGTGCTGAAGAACACGGCCGCGAGCGGTCCGCCGCACAACCTGTTGGTGACCGGCTTTCCGGCCGACTTCGTCCCGACCGTAGGGGCCGGGAGAGAGTCCTCCGCGACCTTCGTGGCCCCCGCGCCGGGCAGCTACGGCTTCGTCTGCACCATCCACGAGGCGCAGGGGCAGAAGGGCACGCTCGTCGTGGAGCCCGGCAGCCCGTGAACCTGCTCGACCTCATCATCGTGCTCGCCGCGATCGCGTACGCGATCGGCGGTTTCCGCAGCGGTGCGGTCGTCGGGGCGTTCTCCCTCGTCGGGTTCTTCGGCGGCGCGGCCATCGGCGCGCAACTGGCCCAGCCGCTCGGCAAGCGCCTGGCCGACGGGCGCGTGCAGATCCCGATCGCCATCATGTGTGTGCTGTTGCTGGCGATGATCGGCCAATTACTCGGCGTGTACATCGCCGGCCACGTCAAACGGCATCTGGTGCGCGAGCGTGGGCGTCCGTGGGACTCCGGGGTCGGCGCGGTGCTCGGCGTGGTGTCGGTGCTGCTCGTCGCGTGGATGGTCGCACTGCCGCTGGCCAGTTCGGCGTACCCGGGGCTTGCGGCGGAGGCCAGTCAGTCCACGATTGTGCGCGGCGTCAACGACGTCGTCCCGGGCAAGGTCCGCGGCCTTTATTCGTCCCTGCGTGACTTCTTCAATCGCAGTGGCTTCCCACCGGTCCTCGGCGACCTGCCCTCGACGTCGGTCGTCGCGGTGCCAGCGCCCCCGACCGACCTGCCCGCGAGCGTGCAGGCACAGGTCCGGACCGCGCAGCAGTCGATCGTGAAGGTCTACGGCCAGGCTCCGGAGTGCAGCCGAGGCATCGAGGGCTCCGGCTTCGTGTACGCCCCGCACCGGGTGCTGACCAACGCCCACGTCGTCGCGGGGACCCGCTCGGTGCAGGTCGTCGCCCGGGACGCGTCCGGACGCGTTCGCACCGTCAAGGCGACGGTGGTGGTCTTCGATCCCAACCGGGACGTCGCCGTCCTCGACGTTTCCGGCCTCGATGCTCCACCCCTGGCCTTCGCCACTGTCGACGCCAAGCAGGGCAGCCCGGCCGTAGTGATCGGCTATCCGCAGGACGGGCCGTACACCGTGCGATCCGCGCGGGTCCGGTCGCAGATCACCGTGCGCGGGAGCAACATCTACGGCAATGGCGAGATCCGTCGCGAGATCTACTCGGTGCGGGCGGTGATCCGTAGCGGCAACTCCGGCGGTCCGCTGCTCGGCTACGACGGTCGCGTGCTCGGCATGGTGTTCGCCACCGCACTGGATTCGTCTGACACCGGCTTCGTGCTCACCAAGAACGAGATCGACGGACGGGCCGCAGAAGGACGCCAGCGCACCGCCGCGGTCGGGACCGGCGCCTGCACCCCGGGCTGACGGTCAGTGGGTCTTTGCCCACCGGATGAGCTCGCCGCTGACGAACTCGGGGACCTCGTTGTGCGGGAAGTGCCCGACGCCGTCGATGAGGCCCCAGGAGTACTCACCGGAGACGTACTGACCTGAGCCCTGGGCCGACGAGGGCAGGACACAGGTGTCGAAGTCCCCGTGCAGGTGCAGAACCGGCGCGGTGATCGGGGTGCGGACGCTGGCGGTGTAGCGACGGCCGTCGGAGCGCAGTTGCGAGCGGGCCACCCACCGGAAATGCTCGGCCGCGCAGAAGGACACCGGGTGGATCCGCATCGCCTCGGCGAAGCGCTCGACGTCGGCGACGTAGCCGGGGGTGCCGCGCCAGCGCGGGCCGGTCCATCGGTCGTACAGCTCGCGCACCCAGAACGAGTTGCGAGAGAGCAGGTTCTCGGCCCGGCGCGGGATCTGGAAGGTGCGCAGCGCGTGACTCGACGCTCGACGCTGCGCCGGGTCGGTCCGCAGCGCGGTCCGCATGCGCAGCGGATGCGCGGCCCCCAGGACGACGAGGCTGCGCACCACCCGAGGGTGGTGGGCGGCCATCGTCCAGCCGAGCGTCCCGCCGAGGTCGTTGCCCACGATCATGGCGTCCGACTCACCCAGGGAGGTGACGAGGGCGGCCATGTCGGCGGCGAGCGTGGGGGAGTCGTAGCCGCGCGGTGGCTTGTCGCTGGCGCCGTAGCCGCGCAGGTCGACCGCGACCGCACGATAGCCGGCGTCGGCGAGGTCGAGCAGTTGCTGGTGCCAGCCCCACCAGAACTGCGG
>JBDTFN010000061.1:0-13539 GCA_039937915.1 Jatrophihabitans sp. | reverse complement strand
GCACGGCACGGTCCTCGGTGCTGTTGATCTTCTCGCCGGCGAACATGGCGTCGATGCGCTCACGCAGGCCCGATTCCTCGGCCAGGGCGACCAATAGCCCGAGCGTCTCGTCGGTGATGCGGTTCTTCGAGTAGTCCAGGTAGATGCCCTCGGCCTCGAGGCTCATCCGTTCGCCGCGACCAGGGTCGTCTGCGAACAGGTCCCGTAGATGCGTCGCACGCACATCGGCGTGGTGCGAGCGCAGGGCCGCCCAGGACGGTCGGCTGGTGAGAGCGGATTCGGTGGGTTCTGTCATCGCGCGCGCCGGAAGGTGAGGATGGCCATAAGAGCATCCCTACCAGACCGGGCAATCGGACGCTCGACTGCCGTTAGCCTGTGCCCATGAGTGAGCGACCCCGACTTTCGGTCATCGGTACCGGTTATCTCGGCGCCACCCACGCGGTCTGCATGGTCGAACTCGGCTACGAGGTCATCGGTCTGGACATCGACAAGACCAAGATCGATCGGTTGTTGGCCGGCAAAGTTCCGTTCTTCGAGCCCGAACTGCCCGAACTGCTGGCAAAGCACATCGACAGCGGCAACCTGCGCTTCACCACCTCCTACGCCGAGGTCGCCGACTTCGCTGACATCCACTTCGTCTGTGTCGGTACGCCCCAGCGCGCCGGCGAGCTCGCCGCCGACCTGACCCACGTCGAGGCGGCGTTCCGTTCGCTCGCCGAGCACCTCACCCGCAAGGTTCTCGTCGTCGGGAAGTCCACGGTGCCGGCGGGCACGGCGGTGCGCATGGAGCAGATTCTGCAGGACGTGTCACCGTGCCCGGACGTCGAGTTGGTGTGGAACCCCGAGTTCCTACGTGAGGGGTTCGCGGTCCGGGACACGCTTCGCCCGGACCGCCTCGTCTTCGGCGTCCGCAGCGAATGGGCCGAGCACCGGATCCGGGCGGCGTTCGAGCCGGTGATCAAGGCCGGTACACCCGTCATCGTCACCGACTTCGCGACCGCTGAACTCGTCAAGGTCGCCGCCAACTCCTTCCTCGCCACGAAGATCTCGTTCATCAATGCGATGGCCGAGATCTGTGAGACGACCGGGGCGGACGTGACCCAACTCGCCGATGCGATCGGGTACGACGACCGCATCGGCCGCCGGTTCCTCAACGCGGGTCTCGGCTTCGGCGGCGGCTGCCTGCCCAAGGACATCCGCGCCTTCATCGCCCGCGCGGGCGAACTCGGCGTCGACCAGGCGGTGTCGTTCCTGCGCGAGGTGGACAGCATCAACCAGCGGCGTCGGGTGCGCACGGTCGAGATCGGGCTGGACCTGATGGACGGCTCCTACCGTGGGGCCAAGGTCGCCGCCCTCGGCGCGGCCTTCAAGCCCAACTCCGATGACGTCCGCGACTCTCCTGCCCTGGACGTCGCCGCCGCCATCGGGCGGCGCGAGGGCGAGGTCATGATTTATGACCCGCAGGCCATCGCCAACGCCCGGCTCAAGCATCCGGAGCTCAGCTACGCCGACTCCCTCGAGGATGCACTCGAGGACGCCGACATCGTATTCCTGCTCACCGAG
This sequence comes from Jatrophihabitans sp., assembly GCA_039937915.1. Taxonomy (GTDB): domain Bacteria; phylum Actinomycetota; class Actinomycetes; order Mycobacteriales; family Jatrophihabitantaceae; genus Jatrophihabitans. The sequence continues at coordinate 11,976 of JBDTFN010000061.1, read as the reverse complement.
TGGGCCGAGTTCCGTTCGATGCACCCCGGCGTGATCGGCAAGATCGTCGCCCGACGCAACATCGTCGACGGACGCAACGTGCTGGATCCGGTACGTTGGCGCGCTGCCGGTTGGCAGTACCGGGCCCTCGGGCGGCCGTAGCCGATCCGGTCACGGGTCGAGGCTGATCCGGACCGCTCGGAACTGCTCCGGCATCGTGACGAGCACCCGCAGTCGTGGGTCCTTGACGGTCAGCCACGGCCCGGATGGGACGAGGTGCGCCAGGCGTCGGTCGGTGAGCACCGCCTTCACCGCCTCGCGGTCACCGCCGGCCACGAACGCGTCCAGCGTGACGTCAGCGAGCACCCGAGCCGCTCCGTCCGCCGACGAGGCGAACGCGGCGCTGGCCTGATTTGCGCGCCGCCGCGCATATCGCTGCTGGGACCAGCCGCCGGCTTTCGTCGTCCCCTGGACGTAGTTCGACCCGACCTTCGAAGCGCTGAGTTCCGGGCCATCGAAGACTCCGGCCGCGTACCCACCCCGGCGCACCAGCAGCACCCCGATCCGACGCGGCCGCAACGCGTGCTCGACCAGATCCCCGTCCAATGGCGGGTAGGGCACCTCGACCCACGCCCGGTCCCCGTCGGCACCGGTGAGCTCGACCCAGTCGACCGTGGTCACGGTGGTCGCGCCGCCGTGCCGCTCGTCGAATCCGGCGAGCCATTTGCCCAGACGTTCGGGACCGACGCTGACCTGGCGGGCTCCCTGGGGTGGTGACACGTCTATGAGGATGCCCCGGCCAGCGGGATCTGCATCGCCGCCGCGCCCTCGGGCTCGTCCGCGGGCTGCTCGCCCCTGCGTACGAGTGCGATGCCGGTGAGGACAACGATCCCGCCGACGAGCTGCGACAGCGAGGGCTGCTGGTCGAGCAGCAGCCAGGCGAACAGGATCGCGAACAGCACCTCGGCGAGCCCCACGAAAGAGGCCGAACGGGCTCCGAGGCTGCGCGCAGCGGTGATGCCGGTCGTGTAGGCGATGACCGTTGCAAGCAGGGCCACGCCGATCACCGGGACGAGCCAACTGGTGGTGTGCCCGGCGAAGTCGACGTCGGCCGTCCCGGCATGGAACGGCAGAATCCCGGCGAGCGCGAAGGCCCCGAGCGTGGACGCGCCGAGCACCATTCCTGTCCAGGCCATCGCGATCGGCGGGAGACCTTCGGAGTGACCGGAGTGGGCCGACAGGACGAAGAAGGTGGCCAGCCCGGCCGCAGCGCCGAGGCCCCACAGCACGCCGACGAGGTCGACCCGCTGCGGGCCGGTGAGATCGAGCACCAGAACAAGTCCGACGATGGCCACTGCGCCGCCGGTCATCGTGAGCCGGGTCGGGCGATGTCCGTGCCGCAGCCACATCCACAGCACGACGAGCAGCGTCCCGGAGTATTCGAGTAGCAGCGCCACCCCGACCGAGAGGTGCTCGACGGCGCTGAAGAAGAACAGCTGACAGCCGGCGATGGCCACGAGCCCATACGTGGCGATCGAGGAGATCCCCTGCCGCAAGCGGTGCCAGTTCCCGCGCAGGGCGAGCAGGGCAGGAATGGTCAGGATCACTGCCGCCAGGGCGATTCGAACGGTGACCGCCGCGCCAGGGGTCCACCCTGAACCCATCAGTGCGTCGGCGAAGGTACCCGACGTACCGAAGGTCGCCGCGGACACGGCCGCCATGCCGAGCCCAAAACTGCCGGTGCGCACAACACTTACCCCTGTCATGAGTGAAACCTTCTATGCTCATGACGTTACGGTTGGACGAGGTCAGGAGTCAAGTGATCTTTGCTCATGACACAGAGGTGGCGTTGGGCAGCTCCGTCGCGCTGGTCAACACCGAGAGCGACGGCGGTCTGGAGACCGTCGAGCAGTTGGACGCCTTCGTCGCCGACTGGGGCTGGACCGGCTCGCGCCGGCACACCAAGGCCGAACTCGACGACGTCCGGAGCCTTCGACCGCGGCTGCGTTCGATCTGGCACAGCGACGCGGACACGGCCGCCGACACCGTGAACGCCCTGCTGCGCGAGTCACAGGCACTCCCCCAACTCGTCAAGCACGACCGATGGGACTACCACCTGCACGCGACGCGGGCCGAGGCGCCGCTGGCCGATCGGATGGCCGTCGAGGCGGCGATGGCCCTCGTCGACGTCATCCGCGGCGGCGAACTCGAGCGGCTCAAGGTGTGCGCGGCCGACGACTGCGACGACGTGCTGGTGGACCTGTCCAAGAACCGGTCCCGCCGGTTCTGCGAGAAGGGGTGCGGCAACCGGACCAACGTCGCCGCCTATCGGGCCCGCCGGGACGCATCGGGCTGACCGCTATGAGGTGATGTCCTTGCGGTCGAAGGTGAGGAACGCGATGCCGAGAAAGATCGCCGAGTAGACCAGCGCCAGACCGGTCCCGCGCATCATGTCGTCGAAACGGATCGGTTTGCTCAGCGTGTCCACCCACGCGTAGTTGAAGTACGTCGGCAGAAAGTGGCGGATCGACCCGAGTGCGGTGATCTGGTTGAGGATGCTCGAGATCACGACCAGCATCACCGCCCCGCCGACCGCTCCCAGCGGGTTGTCGACGTTCACGCTCAGGGCGAAGGCCAGCGAGGCGACGATGAGCAACTGGATGCAGATGTAGACCACCGAGATCAGCAGCGCCAGCGTCGATTCGAGGCTCGACGCGCTGCCGCCGACCGGCGAGCGGGCCGGTGCGAAGCCGAAGAACGCTCCCCCGACCAGGAGGGACCAGATCGGCAGCACGAAGTTCGCGCCCACGCACAGTGCACCGGCAACCGCCAACTTCTGCCGTAGCAGCCTCGCCCGCGGAACGGGCTGGGCGAGCAGGTAGCGCAGCGAGGACCAACTGGCCTCGCTGGCCACCGTGTCGCCGACGAACAGCGCCACCACGACGACGAGCAGGAACCCGACCGAGGCGAACTCGGTGAACAGGGCGAAGTTGAACGAACCGCTCGTCGCGAGCCCGACCAGTTCCGGTGCCCCGTTCCTGCTGTCGCCCGTCCCCCCGAGCTTGAAGGCGAGGGCAATGATGACCGGCAGCAGCAGGATCAGCCCGAACGCGATCTGGGTCCGGCGTCGTTTGACCTGGCGGGTGAACTCCACGCGCAACTTCAGCGTCTTGCGCGGGTTGTAGGTGTGTTTGCGATGCGGGTCGAGCTCCGCCAAGCGGTCGTGTACGCCCCGATGGGTCGCAGCAACCTTGGACCGTTCGCGGTCGGTCGATCGCACGGCACGCCCCAGTCCGGGCGAGGGTCCATTGACGTTCATGTCGCTCATGCGTCCACGTCCTCTCCGATGAGCTCCAGGAAGACGTCCTCGAGCGAACGCCGACCTGTGACGAGGCGGGCGTCGATACCAGCCGCGGCGAGCACCTTCTCGGCCGCGGTCGGGTCGTCCACCGAGAGGTGGACGGTGTCCGATGCCGCGATCTCGTCCACCGAACCGGAGGACACGATCCGGCCCTTGTGCATGACCACCACGTGCGTGCAGGTCTGCTCGACCTCCGAGAGCAGGTGACTGGACACCACAACCGTCCGGCCGGTCTCGGCGTACTGCTTCATGACCTCACGCATCTCGGCGATCTGCGGCGGATCGAGGCCGTTGGTGGGCTCGTCCAGAACCAGCAGTTCGGGCAGGCCGAGCATGGCCTGGGCGATGCCGAGGCGCTGGCGCATCCCCTGGCTGTAGGTGCGTACCCGTCGGTCGATCGACCCGCCGAGCCCGGCGATGTCGAGCGCGGTCTGGAACTCCGCCTCGTTGTCGGGCCGGCCGGTCGCGGCCCAGTACAGGCGCAGGTTCTCGCGGCCGGTGAGGTGCGGCAGGAAGCCGGGCCCCTCGATGAAGCAGCCGATCCGCGACAGCACCGGCGCACCCGGAACGATGGGCTCGCCAAAGACGTGTAGTTGCCCCTTGGTCGGGGTGATCAGGCCGACCAGAACGCGCAGGGCGGTGGTCTTGCCCGCGCCGTTCGGGCCGAGCAACCCGACGACCTGGCCGCGTTCGACCTGGAAGCTGATGTCGTCGACGGCGCGGTAGCCGCCGGCGTACTCCTTGACCAGGCCACGCACGCTGACCGGCACGTCCATGAGGTCCGGGTCGTCGTGCAGTACGTGGCGACGCCGGTACAGGACGAGGGCGATCAGCAGGGCGACAGCCAACGCGACGACGATGCCGACGATCAACCACGCGAAGGGTGCGCCACCGCTGATGGCGGTGCCGGTGGCGGTCGGGATGCTCACCGCGGTCGCGTCGTCGGGCACCGAGATCGTGTACGCGCGCGCATCCTGCGGTCCGGCGTAGGCGAAGTCCGTCGAACTCACCGACAGCACCAGCCGGTGGCCGACCAGCACCTTCTGCACCACCGAGGGCAGTCGCACCTCGATCGTGCGTGGCTGTCCCGGGGTCAGCCCGGTGACGCGCAGCGGCGCGATCAGTTGCGAGGGCAGCGTCGCCGTTCCGTCGGGGTCCAGGTCACGCAGGCCGACGAACAGCGTGGCATCGCGGGCGGTCTTGCTCGTGACGGTGATCCGTACCGTCGGCGTCCCGACGATCGCGAACTCCTTGTTCGCCTTCTGCGAGACGAATAGCGCGGTCTGTCCGGGCGCCGTAGGCAGGCTGGCGAGGGTGCTACTGAGGCGGCCGAGGATCGCGCCCAGGCCTGGGATGCTGGTTATTACCGCCGGCGACCCGCCGGCCGGGGATCCGATCTGCTGCTCCGGTGCGCCGACCATGACCTTGCGGGTGTCGCGGGGCGTCCCGTCGATGCCGGGGTAGCCCTTGGTCTGCAGGATCGAGCGTTTGGAATCGCCGGTGGCGGCGGAGATGACGCCGTCCTCCTCGGCGAAGGTAAACGGCTGGGCGCCCTTGAGATCGTCGCCGGCGAAGACCTTGTCGAACCACGTGCGGGCGTTGGTGATCGCGACGTTGCCGACGTTCCCGCCGTCGTGACCGCCGACCCGCCAGTCGACCGACACCGGGGTCCCGTTGGCCGCGATGCCGCGCGCATTCGCGTCAGCCTCACTGAGCGGGAAGAGCGAGTCCTGCTCGCCCTGGGTCAGCTGGGTCGGGGCGGTGATCTTGTCGAGCACGCTGGCCGGGCTGGCCTCGCGCATCAGCGTCGTCATCGCCGCGGTGGGCGCGCCGGCCGCGGCCGAGGCCTGGTAGGCCGCACAGATGTCGGCGGCGAACCGGCCACAGCTCACCGACCCGCTGATCTTGGGTTCGCCGCGTTTGCCGAGCAGGGCGGCAAGACCGGCCGCGCTGCGGTCGCCGAAGGCGTTGCCGAACAGTTGCCCGACCCAGAGCTTCTTGTACGGTCCGGGCTGATCGCCGGCCGCGTTCGGGAAGAAGGCGTGCTGCAGGTTGTTCCAGGTGATATCGGCCGAGACGGCGTCGATGCGCTTATCAGCGGCGGCCAGGAGCAGAGACAGCCCACCGCCGTAGGACGAGCCTTGCGCGGCGATCTCGGGGTTGCCGTTCTTCTTCTTCACCACGGCCAGCCCGGCCAGATGGGTGACGAGCAACTTGGCGTCGGCGACCTCGTAGTTAGGGGACGCGAAGTGGATAAGTCCGCCGGATTCGCCGAAGCCGCGGGCGGTGTAGGTGAGCACGACGTACCCGCCGCGAGCCAGCGTCTGCGCGTCGGCGGCCAGGCCTTGCTTGTCCCCGCCGAAACCCTGGCTCAGCAGAACGGCCGGTGCGGGAGTCTGCTCCGGCAGGAACAGCGTGGTGTCGAGGCGGACGGCCGTGCCGTCCGGTTCCGGCGTGCCCGTGACGAACTCGTTGCGGGTCGCGATGCTCGGGTTGGAGCTGGCGACGCCGACGATGACGCCCACCCCGACCAGGACGAGCACGGCGACGAGGATGATCTGCATTGTCCGGGAGCGCAGCCGCTCGCGAAATGCTCCCAGGTTCATTCAGTCAGCGTACGGACGCGAACTGGGTTGCGCCGTAGGGGTTGCCCCTGGGTAGGGCCCTGAGATTTCTGGGAATGCTGCTGGCCCGATTGGGTCGGTTCAGCGGCCAAGACGTTGTTGCAGCGCGTCGTTCTTGGCCTGGGCGGAGGCGGCGAGATCGGTCTGGAAGACGGCCATCTTCTCGGCCAGGACGGCGTCGGACGCGGCCAGGATCCGCACCGCGAGCAACCCGGCGTTTCGGGCGCCGCCGATCGACACGGTGGCCACCGGAACTCCCGCTGGCATCTGGACGATCGAGAGCAGCGAGTCCATCCCGTCCAGGTACTTCAGTGGTACGGGGACACCGATCACCGGCAGCGTCGTCAACGACGCGACCATGCCCGGCAGGTGGGCCGCTCCCCCTGCCCCGGCAATGATCACCTTCAGCCCGCGCCCGGCCGCGGATTGCGCGTACTCGGCCATACCGAGCGGGGTCCGGTGCGCCGACACGACCCGAACCTCGTGCGGCACGTCGAACTCGGTCAGCGCCTCGGCTGCCGCGCTCATCACGTCGAAGTCGGAATCGGACCCCATGATGATTCCCACGGTCGTCATCGCGCGTCCCCGTTCATCAGGTAGTCAGCCGCCTCGTTGGCGCGACGACGGATCTCGATCAGGTCGTCGCCGAGCGCGGTGACGTGGCCGACCTTGCGCCCGGGACGGAACTGTTTGCCGTACAGGTGCAGTTTGACCTCCGGCCAGTGCGCCATCAGGTGGTGCACCCGCTCGTCGATGCCGTTCGGGACGACGTTCTCGGGGCCACCGAGCAGGTTGACCATCACCGTCCACCGCGCGGTGGGGACGGTCGACCCGAGCGGGTAGTCCAGGACCGCGCGCAGATGCTGCTCGAACTGCGAGGTCCGGGAGCCCTCGATCGTCCAGTGCCCGGAGTTGTGCGGCCGCATCGCCAATTCGTTGACGAGCAGTCCGTGCTCGGTCTGGAACAGCTCCACCGCCAGGACCCCGGTGACCCCGAGTTCGTGGGCGATCCGTAGCGCGAGCGCCTGAGCGTGCTCGGCGATCTCCTCGTCCAGGTCCGGCGCGGGAGCGATCACCTCTACGCAGATCCCGTCGCGCTGCACGGTCTCGACCACCGGCCACGCGGCCCCCTGCCCGTACGGCGAGCGAGCCACGACGGCAGCCAACTCGCGGACGATCGGCACCATCTCCTCGGCGAGCAGCGCGGTTCCGGAGGCCAGGATTTCCGCGGCGTCCTCGACCGAACCGATCACCCACACGCCCTTGCCGTCGTAGCCTCCGGTCGCCGCTTTGAGAACGACGGGCCACCCGACGGCGTCGCCGAAGCCCTGCAGGTCGTCGGCGTCGGTGACCTGGGCCCAACGCGGGCAGGGAACGCCCAATTCGGCGAGACGAGCACGCATGGCGAGCTTGTTCTGGGCGAAGCGCAGCGCGGCCGAGCCGGGCTGGATATTTATCCCGTCGGCTTCGAGGGCGACGAGGTGCTCATTCGGTACGTGCTCGTGGTCGAAGGTCACCACCTCGCACCCCTGAGCAAAGGCCCGCAGATCCGACAGAGAGCGGTAGCGGCCCACACTCACCTCGTGCGCAACGAGAGCAGCCCCGTCATCGATGGTGTCGGCGAGCATCCGCACGGATTGGCCGAGCGGGATCGCGGCCTGGTGGGTCATTCGGGCCAACTGCCCGGCCCCGACCATCCCGACGACGGGCAATCCGGTGCGTTCGTCCACGCGGGAAAGCGTAAGCGGGCTGGCTTGACGCTGTGCACGAGGCCTGGAAAACCGGTCCCTGGCGAGTAACGTTCGCTCAACCATGACGTCCCTACGGCCCTCCTACCTGCGTGATCGACTGCGCGGGTCGGTTCGCATCCTGGTCAAGGAACTTGCCGCGTTCGGGGCCGTCGGCGCACTGGCGTTCGTGATTGACGTCGGGTTGTTCGCCACCCTCGCCGGGGCCGGGGCGCTGAAGGCCAAAACCGTGTCGACGATCGTGTCCACGACGTTCGCCTATTTCGGCAACCGGTACCTCTCCTTCTCGCACCGCGCTCGCAGCAGCCTGGGCCGCGAGACGGCGGTCTTCTTCGGCATCAACCTCGTCACCCTCGCGTTCTCGCTGCTGGTCATCGCGTTCTTCGTCTACCCACTGGGCTACGACCACGCGAGCCGCACAGTCTTCCTCGTCAATATCGCCACGATCGGCGTAGGCACGATCTTCCGGTTCTGGGCATACAAGCGATTCGTGTTCCTGCACCCGGATCGGGTCCACTCGCGCCACATCAACCTTGATGAAGAACTGGCCGAATAGCCGCGCTGCGTAAGGTGCGAGGCACGAGGCGTCGAAAGGATTCCCATGCCGCGCACTGAGTCCGGTCCGGTACCCCTTGACCCCGCGGCGGCCGAGGCCGCGGTCGAGGTCGCCGTCCGCGCGCCGTCGATCCATAACACCCAGCCGTGGTCCTGGCGCCTGGACCCGGACGGCCTCGTCCTGCGGGCCGACCGCACTCGCCAACTCGCTGTCGCCGATCCGGACGGGCATTCGCTGATGTTGAGTTGCGGAGCGGCAATGCTGCTGACCGAGACCGCTCTGCACGCGCAGGGTTGGCAGCTCGAGACGACCGTCCTGCCCGACCGCGACGACCCTGACCTGCTCGCCCGGTTCCGTCCCATGGGTCGGGGTGAGCCGGACGCTCTTGCCGTCACCGCGGTGCAGGCCGCGAAGCGACGCCGCAGTGATCGGCGTCCGTTCGCGGCCCACCCGGTGCCCCCCGAGCTCGCCGAGGAGCTGCAGGCAGCAGGCAGCGACGCCAGCGCGCGGGTGCACTTCCCGACCCAGGAGGACGAGCAGATCAACCTGGCTGTCGCGGTCAGCCGCGCTGACCGGGTCGAACGCCACGACCAGGCCTACCTGGACGAGATGAACCACTGGCTGCATGACCCGGACGTCCACGCGATGGTCGATGGCATCCCTACTGCGGCGATCCCGCACGTACCGCACGATGCTCCGCGACGCTCCAATGTGCCGCTACGTGACTTCGAGGTAGGGGTCACCGGCAAGCTGCTCATCGACCGCGATGTCGACGAGAAGCCCCTCATCGGTGTCGTCCTCACCGATTTCGATCATCCGCGCGATCAGCTCCATGCTGGTGCGTGCCTGATGCGGTTCATGATTGCGGCCGAATTGCGCGGGATGACAACCTGCTTACTGAGCCAGGCCGTCGACTTCCCCGCCTTTCGTGCCCGTTTCCAGGAATTCATGGGTTGGGTCGGGCACCCGCAGATCATGGTGCGCGTCGGGTATCCCAGCGGCCCGGCCGACCAACTGGTCCGGACGCCTCGGCGCGGGGCCGCCGCCGTCCTCACCCTGGCGGTCTGACTCTGCCCGGCTGACCCTGGCCTGACACGTGGGACAGCGACACACTGTGCCCATGGCCGAAGCAGACCCGGCAGTGCGCTGCACCGGGCTCACCGTCGTGCGCGGCGGGAACACCGTGCTCGACGCGATCGACATCGACGTCGCGTCCGGCACCGTCGTCGGGCTGCTCGGTCCGAGCGGGTGCGGCAAGACGACGCTCATCCGCTCGATCATCGGCACGCAGCGGATCACGTCGGGCACCGTAACCGTCCTCGGGCGCCCGGCGGGCTCGCCGGAGTTACGCCGAATCGTCGGCTACGCCTCGCAGCAGGCGTCGGTGTACGACGACCTGACCGTCGAACAGAACGTCCGGTACTTCTGCGTCGCGCTCGGCGCCCCGGCTGGGGACGTGGCGCGGGTGATCGACCAGGTCGACCTCGTGCCGTATCGGGGGCGGCTGGTCGGGCGACTCTCCGGCGGCCAGCGCTCCCGGGTGAGCCTCGCGGTCGCAATGCTCGGCGCACCGCAACTGCTCGTGCTCGACGAACCGACCGTGGGGCTGGACCCGGTGCTGCGCGAACAGCTGTGGTCCCTGTTCGCGTCCCTCGCCGCCGGCGGTTTGTCGCTGATCGTGTCCAGCCACGTCATGGACGAGGCCGAACGCTGCGATCGGTTGCTGCTGCTGCGCGACGGACGGGTGCTCGCCTCGGACACCCCAGCCGGTCTGCGCGAACGTACTGGGACCTCCTCCATGGACGCCGCGTTCCTCACGCTGGTGACCCGGTGAACCTGCGGCCCACGATGGCCACCGCGACGCGGGTGCTGACCCAGTTACGGCATGACCCGCGCACGGTCGCGCTCATGGTGCTCGTGCCGGCAGCCCTCATGGCCATGCTTCGTTACGTCTTCGACTCCGAGGAGATGTTCAGCCGGATCGCCCCCGCGCTGCTCGGCTTCTTCCCGTTCCTGCTGATGTTCCTCGTCACGGTGATCACCACGCTGCGGGAACGCTCATCGGGCACGCTCGAACGGCTGCTCACCACGCCGATGGGCAAGTTCGACCTGCTCATCGGCTACGCCCTCGCGTTCTCGGTGGTGGCCATCGCCCAGGTCGTGCTGGCGGTCGCGGTCTCGACCTGGCTCGGGCTGACCCTGACCGGATCGCTGTGGTCGCTGCTGCTCGTCGCCCTGCTCGATGCCTGGTTCGGGCTGGCCCTGGGGCTGTTCGCCAGTGCGTTCGCGCGAACGGAGTTCCAGGCGGTGCAGTTCATGCCGATCATCGTGCTGCCGCAACTGCTCGTCTGCGGGCTGTTCGTGCCGCGCGATCAGATGGCGGAGCCGCTGCGTTACTTCTCCAACGCCATGCCGCTGTCCTACGCCGTCGAAGCGCTTCAGCACATCACCGCATCCGCGAGCCTGGATTCGCACTACGTCCGAGGTGTGCTCGTCCTGGCCGGGGGGACAGTGCTGTCTCTGGTGCTCGCGGCGGTCACGTTGCGGCGCAGGACGGCATAGTCCGTTTCGCCTCATCGACTCCGCCGACTATTCCGCCTCATCGACTCCGCCGACTATTCCGCCTAATCGACTCCGCCGATGTCAGTATGAAACGCCTCGTAGATCAGGTCGGCGCCACGTTGGCGGTGCCGGATCAGATGTCCGAGCAGTCGGGTGGCACGGTCGCGCAGGTCGTCGACATCCTTCGGGGCCACCGGCGCAGCGCTATCGGCCACGAGGGAGGCGATCTCTTCGGCGATCGGGCCGTGCTCGGCGGCGAGGGCATCGACGGCATTGGTGAGCCGAACCTGGGCCGCCGCGATCGATTCATGCAAGCCGCCAGGACCTTCGGTCACCTCGACGTGGGCTCCGAAATCGCCCGCGACCGTCACGAGGGCGTCGTGCACGGTCTCGCCCCAGACAACAGCGCGCCCCGACGCCGGCGCGGCGAGGGTTATCTCCAAGACGTCAAGGCTGCCGCGCAGTTCCGAGCGGCGGAGCCGGACCGCGTCCAGTTCGGTTCGAGTGGCGGGTGCGATGGGCTCCATGAGACACCTCCGGGACGACGGGTGCTCATCGTGCTACCCCGCCCGGCCTTGCGTCTAGACGTTGCTGCGCGTCGCACCCGGTAATGACCTGGATTGGTCCGCTCAGGGCCGGCGCGCCCCTCGGGGCATGATGCGCTGCCCCTACGGACGTCCCCGTCGCAGTGCTCTTGATCTCTGGCGAGGTCCATCCTCTGCCGATGAGCAGCGACTACATGGTGCCCTTTGTCCCCCAGACCCAGCGGATGTCGTGCTGGGCCGCGTCAACGGCGATGATGCTCGGCTACGCCCGAAACCAGAGCTATCCCGAATCCGCGGTGCTGGAGGAGTTCGCCTCGTTCGGCATCGACGGCGCGGACAACGAGGAGTGCAAGCAACTCGCGGCGCAGCTGAACCTCTACGTCCTGCCCGACCAGTGCAATTCTCCGGGAGCGTGGGACCAGATGCTGCAACGCGGCCCGGTCATGGTCGGTTCGCCCACGCACGTCATCGTGATCGGTGGGATCAAGGACGAGGAGAGCGAGTTCGCCCAGCTCAAGGTCTACGACCCGGCGTATTCCGGTGAGCACTGGGGCGCTTACCAGGACACCGAGACGCAGTACGAGATGAACCCCGCGCACGG
>JBDTFN010000060.1:0-4098 GCA_039937915.1 Jatrophihabitans sp. | reverse complement strand
TGGCTCGACCCGCAGTCGCTCATGCTGCGTGAATCCATCCTGCGCTGGATCGCCTCCCTCGTCAGCGGCGAGGTGACGCTGCGCCTGCGCCGGGGTGAGGACTACACGATCCTCGACACCCGTGGTGACGAGCTGTCCTATCACCCGGACAAGCTGTCCATGGAGCGCACCGAGAACGCCGCTTTCGGCCCGTCGGACCGCATCGGCCAGCTGACCATGCGCAACCTGGACATCGCCGACTCGCGCTCCAAGCTCGAGCAGTATGCGGCGCAGTCGGAGGTGCTGCTCGGTCGCACCCACCTGTTCGGGGAGTTGGACGCAGCCGGCCTGGACGAGGGCGGAGCCGAACGGATCACCGCGTACACCCGCACCCTCGCCCCCGGGTCGGACGAGTCCCCACTCGATCACGTGGCGATCGAGTCCGGCGTTGACTGAGGGCGGGGCGGCCCGGACCAGCCTCTGGGGCGGCCGGTTCGCCGGCGGTCCTTCCGACGCGCTCGCGGCGCTGTCTCTGTCGACCCACTTCGACTGGCGGCTGGCCCGACACGACATCGCCGGCTCCCGGGCGCATGCCAGGGTGCTGCACGGCGCCGGGTTGCTCACTGCTGACGAGCTCAGCGCAATGCTGGACGGGCTCGACACGCTCGACCGTGACGTCACCGCCGGCCGATTCACCCCCGAACCAGGCGACGAGGACGTGCACACCGCGCTCGAACGCGGCCTGGTCGAACGGGTCGGACCCGATCTGGGCGGCCGGCTGCGGGCGGGCCGATCCCGCAATGACCAGATCGCCACGCTCGTCCGGATGTACCTGCGTGAAGAGGCCCGCACGGTCGCGCACGGCGTACTCGAGCTCATCGGTGCCCTTGTCGGTCAGGCGCAACGTCATCTCGGCGTCGCCATGCCGGGGCGGACCCACCTGCAGCACGCGCAACCGGTCCTGCTCTCGCACCATCTGCTGGCGCACTGCTGGGCGTTGGCCCGTGACGTCGACCGACTCGTCGACTGGGATCGACGCGCCGCTCGCAGCCCGTACGGGTCGGGCGCGCTGGCCGGCTCATCGCTCGGCCTTGACCCCGCGGCCGTGGCGACCGAACTGGGCTTCGACGGCCCGAGCGAGAACTCCATCGACGCGACGGCGTCCCGCGACGTCGTCGCCGAGTTCTCCTTCGTGGCCGCGATGCTTGCCGTCGACCTGTCCCGGCTCGCCGAGGAGGTTATCCTGTGGGCGACGAAGGAGTTCTCTTTCGTCACGCTGGACGACGCGTACTCCACCGGCAGTTCGATCATGCCGCAGAAGAAGAATCCCGACGTCGCCGAACTGACTCGCGGCAAGGCGGGTCGGCTCATCGGCGACCACGCCGGGCTCCTGGCCACGCTCAAGGGACTTCCGCTGGCCTATAACCGTGACCTGCAGGAGGACAAGGAACCGGTCTTCGACGCGGCGGACACCCTCCACCTCCTGCTGCCAGCCATGAGCGGCATGATCGCGACTCTCGTCTTCGACACCGCGCGGCTCGAATCCCTGGCGCCGCAAGGCTTTTCCCTGGCCACCGACATCGCCGAATGGCTGGTCCGCCAGCGGGTGCCGTTCCGCGTCGCACACGAGGTCGCCGGAGCCTGCGTCAAAGCCTGCGAACTGCGGGGCATCGAACTCGCCGACCTGTCCGACGACGATCTCGCCGCGATCTCCCCGGACCTCACGCCCGACGTCCGCAGCGTCCTCACCGTCGCGGGTTCGATCGCCTCGCGATCGGCGGTGGGGGGGACGGCCACCGAACGAGTGATGGACCAACTGGAGGAGCTGTCCGGCCTGGTACGGGATCGCACGGCGTGGGCCTCCGGTGCACCCGGCAGTTGATCGCGATCGGCTTGCTGTCGCGGCACTGACCTTGGCACCACGACTGGTGGGGGCGGTTGTGGAGTCCTACATCGGGGGGCAGTACGTCGCGGTGCGCCTCACCGAGCTCGAGGCCTACGCGGGAGCCGAGGATCCGGCATCGCACGCCTATCGGGGTCCGACGGACCGCACACGCGTCATGTTCGGTCCACCCGGCCACCTCTACTGCTACTTCACCTATGGCATGCATTGGTGCGCGAACGTGGTGTGCGGGGCCGACGGTGTCGCCGCGGCGGTGTTGATGCGAGCCGGCGAGGTGATTGACGGCGAAGCTGCGGCTGCACTCCGACGTCCCGCCGCGCGTCGAGCGGTCGACCTCGCGCGAGGCCCGGCACGGCTGGCCGCTGCCCTCGGGCTCGGGGCTGCCTTCGATGGTGCCGACCTGTGCGACCCTGCCTCACCGATCCGCCTCGTCGAAATGCCCCGTCGCCGACGCCGGGGTGTGGTGGCTGGCCCCCGTGTGGGCATCTCCCGGGCTGCTGATCGACCCTGGAGGTTCTGGCTCGACGGTGACCCGACAGTTTCGGCCTTCAAGGCGGGTGGCCGAAAACGCGCGTCGCCCCGACCGGCAGACTGAACGCGTGAGCGACAAACCGGCAATCGACCTGCCTCCGGACCTGCGTGACGCGCACGACGTGCTCGCCTCCGGAGCCGCCCAGATACTTCCCGCGGACGGCTTGGCCGAGCTGCTGCTCACGGCGCGGAAGGAGAACCGTCCGCTGCGGGTCAAACTCGGCATCGACCCGTCGGGCACCGATCTGACCCTCGGGCATGCCGTGGTGCTGCGCAAGTTGCGCCAGTTCCAGGACCTCGGCCACACAGCGGTGCTCGTGGTCGGCGGCTTCACCGGCCAGGTGGGTGATCCCTCCGGCCGCACCTCCACCCGCGTGGCGCAGTCCGCCGAAGACGTGGTGGCCAACGCGCAGGGCTACTTCGACCAGTTGATGCAGATCCTCGATCCCGATCGCACCGAGGTCGTCAACAATGCCGACTGGTTGGGGACGATGAGTCTGGCCGACATCCTCGGCTACACCCGGCTGATGACGGTCGCCCAGCTTCTCGAGCGCGACGATTTCGCGCGTCGTTTCGCGGCCAATCAGCCGATCAGCCTGTCCGAATTCATCTACCCGCTGCTCCAGGGAATCGACTCGGTTGAGATCCGCGCCGACGTCGAACTTGGCGGGACTGACCAGACCTTCAACAACCTTGTCGGCCGCGAACTGCAGCGCTCCCGTGGACAGGCACCGCAGGCAGTGTTGACCGTCCCGCTGCTCGTCGGAACCGACGGCGTGGAGAAGATGGGAAAGTCGCTGGGCAACTACATCGCGATCGCAGAATCCGCGCACGAGCAGTTCGGCAAGCTGATGAGCATCCCCGATGCGGTCGTTGCCATCTACGCGCGGCTGTGCACAGCGCTGCACCCGCGCGAGGTCGACGATCTGGCCGCCCAGGTCGCCTCAGGCGGCGTCGCGGCCAATCTGGCCAAGCGGCGGATGGCTCGTGAGGTGGTCGCGCTCTACCACGGTGTATCCGCAGCCTTGGCCGCCGAACAACGCTTCGACGCCGTGTTCAAGCGGCACGAACTCCCCGACGATGTGCCCGAATTCCAGCTGCCTGAGGCCGACCCGGTTCACGTGCCGGCGGTACTCGTCGCCACGGGACTGGCCTCGAGCACCAGCGAGGCGAGGCGCAATGTGGATGGGGGAGCGGTGAAGATCGATGGGCAACCACTTCTTCCGAAGGCCTACGACGTCGGCCGCGTTGACCTCGTAGGCAAGGTTCTATCGAGCGGCAAACGCCGCGCAGTGCGCCTGCGGTGAGCTTGCCGTGCGCCACGTCACAGAACTCGGGGTTGGTCCCGTACCGATCAATTAGGGGTGCAGCACGCCCAAAAACCCCGGAAAACAAGGGAAGACACGCGCCTTACCCCCGAATTTGACGGCGCAGATCGCGATGGCTAATGTTCTCCTTGTTCGCGGCACGGAGACACCGCAAGGTGGAGCCGAGCGGGCAAGCCCCCAAGCACGAAGCTCCGGCGGATACGCAGGCGACGCGACGCAACGCCGAGGCGGCGGACTACAAGGCGCGCCAGAACGCGTGGGCGCATCCCACACCGATCACCACCGCGAATCTCGGCAACTTCGTGACTGCAATCCACGCCGAGCAGGCGGAGCGCACGAAGGGCATGTCGTCTGCCG
>JBDTFN010000059.1:0-10726 GCA_039937915.1 Jatrophihabitans sp. | reverse complement strand
GTACTTAGCCGAGCGCATGAAGGCCACGATCGGGCTCGGCACCCGGAGCAGGTAACTCGAGCAGAAGTGCCCGTCTTCGAAGTTGGGACGGATCCGCTCGTCGAAACGCAACTGCTCACGCGCGAGGACGGCCGTGCGGAAGAACGCCGCCGGAGCACTGCCGTGGAAAAACTTCGAATGCTGGTCCAGATTGCGCATGCGGTCGCTGAGCGCGAAGTAGCGAGCCAACGGATGTTTGGCCTCCTTGCCCGTCGCCTCCATCACCAGGATCCGATTGGTCGCCACCATCTGAACATCAGGGTGCGTGGTGAGAAACTTGTCGACCGAGGAGAAGTAGTCCGGTCCGAGCGTGTCATCGGGGTCGGGCAGGGTTACCCACTCGCCCCGGGCGTGCTCGAGACCGAGGTTGCGCGCGGACGCCTGGCCACCGTTGGCCTTGGTCAGCACCGTGACCAGCTCCGGCCGCCGACGTTGCCACTCGCGCAGCTTCTGCGGACCGGCGTCGGTCGAGCCGTCGTCGACCATGATCACCTCGACCCGGTCGAGGGGGAAGTCCTGCGCCTCGATGGAGGCAATGAAGTCGTCGAGGTACGCCGCGACCTGATACACCGCCGACACGATGGTGAATCTAGGAACGCCGTCGGCGTCTTCGCTGCGTTGCGACATTGCTGTCTCTGCTCCGACTTCGATCACTCCGATAACTCAAAAGACCTTACCGGTCGTCCGGCCCTGCGCCTTCGGATCCGATGCCGGTCACGGCACCGTCATGTGTCTGTATCGCTCGAGAACTTCCCGAAGACAGCCTTGGCTGAGGCGTCCACACCGTCTGCGTAGTGCCCCGGTTCGGCGTCCGGGTCGACCGGCGGTGGGCCCGCCATGCCGATCTCGTCCTGATCCTGTCCGTCGAACGGGTCTGCCGCGTCGAGGGAGTCATCGTGGTCCACCTCCCCAGACGCTAGCCGTCGCGTAGCGACCGCGTCTGCAGGCGGTGCAGGGAGAGAGGCGAACACTCCTCCGACCCGGTTGGTCGAGTCCCGGATCGCCTCGAACACCCGCTCGCTGCACTTGCCGTCGCGGAGCGGGAAGGCGTCCATGACGCGTTTCAGGTATTCTGGGCGGGGCTGCGGGCCGAATTCGATCGCGTCGATCGCAGCGTCGATCGCGGCGTCAGGGGTGTCGACGACCGGCCCGAATCCATTCCGTTCGTAACGGAAGTAACCCTGCCGCCCGACGTGCCCTCCGCCGAACATCCGGTCGCGGTCGAACTGGAAGTAGGCGACCGGCCGCTCGATGTAAGCGGCGTTGAACGCCATCGACGAGTAATCGGTGACCACCACCCTCGACCGGGCGAACAGTTCGCGGACGTCTCCACTGAAGTCGAAGAGCTTGATGCCAGCAGGCAGCCCCAGGTGCGGGGTGTACATCTGCAGGTTCGGATGCATGAGCACCCCGACGGTCAGCCCATGCCGGACTGCCGCCTCGGCGAGTCGCGCGTCAGTGAGGAGGGCGAGCCAGTTCTTGGCAAACTCCGATTCCAGGAACCGGTCGACGTCGCCGTGCCTGTGCTGCGAACCGGCACTCACGCCGCTGACCAGCCAGGTGCGCCACGTCGGAGCGATGAGGATCAGATCGCGCCGGTCGGGCGGAAACTTCTCGCCGACCGCTCGCACCTGATCGAAGCGCGGGAGACCCGTGAGGATGGTCTCCCGCCCGGTGTACCTATACGACGTGTCGTCCTCGACCACGGAGCGGTACTCGTCCTGGGTGCTGACTACGAACAGGTCAAGATCCTTCGGATTCAACCAACTCGAAAGATCGTCCTTGATCACCCCGTGCTGCAGGAAGGTGAATCGCCAGGTCGACGGCGCCAGCGACACGATCTCCCTCGGGCGCATGATCGCGGCGTCGGCATGCGAGGAAATCAGGTGCGTGCAATTCAGCATCAGCAGCTTCCACTGCAGCGAGCCGTGCGCGACGATGCGCTTGTAGCCATCCGCTCGCAGGCGCGCGTAGTCCGGGGTGCCCTTCTCGATGACGAACCAGGCGTTGACGGAGCGACGGTTCTTGCGCAGGTAGCGGAACAGGTGCTCTGCGCTGTCGTCGGAATCATGCAGCCTGTCGATGAGCACCCAGGCATTACGGAACAGCCGACGGACCGGCCGTGATGACGCCAGCTTCAGCAATGCTCGGTCCGCGGCAGACCTGGGACCGACCGCTTGGCTGAGCACCTTGGTCGGCCCGAGCGCCTTCCACAGAGCCCACCCGTGGGCGGTGAACGACGGACGATCCGGCTCCTCCGTACGCACCGTTACGGCGACGCCGTCGAGCCGAACCCGCAGGCTGCCGTAGGGCATCCAGACGATCCGCTCCCGCATCACCGTCCGGTCGAAGTAGTGCAGGGAACGCACCTTGCTCCACAACGGCGCGGTGACGACTCCGTTGAGGACCATCTCTTCGACCGGCGCGGGTCCGAGGAAGCGATACACCACCCGCATGGTTCGTTGCTGGCGATCGAGCTTGTTCACCACGACGTAGGGGGTGTGCCACGGTTCGTCGGCGTAGCCATGCAGCAGGATTTCGCGCCACAGCGGCTTGAGCGTGCGCAGGTCGAAACCGAGTACGACGGTGGGCTCGAGGAACTGCGCGATCTGTGCCAGTAGCCGGTGGAACTCCTGCGCCACCGGACCGACGACGCCGGACTCGGTCTGCGCCGCGCCCTCCTCGTGGCTGAACAGCCAGGACAGCTCGTAAACGATGTGGTTCTGGACCCACTCCGGAACGTATCCGAGCCGATCCTGGCATTCGCGCAGGAGCGCCAGGTAGCCGTGCTCGAGCACAGTCGTGTACCGGCCGGGGTCGCTCCGCGCCCGCATCAGGGTGGAGGTGCCGTCGGCCCGCTTGCGGTACAGGTACACCCCTGTGTACAGAAAACCCACCTGCGGCTGCGGCACGCTCAGCAGGTATGAGTCGCAGAAATAGCCGTCCTCGAAGTTCGGCCGGATGGTCTCGCTGAAGCGCAGTCCGTTCGCCTCGATGACCTCGCGCCGGAAGAAGGCGCAGGGCGCGGAGCCGTAGAAGAAGGATGGGTGCTCGTCGAGGTTTCGCAAAAGGTTCGCCCGGCCGAAGTGACCGTGCAAAGGATGACGGGCCTCGCGGCCGGTTGCATCCATGTACAGCACGCGATTGAGCGCGACCAGCTGCGTCTCGGGGTGCTCGGCCAGGAATTTCTCGATCTCGCTCAGGACGTCGGGCTTCAGCATGTCGTCCGGGTCGGTGAACGTGACCCACTCGCCGCGGGCGTGGTCGAGCCCGAGGTTGCGCGCTGACGCCTGGCCACCGTTCGCCTTGGTGAGCACGGTGACGAGATCGGGACGTCGCGCCTGCCATGCCGTGATGATCTCGAGCGAATCGTCGGTCGATCCGTCATCGACGAGGATGACTTCGACATCGTCGAGGCCGGACTCCTGGTCCTCGAGAGAGGCGATGAAGTCAGCGAGGTAAGCCGAGACGTTGTAGACGGCCGACACGATCGTGAACCGCGGTTCGCGAGTGCCGGAGCCTGCTATCGCCATCTGGTTTCCTCCCGCTGCGCGACCCTCGCGCACGCGGCAAATAGTACCTGCAGGCACCTTTCGGGCTGCCTCGCCGAACCCGACGTCGTTGCCGCGGCTACCGTGATCCTCGTGGCCGAGATCCTCCCGCTCTTTCCGCTCAGCCACGTGCTCCTGCCCGGGATGCCGCTGCCGTTGCGCATCTTCGAACAGCGCTACCGCGATCTGCTCGCCGACATCGCCACGACCCCGAACGGACCGGCCTTCGGTGTGGTCGCGCTCCACACCGGTATCGAGGCTCGCTCGCGTCAGATCGTCGAGGACGGCGTCCCGGATATCGAGATGGTTGGGACGACGGCGGAAATTCTCGAGATCGAGACCGACGAGGACGGGACCTCGGAGCTGCTGGCGATCGGCACCCGCCGGTTTCGTATCCTCCAGATCCTGAGCGAGGGCAAGGCCTACCTGCGAGCCGAGGTCGAGTATCTCGACGAACCCGACGGCGCCCTGACCTGGCAGCAGGAGACCCGCGCCCGAGAGCTCATGGACGTCTACGACGCAATGCTGATCAAACTGGCCGGCCGCGACACCGGCGCGGATCTGCCGAAGGACGCCAATCAGTTGTCCTACCAGTTGGCGGCCCGGGTACCGCTCCCGCCCGAGGAGCGCCAGGAACTGCTCACCGACGACACCACTGCGGAGCGGTTGGTGCGTATTTCCCGACTACTGCGCCGGGAGATCGCGCTCCTGCAAGGGACCAGAAGCATCGCGGTATCCCCCAACGTCCTGCGGATGATGACCGGCATCAACTGACGGCGATGGCTGACCCGGTGGACCAGCCACAGCCGGCACGAGCAGGTCACGGACCGGATCGGGGCGCCCCAGGTCGTCGCGAACGGCGAAGGCGACGAGCAACCCGTAGACGAGGACCGCCAGACCGGCCGCCAGGTAGCGGAACCCACTCAGATGCAGCGAGAGCGGGAGTTGGTCGATGATCGTGTTCGGCGCACCGTGGAAGGTCCCTCCGCCGGTGAGATGGCCGACGAATTCGGTCAGCAGCGAACTAGCGAGGCCGCCGACGGCCAAGGCGCCCAACACCCACGGTCCGCGATTGTTCTTGCGGCTCCAGGCGAGCAGGCCGGCGGCAACCCCCACGACGACCGAGATGATCACGAAGCGCGCGTCGCCGGCCACGAAGGCTTCGGTCTCATCGGGCTGCCGTACGCCGGGCGCGAGCACGAGTGCGCGTGGACCGGGCGGGCTCCAGGCTGCCCACACCAGGCCGAGGATCGCCCCGAGGACCGCCAGGGTGCCGACGATCCATGCGGCGAGCACTGCGTCCTTCGCCGTGGCGGCGGCGGCCTGCACCGAGACGTGCTCAGGGATGGAGCGGACGGCGTTCTGTGGCTGCATCGGCGGCGACGCCAATCCGTCCTGGGGCTCGCTCATCGTGGTGCCGCCTGTTGTCGGTTTTCGCAGCGGATGGGTGGCCACACCGGGTGGCAAGTCGGACCGGCGACGTCGTTCACGCCGTGCCAGCCGCGGGCGGGCGGGACGAGCCGCTCGCCTCTCGGATCAGTATGTGCAGTTCGTCCACCCGAGCACGGGACACCGCGCGTTCGACCTCGAACTGCTTCATCCGCGCGAGGGTGTCCCCGCGGCGACGACCGATCAACCGCAGGAGGATCAGCGGAATCGTGATGATGCGCGACGGCAGTCCGACGCGGCGAAGTTCGGCGAAGATATCGCCGCTCGCGCCGTTGACGACCCCGCTGAGGCGGGCCTCGATCGGTCCGTAGGCCGCCGCCCCCATGAGCCGTCGCAGCACCGCGCGCAGTACGGCGCGCAGGATGAGCACGAAGACGGCGATGATGCCGATCAGCACGGCCAGGAACGTCGAGTCGATGAGGAACCGGGCCGCGACGGCCAGAACGAGCAGCACCAGCGCGATAGCCAACAGTGACCAACTGACCCGCTCGAGGATTACCCGGCCGACCACGTAGCGCGCCAGTGCCCAGCGGCTAAATGGTGAGCCCTGTTGGAACTCACCGACGTCGTAGGCAGCCTGGTCCTGGCCCGCCGCGAGCCCGGATGCACCTGCGGCATCGTCCGGTCGGCGCGCGGGCAGCGGTGGCTCCATGTCTTCGAGGCTACCGGCGCATGGTCGGCGACCGGCACCGCCAGTCAGCGCACCACCCAAGTCCCGGTAGTGCAACGCGGAGCCCTTACGCCGAGATGGCGGTCGGGCCGAGCAGCGCCTTGAGGTCACCCATGAGTGCCGCCGACGAGGTCACCCGGAACCCGTCACCGAGGCGCAGTACCTTCGCGCGTTCGCCGCTGACCAGTGTGAGATGGACCTCCGTGGTGCCCGGGTGGGTGGCCAGCACGTCCTTGAGCCGGTCGACCATCGGCGGCGTGCAGCGCGCGGTCGCCATGGTCACCTGCACCGGCCCCCGAGAACCTTCTACCGTGGTGTCCAGGACCGTCAGGTCGCTGGCGATGAACTTCACGGTGTCCTCGCGCGCGTCGGTTCTGCCCTTCACCGCAACGATGGCGTCCTCGGTCACATTCAGCGCCACCTGCGCGTACGTGGCCGGGAAGAACATGACCTCGATGGAGCCGTCGAGATCCTCCAGAACCGCGTTTGCCCACGGCGCTCCGGCCTTGGTCACCCGCCGGTTGACCGAGGACAGGATGCCGGCCAGTGTGAGCGACTGCGGCTCGGCCGAACCCTCGGTCTGCACCGAGGCAACCGAGACGTCGGCCGCGGCGGTCAGGATGTGCTCGAGCCCGAACAGCGGGTGGTCCGAGACGTAGAGCCCGAGCATTTCGCGCTCGAACTGCAGCAGAACCTTCTTGTCCCACTCGACGTTCGGTACCCGGACCGCGAACACGTCGTCGACTCCGCCCCCCGCACCGGCCCCCGCGTCGTCGCCCATGGAGCCGAACAGGTCGAACTGACCGATCGCCTCCGCGCGCTTGGTGTCCAGGACCGCGTCTACGGCCGCCTCGTAGACGTTGATCAGACCTCGCCGCGCGTGCCCGAGGGAGTCGAACGCACCACCCTTGATGAGGCCCTCGATGGTGCGCTTGTTGCACACGACCGCGTCGACCTTCTTCAGGAAGTCGCCCACGTCGTCGAACGCGCCCTTGACCTTGCGGGTGGCCACGACCGACCCGACCACGTTCGCACCGACGTTTCGGATGGCGGTGAGGCCGAACCGGACGTCCGTGCCGATCGGGGTGAAGTTGGCCTCCGATTCGTTGACGCACGGCGGCAGCACCTTGATGCCCATCCGTCGACACTCGGCCAGATAGATGGCCATCTTGTCCTTGTCGTCCTTGACCGAGGTCAGCAGCGCGGCCATGTACTCGGCCGGGTAGTTCGCCTTGAGGTACGCCGTCCAGTAGGAGATCACCCCGTACGCGGCCGAGTGCGCCTTGTTGAACGCGTAGTCCGAGAAGGGCAGCAGGATGTCCCAGAGCGTCTTGATCGCCGCTTCGGAGAACCCGTTGGCCAACATCCCCTCGGAGAAGCCTGCGTACTGCTTGTCCAGCTCTGACTTCTTTTTCTTGCCCATTGCTCGGCGCAGGATGTCGGCCTGCCCGAGCGAGAAACCGGCGACCTTCTGCGCGATGGCCATGACCTGCTCCTGGTACACGATCAGGCCGTAGGTTTCGCCGAGAATGTCCTCGAGCGCGGTCTCGAGTTCCGGGTGGATCGGCACCACCGGTTCGCGACCGTTCTTGCGGTTCGCGTACTTGTTGTGCGAGTCCGCGCCCATCGGTCCGGGCCGGTACAGCGCGCCGACAGCTGAAATGTCCTCGAAGTTGTCAGGACGCATCGAGCGCAGCAAGGCCCGCATCGGCCCACCGTCGAGCTGGAACACGCCTAGGGTCTCGCCACGCGCCAACAGATCGTAGGTGGCCGGGTCGTCCAGCGTGAGGTCCTCGAGTACGACATCCTCGTCGCGGTTGATCTTGATGTTCTCCAGGGCGTCATCCAGGATCGTGAGGTTGCGTAACCCCAGGAAGTCCATCTTGATCAGCCCGAGCTGTTCACAGGTCGGGTAGTCGAACTGGGTTATGACCGCGCCGTCCAATTCCCGCTTCATGATCGGGATGAGGTCGAGCAACGGATCGCTGCTCATGATCACGCCGGCGGCGTGCACGCCCCACTGGCGTTTCAGACCCTCGAGCCCCTTGGCCGCGTCGACGACCAGCTTGACCTCAGGGTCGTTCTCGTACAGGGCACGGAACTCGCCGCCCTCGCCGTAGCGGGGGTGGTCCTTGTCGAAAACCTTGGCTAGCGGAACGTCCTTGCCCATCACCGGCGGGGGCATCACCTTGGTGATGCGGTCGCCCATGGCGAACGGGTAGCCCAGGACCCGGCCGGCGTCCTTCACGGCCTGCTTGGCCTTGATCGTGCCGTACGTGACGATCTGGGCGACGCGGTCGCTGCCGTACTTCTCGCTGACGTAACGGATGACCTCACCGCGGCGGCGCTCGTCGAAGTCGACGTCGAAGTCGGGCATGGAGACGCGGTCGGGGTTGAGGAAGCGCTCGAAGATCAGCCCGTGTTCGAGCGGGTTCAGGTCGGTGATGCGCATGGCGTAGGCGACCATCGACCCGGCACCCGAGCCGCGGCCCGGGCCGACCCTGATCCGGTTGTCCTTCGCCCAGTTGATGAAGTCGGCCACGACGAGGAAGTACCCGGGGAAGTTCATCTGCTCGATGACGCCGACCTCGAAGTCGGCCTGTTTCTGGCAGTCCTGCGGGATACCTGCCGGGAACCGGCGCGCCATGCCGGCCGCGACCTCCTTGGCGAACCAGGTGCGCTCGGTCTCACCCTCGGGGACCGGGAACCGCGGCATGTAGGTGCCGTTGCCCTCGGTGAAGCTGACGTCGCACCGCTCGGCGATGAGCAAGGTGTTGTCGCAGGCCTCGCGCAGGTCGTACTTGTCGGCCCACAGCGAGCGCATCTCGGCCGGGCTCTTGAGATAGAAATCGCGAGCGTCGAACTTGAAGCGGTTCGGGTCGGCCATCGTCTTGCCCGACTGCACGCAGAGCAGGATCTCGTGGGTGTCGGCGTCCGCCGCGTGTGTGTAGTGCAGGTCGTTGGTGGCGATCATCGGCAGGGCGAGGTCCTTGGCCAACTTCAGCAGGTCCGCCCGGACCCGGGTCTCGATATCCAGGCCGTGGTCCATCAGCTCGAGGAAGTAGTTGTCCTTGCCGAAGATGTCGCGGAATTCCGCGGCGCTCGCCCGGGCCTTCTCGTAGTCGCCGATGCGCAGCCAGGTCTGGATCTCGCCGGACGGACAGCCGGTGGTGGCGATGAGGCCCTTGGCGTACTGCGACAGCAGTTCCCGGTCGGCGCGGGGTTTGTAGAAGAAACCTTCGAGGCTGCTGCGCGAGGACAGCCGAAAGAGGTTGTGCATCCCCGCGGTCGTCTCGGCCAGCAGGGTCATGTGGGTGAAGGCGCCTCCACCGGAGACGTCGTCGTCTCCACCCTTGTTCCAACGCACCCGGGTCCGCTCACCGCGATGGGTGTTCGGCGTGACGTAGGCCTCGAGCCCGATGATCGGCTTGACCCCGGCCTCGGTGGCCTTCGTCCAGAAGTCCTTCGCGCCGAACACGTTGCCGTGGTCGGTCATGGCCAGCGCAGGCATCCCCATCCGGGCGGTCTCGGCGAACAATTCCGTCAACCGGGCCGCACCGTCGAGCATCGAGTACTCGGTGTGCACGTGCAGGTGCACGAAACTGTCGGTACTGGAGGTACTGCCGCTGCTCACGAAGACCCGTCCGCCGTTCCATCGAGTGTTCCGACCTGCCGTCGGAGACCGATTCTCACACCTGCCACCGACACCTTCGGCGTGTCGTCCTGGCGTGTCCGGGTGACCCTTCGTCCGATATCTGGAGATGAGGTCGAGGTTGAGTCCGGATCAGCGCTGAGCTGACGCGTCCGGTCGGGTCGACGAATCGTCCGCGGCCAGAACGAGCCATTAACGGAACCGCGCCCGCCTCGGGTGGGGTTGAGGCGGGCGCGGAGTCCCCCGTACCGGCAAAGTCGGCGAACGCAGTCGCCTGGCCGTTACGTTCGACTTCTACCTTGCCACGACAACCACTCGCGAGCTGCGCAATTCGCCCTTCTATTGGATTGCTCACAACACTTCGGGACCTGTGGCCCTGCCCGGTTGGTCGAAGGTCACTCGGTGATGCGTACCTTGGCCCCGATATCGGCCCAGTGGTAGAGAAAGCGAATGGCCGCCAGTGGGACGTGCACACACCCGTGCGAGCCCTCGGTGCGGTACTTCTGGCTGCCGTAGGGGATGTCTTGCCACGACGAGTCGTGGAAGCCGAACAGCGGCGAGTCGAACGGTATCCAGTACTTCACCGCGTAGGTCTGGCCGCTGATCAGGGTGAGCGTCGTGTTCCGCGTCAGCGCCTGGATCGTGTACGTGCCCGTGGGCGTTGACGTGTACTCCCCCGGGATACCGCTGGTGATCGGCGTGGTGCTGTCGAGACGGTGTCCCGTACATAGCCACATCCGCTGCACTGCGAGTTCGACGCGCACCAGTTGGCCGGCGCTGTTGTGGGCACATGGGTTCGGCGCGGCGGGGGGTGGCGTCGATGCGGCAACCGTCCTCGGTTCGGGCGCTGCCTTGGCCGCCGCGACCGCAGCTGACGTCGAGATGGGTGCGGCCTGCGCCGCGATCGAGGGCGTCAGCGCGGACGAGGGCGTCGCCGGCGGAGCCGCGACGACTGACGAACAGCCGGCGATCAGGACCGACGCAGTAGCGCATAGCGCGGCCATCGTGCGTCGATTCATAGGCTCAGTGTAGAGGCGGCCGGCGCACCGTCGTGCTCGGTGCGCCGGCGCAAACCCTCGTTCAGTTGGACAGGAAGTAGCCCGCGACATCGGCCACCAACTGCGTCTTGCCGAGCGAACCGTTGTACATCGCCACCTTGCCGTCCGCACCCACCGGCACACCACCAGATTCGGAACCGTCTGCCCCGCCAAGAAATTCAGATTCGACACCGTCGGCGCGAACGACATTTCCCCCAATCGCCTATTCGCGCGCCGTTGCGACCACGAGGCTTCGTTGAACGAAATTGCCACCGGGTCGGCCAGGATGGAGTGATGCACCCGGACGAGTTGATCTCTGCCCTGCGAC
>JBDTFN010000058.1:0-6359 GCA_039937915.1 Jatrophihabitans sp. | reverse complement strand
GAGCCGCCAGGGTTGGCCCGCTCGAGCTTGAGCCACACCTCGACGCGATCGCCGAACAGCCGGCTGAGCCGGACGTGCGGGGTGTTTCCGATGACGTCGAGGATGCTGTCGGCCTTCATGGTTCCTCCGGTGCGCTGGGTGGGTCGTCGTCGAGCGGCCACCTGGTCAGAGGTGGAACTCCAGAGGGGAGTCGGTTTCTTCCGTGGCGGTCGAACCGTTCGGTGTGCGGCGCCGGTCGACCCCCGCGCTGGTGGCGATGAACGACCCCGGCGGGACGCTGCGGGTCAGCCACACATTGCCGCCGATGCGGGCGCCGGCGCCGATGACGGTGTCGCCGCCCAGGATGGTGGCCCCGGAGTAGATGATCACGTCGTCCTCGACCGTGGGGTGCCGCTTGGACTGCATCGACTTCTGCACAACGAGCGCACCGAGGGTGACGCTCTGGTAGAGCCGCACACGGTCGCCGATCTCGCAGGTCTCGCCCACGACGACGCCGGTGCCGTGATCGATCGCGAACGCCGCGCCGATGTGCGCCCCGGGGTGGATGTCGATGCCGGTGGCGCGGTGGGCGAGCTCTCCCAGCACTCGAGGCAGTAGAGGCACCTGGGAGGTCCAGAGCTGGTGGGCCATTCGGTGGACGGCGGTCGCGAAGAAGCCCGGGTAGGCGAGGATGACCTCGTCCACGCCCGACGCGGCGGGGTCGCCGCCCGCGGTTGCCTCGGCGTCCACGAGCAGTGCCGCCCGGATGTCGGGCAGCGCAGCGACAAAATCGCGCACCACCTGACGACGGGTCTCAGGGCTCACCGTGGGCAGCGCGAGCGCCTCGTCGAGCAACCGGACGAGTCGCTGCGCGTCGTGGTCGACGCTGCGGGTTCGGCAGTCGGGATCCTGTGTGTAGTGCGGGAACAGCAGGGCCAGGAATGCGTGAATCACCTGTTCTGCCACCGCAGGTAGCTGCGGCGGTAGTTCGTAGGCGGCACGCTCCGCGGCAAGCAGATCGGCAAACCCGGCGGGTAGCGCATTGGACGCTGGACTCTCGGCGGCTGGATCCACTTGGTCAAGGTTACGTGGGCCAGCCGGCAGCACTCTGTCGGAGAGGGCGAACTTCGGCCCGAAGCGCGCTCTCGCCCAAGAGCCCGGCGCGCCTGATCCGTAGGCCTCGGCGCGGCAGATCAGGGATTCCGGGCCAGTGGTGTGACGATCAGGGCTGACCGCAGCACTGGCGGGGTCAAGCGGGTTCCTAGCGTGGACGGCAGAGCAAGTCGGCGAAAGGACCAGGCGTGCGGCGGGTGGACCTCGGTGGGTTGAACGTGTCGGCGCAGGGCCTGGGATGCGTTGGCATGAGCGAGGAGTACGGCCGTCCGGATTGGGACGAGTCGGTGCGAACGATTCACCGCGCGCTGGAGTTGGGCGTCACGTTCTTGGACACCGCGAACGTCTACGGCGCTGGCCATAACGAGGTGCTGATCGGGCGCGCGATCGCCGAGCGGCGCGACGAGGTCCAGCTGGCCACCAAGATGGGAATGGATCTCACCGGCGGTTCGGAGCACCGCCGGATGCGAGGCACCTCGGCCTATGTCAAGCGGGCCTGCACCGACTCACTGCTGCGTTTGGGGGTCGACCACGTCGATCTCTACTACCTGCATCGGCCGCCGCAGGACGCCGAAATGGAGGAGACAGTCGGCGCGATGGCCGAACTCGTGCATGAGGGCAAGGTCCGCTACCTCGGGCTGTGTGAGGTCGACGGGGACTTGCTTCACCGGGCGCAGGCCGTCCACCCGATCACAGCGGTGCAGAGCGAATACTCCCTGTGGACCCGAGATCCGGAAACGACCGTGATCGCTGCCCTGCGCGAGTTCGGTATCGGGCTGGTGCCGTACTCGCCGCTCGGCCGGGGTTTTCTCACCGGCACCCTGGACCGCTCCTCGTTCGGGGCGGAGGACATCCGCGCGACCAATCCGCGTTTTTCCGGCGAAGCGTGGGCGGCCAATCAGCGTGTCGTCGCGACGGTCAGCGCAGTTGCGCAGCGAAAGGGCGTCACGCCGGCACAGGTAGCACTCGCCTGGGTGCACGGTCGTGCCGCTCCGCTCGGTGTGCCGGTCGTGCCGATACCGGGCACTAAACGGCGCAAGTGGCTCGAGCAGAACGTAGCCGCGCTCGACGTCGAGTTAGATGATCAGGATCTCGCACGGCTCGACCGGCTCAACGAGCAGGTTGTCGGCGACCGCTACTGACCGCACCGAGGTTGGTACGGCGAGAGCGTTTGGCTGTTCAAGGAGATTCACGACGACGTGGGCAGGTAGGTGTCGCGTGCAGACATCAGGCTCTCGGTGCCTTCGCGGCGGGTTTCCACTGTCAACTCCAGGCGACACGTGCGAACTCGGCCGACCTTCTCCGAGCGGACCAGGGCACTGCGCTCGAGCACTTTCAGATGCTGAAGAACGGCGGGCAGGGATATCGGTAGCGGCTCCGCCAGACGACGGTCATCAGGTCGCCTCGCGATCCCAGGTCGGCCAGGTATCGGCGGTGGCGATGAGTCTGAACTTCTCGACCTTCTCCGTCGGCGTTTTGGGGAGTTGGTCGACGAAGGCGATATAGCGGGGTGCGAGATGTCGGGGCGCCACGGCGCAGTAGTGCGCATGTAGTTCTTCGGCCGTGAGGAGTGCGCCTCGTCGCCGGACGACAAAGATCTTTACGTCCTCTTCGGTGAACTCGCTCGGTACCCCGGCGGCGACGACCTCGATGACGTCCGGGTGCTCGAGGCCGGCCTGCTCGACGTCATGGGCAGAGATGTTCTCCCCGCGACGTCGGATCGAGTCGGTGGAGCGACCGAGGAACGTGAGGAAGCCGCTGGAGTCGAAACGTCCACGATCTCCGGTGTGCACCCATCCGCCTGCGTCGATCGCGTCGGCGGTCGCTTCGGGCATCGAGTGGTACCCGTTCATCGTCAGACCGGGTTCGCGCCCCCGCACGAGGATCTCGTCACCCGCGCCGATGCGGACCTCGAACTCGGGCACGACTCGACCACAGGCACCCTGTCGCTGCGTTCCGTCGATCGGATCGTAGACAGGGACGCCGGCATCGGTGAGCCCGTAGACCTGGAAGAGGGGAAACCCGAATCGCGATTCCCACGCGTGCTGCCACTCGGGCATGGGCACTCCCCATGCCAGCCGAACGTGGTGCTCGGTATCGGTCGGCGACGCAGGTTGTTTCCAGAGCATGGTGAGCGTGGCGCCCATGAAATTGATGACCGAGGCGTCGAATCGTCGGACCTCATCCCAATAGCGTGACGTGCTGAACCGTTCGCCGAGTGCTGCCGTGGCGCCGACGGCGAGAGCGGCAACGACGGTCAGGGTGGCGGCGTCGATGTGGAACAGCGGGAACGGGCAGTAGAGGACGTCCTCGGCCCGCAGTCCGAACTCCCGGGCATGGATCTCGCCCTGTCGCGCGAGGTAGCGGTGCGAAAGTTCGCACGCTTTCGCCGCTCCCGTGGTGCCGGATGTGAACAGCAGAGTCGCCACGTCGAGTTCGTCTGCGGTGTGCGGGGGAATCTCGTCCAATTGGCCGTCGCCGAGGTCCTCGAGCCTGGAACCGGCCACGTGCGTCGGCGCACCGCGGGCAATCACGGTGGCGTGGGGTGCCGCCTGATGTACCGCGCTCGCGATGGGGCTCAGCAGATCGTGATCGGCGACGATCAGCGCGGGTGCGGCGACCCGCAGCGCGTGTTCGAGTTGTCGACCGACGAGGGCCGTATTCAGCGGGATGTGCAGCGCCCCCAGCCAACCCAGCGCGAACCAGACTACGACCTGATCGCTGCTGTTATGCATGATCAGCACGACCGGGCTGCCTGGGCCGACACCCAATCTGGCGAGGCCTGCGGCGACCGTCTGCACTCGGCTCAGCGTCTCGTCATAGGTCACGTCCCCATCGACCGTCCGGAGGAAGCAGACGTCGGGCCGCGACGCCGCGGCGGCCGTCAGCATCGACGTGATCGTCATCGGACGGGCGGGAATCCGAACAGCTCTGCGGCATTGCGATGGAACAGCGCCTGCAGAGCGACGTCGTCCAAACCGGACTCGCGCCATTCGCGCAGCGCCCGCTCGGGCGCCATCATCGGCCAATCGCTGCCGTAGAGCACCTGCCCGCGTAGGACATTCGGCATCATCCCGAAAAGCGCGTCCCACCCCGAGCCGGGTCGGGCCACATATTTCGGCGCCAACGCACCGAATTCAAGGAAGACGGTGGGATGGCGCCGGGCGACGGCCGCGAACTCGGTGGCCCACGGCCACCCGGCATGGCAGGCGACGAGTCGCAGATCCGGAAAGTCGCACGCCACCTGGTCGAGCAACTCCGCCCGTTCGTGGCGCAGCGGGTGCATCCGCGAATAGGTGATGCCGGTGTGCACGCACACGATCAGACCGAGCTCTTCAGCGCGCGCGTACATCGGGTAGAGCGATCGCGCGTCGATGTCGAGTCCGAAGAATGCCGGCTGCAGCGTAAGACCGAGCAGTCCGGCTGAGCCGATGCGAGCAACCTGCTTCGCCATCTCGGTCGGGCGGCGCCCTTCCACATCGAGGCAGCCGATACCGACGAAACGATCGCCGTGCTCATCGAGAACCGCGAGCAGCGATTCGTTGAGGGCCTCGCCGTCCTCGCCGCCTTCGGACTCGGCATGCATCACCGCCTGGGTGATCCCGCTGGCGTCGAGCTCGTGCAGCAGTCCGGCCAAGGTCCCCTTGTTCATCTTGTCGGTGAGGTCCAGCACCTTGTCGTACTGCTCGGTCTGGCGTCGCGGCGCCGAATACGTCTTGTTCGGACGGCAGTCCTGGGGAAGCCGCACCCGCGAGTCGATGATCGTCACGCCGACACCGCCACCCTCGGCTCGATGTCCAACACTCGGGCCTCGAGCAGCCGCCCGGTCCATGGTTCGGAGCCTTGCGCACCGACCAGACGCGTACCGAACTCCACGAAGCGCCGCTGAACGTCCTGGACCCCCAGCCGCCCTCCGGGGCGATACCAATGGGCGACACCGTTACACATCTCCAGCAGCGCCAGCCGCGTGAGCACGACATCGCTGACGTCGAACGAGCCGTCCTTCGCGCCGCGGGCCAGCACCGTGGTGAACAACGTCTCGTACTCGTCCCGCACGTCAGTCAGCACCTCGCGCCTCTTTTCGGTCAGCGACCGCATTTCCTGATCGGTCACCAACGCCGTGCGCGGGTTCAGCGCCGAGATGCCGACGTGCGAGGCGATCAATGCGGCCAGCTGCGCTGTCGGGATCTCCGACGAGGCCTGAGCGATCCGCCCGCGGTCCAGCAACTCATCGAGGCAAAGACGCATGACCTCGGCCAACAACTCCTGCTTACCGCCCGCATAGTGGTACAACGTCGCCGAATTCACGCCTGCTGCCGCACCGAGCTCGCGGATCCCCGTCGCCTCGTAACCCCGCCTGGAAAACAGGTCAACCGCCGCGCGATGCACGTCCAGGAGAGTCACCGCAACAGCTTCCCAATCAATCGATCGATTGGCAACGCCGCGGGGCGGCATGTTCACGGATAGCGCGCCCGTCGCCGACGACGCGCACATCGTCGCGCGAAGATCCCGCGGTTCACGAATCGGGCCATCGGTCTTGCGCTCACCTGGGATTCACGTAGCATTGGCCCTGGCAGTTGGTCACCAGGACCGGGGGGAATCGGTGATCGCCGCGCACCAGCTTCATCCGGTGCGTGTCTGCAGTGGCTGGAGCTGACCCTTTCGGGGGACAGCGGTCAGCTCGCCGCGGGTAGCCTGCCGAAAACTGCAGTACGCAGCCCGCTCACGCGGGAATGCCGCCCAGAGCCGGAATCCCCCCGATCCAATGCTCTGAGCGGCATTTTTTGTGCCGTCAAGGGGCGGGCGGTCGTGTCGCGACTGCGACCGCTCGCCGGTTTTTTGGCGTGGCAAAGACCGGCTGAACGCCGCGGGATCTGAGTCAGTCCCAGCACAGGCAGAACGGGTGGCCAGCTGGATCGAGATAGACACGGAACGTGTCGCCTGTGGCCTCGCCCGGCTGCACCGCATGCTTCGTTGCTCCCAGGCCAAGCACCTGAGGCTCGACCGCCTCGACATCGTCGACGGTCAGGTCAAGGTGAAACTGTTGCGGTCGCTCGCCCGTCGGCCAGGTTGGCGCAGCAAAGTCCTCAGCCAGCTGGAACGCCAGGCGCAGACCGTCGACGGTGAGGACGACCCAGTCGTCCTCGACGGCGGTGATCTCCCCGCCAACGACAGCCCGATAGAACTCAGCCAACGAACGTGGATCGGGACAATCCAGAACGACAGATCGCATTCGAGCCAGTGCCATGTTCAGACACTCTGCCACG
>JBDTFN010000057.1:0-3010 GCA_039937915.1 Jatrophihabitans sp. | reverse complement strand
GGCGTGACGAACGAGGCGGGCAACGTCGTCGGCCTGATGCCGCACCCCGAGCACGCGATCGAGCCGCTCACAGGGCCTGGCGTCGACGGACTGCGCTTCTTCCTGTCGCTGACCGGAGTGAACGTATGAATCAGCCCGCCTTCGACACGGTCGCCCGGGCCGAGCAGACCTCCGAGCAGCCGCAGCCGTTCACCGAACTCGGCATGGCCGACGAGGAGTACGCGAAGGTCCGCGAGATCCTCGGCCGGCGTCCGACCAGTTCGGAACTCGCGATCTACTCGGTCATGTGGAGCGAGCACTGCTCCTACAAGTCCTCGATCGTGCACCTCAAGCAGTTCGGGACCAAGGCTCCGAAGACCGACATCCTGCTCGTCGGCATGGGGGAGAACGCCGGTGTCGTGGACGTCGGCGACGGGTGGGCGGTCACCTTCAAGATCGAGTCGCACAACCACCCGTCCTACGTCGAGCCCTATCAGGGCGCGGCCACCGGCGTCGGCGGAATCGTGCGGGACATCCTCACCATGGGCGCCCGGCCGATCGCGGTCATGGACAGCCTGCGGTTCGGGCCGCTGAACGCCGATGACACCGGCCGCGTCCTGCCGGGTGTCGTTGCCGGGGTTGGTGGTTACGGCAACTGCCTGGGCCTGCCCAACATCGGTGGCGAGATCTACTTCGACGAGAGCTACATCGGCAATCCGCTGGTCAATGCGCTATGCGTCGGGGTCATGCGGGCCGACGGCATCAAGCTGGCCAAGGCCGACGGCCCGGGCAACAAGGTCGTCCTGTTCGGCGCGCGCACCGGCGGCGACGGCATCGGGGGCGCGTCCGTGCTGGCCAGCGCGACCTTCGACGCCGAGGGCGTGACGAAGCGGCCGAGCGTCCAGGTCGGCGACCCGTTCGCCGAGAAGGTGCTCATCGAGTGCTGTCTGGAGATCTTCGCCGCCGATCTCGTGGTCGGCATCCAGGACCTCGGGGCCGCCGGACTCTCCTGCTCCACCACCGAACTGGCCGCCGCAGGGACCGGCGGGATGGACGTCGACCTGGACGTCGTGCCACTGCGCGACCCCACGCTCGCTCCCGAAGAGATCCTGATGAGCGAGTCGCAGGAGCGGATGATGGCGGTCGTCACGCCGGAGAAGCTGGACGAGTTCCTCGCCGTCTGCGCGAAGTGGGACGTGCTGTCCACCGTCATCGGGACGGTCACCGACACCGGCCGGCTGCGGATGACGTGGCGGGGGGAACTGATCGTCGACCTGCCGCCGACCACGGCCGCCAACGACGGCCCGGTGTACGAGCGGCCGATCGAACGGCCGCTGGACCAGGACGCGCTCGTCGAGCACGACGGCAGCACCTTGCCGCGACCGAAGTCGGGCAATGCGCTGCGCCACGCCGTGCTGCGCCTAGCCGCCAGCCCGAACCTGGCCGACCGCTCGTGGGTAACCGACCAGTACGACCGGTACGTGCTCGGTAACACCGTGCTGGCCCAGCCCGAGAACGCCGGGATGGTTCGGCTGGACGAGTCGACGACGCGTGGTGTGGCGATCGCGACCGACGGCAACGGCCGGTACACCCGCCTCGACCCGTACGCCGGCGCCCAGCTGGCGCTGGCCGAGGCGTTCCGCAACGTGGCCACGACCGGCGCCCGGCCGCTGGCCGTCACGAACTGCCTGAACTTCGGCTCGCCCGAGGACCCGGGCGTCATGTGGCAGTTCACCGAGGCCGTCCGCGGCCTGGCCGACGGCTGCCAGACGCTCGGCGTGCCCGTCACCGGCGGCAACGTCAGTTTCTACAACCAGACCGGGTCGTCGCCGATCCTGCCGACCCCGGTCATCGGGGTGTTGGGCGTCATCGACGACGTGGCCCAGCGCATCCCGCAGGCCCCCCGCACCGACGGTGCGGCGCTCTACCTGCTCGGCGAGACCCACGACGAGTTCGGCGGTTCGGAATGGGCATATGCGATCCACGGCTTCCTCGGCGGACGCCCACCCGTCGTCGACTTCGCCCGCGAGCAACTGCTCGCAGAGGTGCTGCACGAGGCCGGTCGCGAGGACCTCATCGATTCCGCCCATGACCTGGCCGAGGGCGGCCTGGCCCAGGCGCTGGTCGAGACCTGCCTGCGCGGCGACGTCGGCGCCCGGGTCTCCCTGCCCGACGGCGATGACTTCGTCACCTTGTTCAGCGAGTCGACGGCTCGGGTGCTCGTCAGTGTCCCGAGGCCGGCGCAGAGGCGGTTCACCGAACTGTGCACGTCCCGCGGACTGCCACACACCCGCGTCGGCACGGTTGATCTGCTCGACCCGGTGCTGGACGTCGAGGGACAGTTCCGGATCCCGCTGCGAGAGCTGCGCGCGATCTGGATGCGCACCATCCCGGCGCGCTTCGACCGACTCGCCTGACCGCGGCGCCGGACCAGGGAGGCTCGCCGTGCCCAGGCGGTTGGTGACCGAACTGGAGTCCTTCCTGGCGCAGTCGGTACTGCTCGTCGAATGGCTCGATGCCCTGGCCCCCGAGGACTTCGCATCGGCCTCGGTCCTGCCGGGGTGGGATGTGCGCCTGCTCGTAGGTCATCTCGTCCACCTCCAGTCCGGTCTCGCCCGGCGGTTGCGCGACCGCTCGAGCCAGGTGCCGTTCCCGATGGCCGAGTACGTGCGCAGGTACGCGCCGGCGGCCGATGACATCGCGGCCGCCACCATCGCGACGACGGGGGCCCGGCACCACGTCGAGCTGATCAACTCCCTGCGTGACGGCGGTCCGATCCGTGAGGCGGCCGACGGGGTGGCCGACCGCACCGCGATCACCGGCGGACGTGGCCCCATCACCGCCCTGGACTGGGCGCGCACCCGAACCATCGACCTCGTCGTCCACTGCGACGACCTGTCCCGTTCACTGCCCGGCCGACCGGAGGTGCCGCGGCACCGCGCGGCGATGGCCTCTGCTTCGCGCTCGTTGGCCGAGATCCTTGCGGCGCAGTCACCCGGCCGCTCGGTCGAACTGCGCGTCCCGCCCTTCG
>JBDTFN010000056.1:0-14540 GCA_039937915.1 Jatrophihabitans sp. | reverse complement strand
CTTCGACACGGTGCTGGAGGTCGCGAAGTCGGCGGGGCTGGTCGGGCGCCGGCGGGTGCTGGACTCGACCGCGTTGTATGACGCGGTCGCCACGATGGACACCGTCACCCTGATCCGCTCGGCGATCGCGGCCTGCTCAAGGCCGCCGACTCCGAGCTCGGATCGCAGTTGCGGGCGGTGCTGGCCCGCGAGGATGACTACGCGGGCGCCGGGAAGCCGGTCTGTGACTACGACGATGCCGCAGCCCGTGCCGAGTTGATCGACGTGCTGGCCCGCGACGGCTCGGCGCTGCTCACGGTGTTGGACGGGCGCGAGCTGCCCGACGCGGTGAGCCAGGCCGCAGCGCTGCTGGCCACCGTGCTCGGCCAGGACCTCGATCAAGACCAGGCGGGGGTGTTCCGCATCGCGCGGCGGGTCGCGAAAGACCGGGTGATCTCCACCGTGGACCCCGAGACCCGGCACGGGCACAAGACTGCGGCACGCGGCTTTGACGGTTACAAGGGCCATGTCGGTCTCGACCCCGATTCGGAGATCATCACCGCCACCACGGTCACTGCCGGCAACGTCGGAGACGCCGGCGCTGCCGAACACCTGATCTCCGACCTGCTCGACGATTCCACCGACGACTTCACTGAAGACGCCGTTGCCGAGGACGTGGGTGATCCGGGCGTGGGTGATCCGGGCGTGGGTGACACCGCGGATCGGGTGAGTGTCTACGG
The DNA here is from genome assembly GCA_039937915.1 of Jatrophihabitans sp. Taxonomy (GTDB): domain Bacteria; phylum Actinomycetota; class Actinomycetes; order Mycobacteriales; family Jatrophihabitantaceae; genus Jatrophihabitans. The sequence continues at coordinate 13,821 of JBDTFN010000056.1, read as the reverse complement.
CGACAACGCCTACGGCACCGGGCAATTGCACGACCGGCTCGCGCGGGCCGGAATCGAGTCCAAGTGCAAGACCCAGCAGCCGGTCGCCAAAGGCGGGCTGTTCACCAAGGACCGTTTCGAAGTCGACCTGCAGCGCGACACGGCGCGTTGTCCCGCCGGGCACACTGCCGCGATCCGACGCGCCAGCAACGGCGCCGGCGCCGCCAGCTTCTGGCCGCACTGCACCCACTGCCCGCTGCGCGCGCAGTGCACCACCGCCCCCGACGGACGCACCATCAGCGTCGGGATCCACGAACGGCACCTGGCCGATGCCCGGGCCCGGCAACGCGACCCGCACTGGGTCGCCGACTACCGCGCCACCCGACCGAAAGTGGAACGCAAGATCGCCCACCTGATGCGCCGCCACCACGGCGGACGCCAAGCCCGCGTCCGCGGCACCACCAAGATCGCCGCCGACTTCGCGCTGCTCGCCGCCGCAGTCAATCTCAAACGCCTGGCCGTGCTCCACGCCGCCAGCGTCCCCGGATCAGGATGGGCCACCGCGACCGGATGAGCCGCACAGGGCGCTGAAAGCCCTACACAGCAGCCGAACCAGACACCACAACACGCATCATCACCGGCACGACACCACGACCCGCGCAGTCCTTAACCGCGCCGACGGACCGCCCGCGAGCCAAACCACCCGCTCGGCAACGCTCCGCAATCAGGCTCCCTCAGACAGCCGTTCGACACCAGCCACCTAGTAGTACTTGGTTAGGTCTTTTAATCTTGGTCGATTTTTGTTAATTTTGCGGCGTGCGAACAGATGAGCTCGACCGGGTGCGGGCCGATCTTGACGAGTTTGTGGGCGAGGTGTTCGCGTCGCTGGCGCGCAAGGACCAGCGTGCCAAGGGCAGCCTCTATCTGCAGGGGGTGATGCTCGAGGGTCGGCGCAAGTCGATGCAGCCGATGGGTGAGCGGCTCGGGGTCGACTATCAGCAGTTGCAGCAGTTCGTGTCGTCCTCGCCGTGGCCGGTCGAACCGGTGCGCAAAGTCCTTGCACGCACGGCGATCGCCGCGATCGGGCCGCAGGCCTGGGTGGTCGATGACACTGGCTTCGTCAAGGACGGCGCGGCCTCACCCGGCGTGGCCCGCCAGTACTCGGGAACGATCGGCAAGGTCGGCAACGTGCAGGTCGCCGTCAGCGTGCACGCCGTCACCGATCAGGCGTCGTGCCCGCTGGGATGGCGGCTGTTCCTGCCCGAGAGCTGGGATGACGTCTGCTCCGATACCAACGAGCACGCCAAGCTTGTCGCCGCGAAGCGGGCCAAAGCGCAGATCCCAGACACCGTCCGCCACCGCCCAAAGTGGGAACTCGCTTTGGAGGCCATCGACGAACTGCGCTGCTGGGGTCAGTGCCCTCCCCTCGTCGTCGCCGACGCCGGCTACGGCGAGATCGGCTACTTCCGCACCGGCCTGAGCGAACGAGCAATCCCCTACATCGTCCAGGTCAAGGCCGCCACCAGCATGCACCGCGCCGACGCGGAGTTCGCCGTGCCGCCCTACTCCGGCAGAGGCCGGCCCCCGGTCCAGGCCAGCTACCACGCCTCGCCCAAGCAGGCCAAAGCACTCGCCCAGACGCTCGGCTCGGACGCCTTCGAGCAGGTGTCGTGGCGGCAAGGCTCCAGAGGCGTCATGACCAGCCGGTTCCTCGCCACACGGGTACGGCCCGCGAACCGGGACCTGCCCCGCGACCCTGACGGATCCCTACCCGAATGCTGGCTGCTCGTCGAGTGGCCCCACGACGCCGATGAACCGACCGACTACTGGCTATCCACACTCCCACCGACCACACCGATCGTCGACCTCGTCCGGCTCGGCAAGATCCGCTGGCGCATCGAACACGACTACCGCGAACTCAAACACGGCCTCGGCCTGGACCACTTCGAAGGACGCACCTGGCCCGGCTGGCACCACCACGTCACCCTCGTCACCGCCGCACACCTGTTCATCACCACCCAACGGTTGGGCACCCACCCAAAAGCAGCCGGGGCAGCCTGAGCTTTTACGCGATCCTGCGCGAAATCCAAATCGCCGTCATCGCGATGCTCACTCACTGCCCCTACTGCACCCGAGCCGGACCAACCTAACCAAGTACTACTAGGCGTCGGACATCGAAATGGCGGCAGCGAATCACGTGCTCACATGCCATGGGGGCACTTACCGCTCATCTCGACATGACCGCGCACTGAATCAGGGTGTGATCGTTTCGAATCGGCAGAACGATCCGGCGGCCCCGGCGAGCCTGCGGTCGCCGGTGAGCAGGATGACCTCGAGCGTTTCGGCGAGCGCCTCCTAGGCGGCCTCGTAGAAGGTGAGGTTCTGACCTCCCGCAAAACCGCGACGGCGACCTTCAACGACACTGATCCGCCGGTACGACCACCAGCACAGTCGAGCACTTCCTCGAGCGTCGGTCGAGCCGCCTCGGCAATGAGTCGAGCGCCAAAGGATTCTTGTAAAGACTGGTGCGCGGCCCGACGCGTCACGGGCACACCGTCCATGGTCTGACCTCTACCGTCACCGGACGACTTGCCAGGGGCACGTTGGCGCCGGTCCACTGTTCGACCGGCCCATGAATGACCCCCGAAGGAACGGCTGCCTGAGACCGTCGTCACGAGAGTGCCCGTAAGCAGAACGGGCACGGCGACATCGTCACAATCGACCCAGAAGCTGCGATGGCGACAGAAATTGTGCGAGGCCGAATCTCGGCCGGTTCAGATCGCTTTCTCGCGCCCGGCCCAGTCGGCGTCACGCAGTGTGCGCTTGTAGAGCTTTCCGTTGTCGTCGCGGGGCAGCTCGTCGATGTACTCGACGACCTTCGGCAGTTTGTACCTCGCCAGCCGCGCGGCGGCGAACGCCCGGATCTGCTCGGTGAGCTCCTCGTTCGCAACAACCCCGGGCGCCAGCTGGATGACGGCCTTGATCGCCTCGCCCCATTGATCGTCGGGAATGCCGTAGACGGCCACGTCAGCAACGGCCGGGTGGACGACCAGTTCACCCTCGATCTCAGCCGGGTAGATGTTGACCCCACCGGAGATGATCATGTCGCTCTTCCGGTCGCACAGGAACAAGTAACCGTCCTCGTCGAGGTAGCCGATGTCGCCGACCGTGAACAGTTCGCCGACGCGCGCCTCGCGGGTCTTTTCCGCACTCTTGTGGTACGCGAAACTCGATCCGCCCATCTGCATGTAGACCAGACCGGTCTGGTTGGCGGGCACCTCGTCGCCCGCGTCGTCCAGGATCTTGATGACCGAGTAGGACCACGGCCGTCCGACCGAGCCGGGTTTGGCGAGCCACTCGTCGGCAAAGATCGTCGCGCCGCCACCTTCAGTCGCTGCGTAGTACTCGACCACGACTGGGCCCCACCAGTCGAGCATGGCTCGTTTGACCTCGTTCGGGCACGGCGCCGCGCCGTGGATCATCGTGCGCAGCGACGAGACGTCGTACTCGGCGCGGACCTCCGCCGGTAGGGCGAGCAGTCGGTTGAACTGCGTCGGCACCATGTGGCTGTGGGTGACCCGGTACCGGTCGATCAGGCGCAGCATCTCCTGCGCGTCGAAACGCTCCATCAGCACCGCCGTGTGCCCTAGTTGGATCGAGATTCCGACGAAGTTGAGCACCGCGGTGTGATAGAGCGGCGAACCACAGATATGGACGTTGTCGTCGAAGGGCAGGATCCGGAAACCGGCGAAGAAGCCGCTGGCCGCGAGCGGGACATCGTCGGGGTTGGCGCCGGTGAGCGGTCGCTTCACGCCCTTGGGCAGTCCAGTAGTACCTGAGGTGTAGACCATCGGTGCGCCCTGCGTGCGGTTGTCCGGCCGTCCACCGTCGACCTCGAGGTCAGCCAGCGGCCGGAACCCGTCGATCGACCCGACTGCGAAGCGTCGCTCAGCATCGAGGTTCGCCGCCGCGACAGTGACCGCTCCAGCGAAACGCTGATGCCCGATGAAGGCCTTCGCGTCGGAGTCCTCGACGATGTAGGCGACCTCCGGGCCGGTCAGGTGCCAATTGATCGGCACGATGTAGAGCCCACACTGCAGGGCCGCGAAGTAGACCGCGACCAGTTCGATGGAGTTCGGCAGCATGACGACGACGACGTCCCCATGCCCGAGCCCGAGAGCCTGCAATCCACGGCCATAGCGGTCGGCCTTCGCCGCCAGTTCGGCGTAGCCGACCTCGCGACCCGCGGGGTCGATCACCGCGGTCAGGTCAGGTTGCTCGCGAGCGATATTCCAAAGTCCTGCCTGCGCCACCATCTGCTCCTGTCCAATGTGGGATTCAAAATTTAGAACCTGTACTAGTTCCATGACAAGCGCTACAGGACTTGCATTCATTGGATTCAGAGGCCGTCTTGTCCAGGATTCGAGAACGTGTTTCACTCACGGAATGACGGTTGTCGAGCCGCTGAGCGCGCCCATTGAGTTGAGCTTTGCCTATACCCGCTCCCTCGGTGCGACCCTCGGGCCTTTCATGACGGGTCTGGCCCGGCGGCAGATCACCGGCGTCCGAGTGTCCGACGGACGGGTCGTGGTGCCGCCGCTCGAGTACGACCCGCACACCGGTGCGGCCTGCACCGACATCGTCGAGGTCGCCGACGAGGGCGTCGTCGAGAGCTGGACGTGGGCCGAGCAGCCGCTACCCGGGCAACCGCTCACGACTGCCTTCGGGTGGGCGCTGATCCGGCTCGACGGCGCCGACACGTCGATGCTGCACGCCGTCGAGGTCTCCACTTCGGCGGATATGTCGGTCGGAATGCGCGTGCGGGCAGTCTGGGCAGACGCACCGGTCGGACACATCCGCGACATCGTCTGTTTCCGACCCTCGGATGTCGCGCCGGAACAGCAGCCTGCTCCGGCGGCGGCGGACCCGGTCACCCTGATCACCACTCCGATCTCGATGAGCGTGGTGCATTCGGCGTCCTACCAGGAGACGCAGTACCTGCTCGGGCTCGAACGAGGCCGCATCCTCGGGCAGCGCTGCCCGCAGTGCGAGAAGGTTTACGTCCCGCCACGCGGCGCGTGCCCGGTCGACGGGGTACCCACCCGGGACGAGGTCGAACTTCCCGACCGCGGGATCGTGACCACCTTCTGCATCGTCAACGTGCCGTTCTACGGCCAGAAGATCGCTCCGCCCTACGTATGCGCCTACGTCCTGCTCGACGGCGCGGATATTGCGTTCCTGCACCTGGTCCTGGACTGCGACGCCGCAGACGTTCGGATGGGAATGCGGGTCCAGGCGGTCTGGAAGCCGCGCGAGGAGTGGGAGCCGTCCCTGCAGAACATCACCCATTTCCGTCCCACCGGGGAGCCTGACGCCGACTACGACTCGTTCAAGGAACACCTCTAACGATGAGAGACGTAGCGGTAGTCGGGTTCGCTCAATCGCCACAGGTCCGCCGGACGGACGGCACCACCAACGGCGTCGAGATGTTGATCCCGATCCTGGCCGAGGCGATGGGCGGACTCGGCATCGGCAAGCACGACATCGGTTTCTGGTGTTCGGGTTCCTCGGACTACCTGGCCGGTCGGGCGTTCTCGTTCATCTCGGCCATCGACGCTCTCGGGCCGGTGCCGCCGATCAACGAGTCCCACGTCGAGGCCGACGGGGCGTGGGCGTTGTACGAGGCCTGGGTCAAGCTGCAGACCGGCGAGGTCGACACCGCTTTGGTCTACGGGTTCGGCAAATCCTCTGCAGGTGATCTGCGGCGCACGTTGGCTCTGCAGCTGGACCCTTACACCCTGGCTCCGCTGTGGCCCGATTCCGTCGCCGTCGCCGGGCTGCAGGCCCGGGCCGGCCTGGAATCGGGGGCCTGGAGCGAACACGACATGGCCGAGGTCGCCGTCCGGAGCCGCCGCGACGCGCAGAGCAATCCCTATGCGCAGCTGACCGGTTCCCCGGACGTCGAAGAACTGCTCGCGCAGCCCTACCTGTCCGATCCATTGCGCCGGCACGACTGTGCACCGATCACTGACGGTGCCGCGGTGATCGTTCTGGCCGCCGAGGACCGCGCTCGTGACCTGGTCGAACGGCCCGCGTGGATCACCGGGCTCGCGCATGCGGTCGACTCCGCCCATCTCGGCGCGCGTGATCTGACCAGCTCACCCTCGACCGTCGTGGCCGCGCGTCGGGCCGGCGTCGACGGGGTGGAGATCGCCGAGCTGCAGGCGCCGTTCACCCACCAAGAACTTCTGCTGCGCCGCGAACTCGGCCTCGGTGCCGAGGTCCGCATCACGCCCTCGGGCGGCGCGCTGGCCGGCAACCCGATGTTCGCCGCCGGGCTGGTGCGTGTCGGTGAGGCGGCGTCGCACATCCTGCGCGGATCGGCCGGGCGGACTCTCGCGCATGCGACGAGCGGCCCGGCGCTGCAACAGAACATGATCTGCGCGATGGAGGGTCGGAGCTGATGTCGAAGATCGTCGCAGCGGTTCTGGGAACCGGACAGACCCATCACAAGGCCAAACGTCCGGATGTGTCGATCGCCGGGCTGTGTCGCGAGGCGATCGATCGGGCGATGCTCGACGCCCAGGTCGGCTGGGACGACATCGATGCGGTGGTCGTGGGCAAGGCGCCGGACTTCTTCGAGGGCGTCATGATGCCCGAGCTGTTCCTGGCCGACGCACTCGGCGCGGTCGGTAAGCCACTGCTTCGCGTGCACACGGCGGGGTCGGTCGGGGGGTCGACCGCGATCGTGGCCACGAGCCTGGTCCAGGCCGGGGTGCACGACCGCGTGCTGGCGGTGGCGTGGGAGAAGCAGTCCGAGTCGAATGCGATGTGGGCGCTATCGATTCCGATCCCGTTCACCATGCCGGTCAATGCCGGTGCCGGCGGCTACTTCGCGCCGCACGTGCGCTCCTACATCCGGCGTTCCGGGGCACCGGATTACATCGGTTCCATGGTCGCGGTCAAGGACCGGCTCAACGGCGCGAAGAACCCGTACGCGCATCTGCATCAACCCGACATCACCTTCGAGTCGGTGCAGGCCTCGCAAATGCTGTGGGATCCGATCCGCTACGACGAGACCTGCCCGTCGTCAGACGGAGCCTGCGCTGTGATCATCGGCAACGCCAAGGCAGCGAAGGCGTCACCTCAGCCGGCGTGGATCCACGCCACGGCCATGCGCTCGGAACCCACGACCTACGCCGGCCGTGACCAGGTGAACCCGAAGGCGGGCCGCGAGGCAGCGACAGCGCTGTGGAAGCAGGCCGGAATCACCGATCCGCTCGCCGAGATCGACTGCGCCGAGATCTACGTCCCGTTCTCCTGGTTCGAACCGATGTGGCTGGAGAATCTCGGGTTCGTCGACGAGGGCAAGGGGTGGCAACTCACCGAAGCCGGTGAGACGGCGCTGGGTGGCCGTCTGCCGGTCAACCCTTCGGGCGGAGTTCTCAGCTCCAACCCGATCGGGGCCTCGGGGATGCTGCGCTTCGCCGAGGCCGCCCGGCAGGTGATGGGCCGCGCCGACGAGCACCAGGTGGGCGGCGCGCGCAAGGCTCTGGGCCACGCTTACGGTGGCGGATCACAATTCTTTGCCATGTGGGTCGTCGGGTCGGAGCAGCCGTGAGCGAGCAGGAATTCACCCCGTCCGAGCTGCGCTGGCTGGCTCCGTCGAAGGCCGACCATCCGGCCCGCAACGCCGCACTCGCCTCCTATGCGGCCGTTCTGCGCAAGGACAGGGACGCTTGGCTGGCAAACTTCGCCGAGGACGGCTGGATCGAGGATCCGGTCGGCCCGTCGATCTTCGACGAACAGGGCAACGGCCACCACGGCCCTGAGGCACGCGCCCACTTCTGGGATATCACGATCGCGACGATGTCCCGGTTCGTGTTCGAGATCCGCGATTCGTTCGTCTCCGGCGACGAGTGCGCCAACGTCGGGACCATCTACACCACCATGCCCAACGGGTGGACCGCCGCGACCGACGGCGTCTTCGTCTACAAGGTGGACGCCGAAGGCAAGATCGTCTCGCTGCGCGCGTTCTGGGAGATGGACCGCGTCCTCGCGGGCGCGACGGGTCCGGACGCAGGCTGAGCCGAAGGGACCCGCCGACCAGGTAAGGCGTGTTCAGCAGGAACAGCGGCGCAGACCGTGACATTGTGGGCACCATGCCAGCCATGAGGGGCCCTGGACGGGCTGGTGGCGTCCGGCTCACGGTGTGCGCCCGGGCTTGTCGTAGGTCGCGGTGGGTGGGTGCAGCCCTGGTCCTCGCCCTCGCCTCGACCGGATGCGGGAGCGCCTCGCCGCCTGGTTCACCCGCCTTCGCGGGGTCACATTCAGCTACGCCCATGGGGTCGGCTCGAGTCATCGCGGCATCAGTTCCTGCGCAGCTGCATTCAGCGCCGCCGCGTCCGACGTCGACGCGCAGTTCGACGCCGCGCTCAGCGCCACCTCGGCGAGAATTGCCTCGGGGTGGGGTGACCATCCTCCCGCGGTCGCGGGTGGTCGCGTTCTACGGCGGCCCGGACGGACCCCAGCTGGGCGTGCTGGGTGCTGGTTCGCCGGAGCGGGCTGCGGCCGCGGTGACCGCACGAGCAGCCAGGTTCGCGGGTTTCGGTCGTCCGGTTCAGCCGGCGATGGAGCTCTTGGCCACGGTCGCGCAGAGCACGCCGGGCGCGGACGGTACGTACTCGCGCCCGGTCCGGAGGGCGCAGATCGCCAAGTTTCTGTCCGTGGTCCGCAAGCACCGGATGCTGTTGATCCTCGACATCCAGCCCGGTGGTGGACAGTTCCTGCCCGCGGTGAAGGCGTTGGAGCCGGTATTGCTCGACCCGGCGGTGAGCATCGCGCTGGACCCGGAGTGGAAGGTCCCGTTCGGGCACGCCCCGGGTGGCGGACGGATCGGATCAGCCTCCGCCGCTGATGTCAACGCGGTCGGGAGCTACCTGTCCAGATTGGTAGCGGCGAATCGGTTGCCGGACAAGCTGCTGATCGTTCACGAATTCACCCCGTCGATGCTGCCCGACCGCGGCCGGATCATCTCCTACCCCGGGGTCGAGGACGTCCTGCACGCCGACGGAGAAGGAACACCGGCCGGCAAGGTCGCGGTGTGGCACCAGCTTGCCTTCCCGGCCCGGTTCCATACCGGCTTCAAGCTGTTCTTCACCGAGGACAGCCGGCTGATGAGACCAGCAGAGGTGATGGCGCTGACACCCCGCCCGGACATCGTCACCTACCAGTAATCGGTCTCCCGACCGTTGACGCACGCCATCGCGCTCAGTAGTTGATGACCTAGTCGCCGACTCAGTAGGTGACGACTTTGCCCGCCCAAGCCCGCGCGACCGCGTGCCGCTGCGCGCGGGGAACGGTGACGTGACCGGGGTTCCCAGCGGAGATGTAGCGCCGTTCGGGGTGTGCCTCGAGAACGTCGAGCCAGTATTTGGCAGTCAGCGGTAGCCGGCCCCCGTCGGCGGACATGCTGCGGATCCGCGGAATCGCGCCGGCGTCGAAGTCGCGGCCGAATGGGGACGGGGACGGATTCGCCCCGACCAGCAGGACACCCTCGTTGCGGTAGGTCTCCCCGTCGTAGGAACCCGAACGAGCCAGCGCGCGGGAACGCGGCGAGATCCCGAAAGGCAAGGCCAGCGTCGCGACCTGCGCGGAGGGGACCGCGGCCCGGACGAGGCGCTGCAGGCGCACCATGTCCTGCTGGACTCCGCCGGCGTTGAGGTCGGCGAGATCATCATGGTCGAAGGTGTGGTTGGCGATTTCGAAGCCCAGCTGGTGCAGGCGTCCCAGCCCGGCCCGCTGCGTAGCAGGGTCGGTCAGGCCGAACGGGTTGCGGTTGATGTTGAACGACCCCGCTGGAGGGCAGTGCTCGAACTCCGAGCACGCCTGCAACAAGATCCCCACCCCGCACTCCGGATCGATTTCGCCGCTGCCACTCATCTGGAACTGATTGGCGTAACCATCGTCGAAGCTCAACACGACGGGGGTGTATCCAGCCGCCACCGGCAGCGTGCCCCGGGCGAGGTCGATCGTGCGGACCGGGCGGTAGCCGGACGCGAACATGCGTCGCAGCTGGGCGCGGAAGTCAGCCGGCGTGGTGTCGTAGTCGCCCTGCACGTCCTTGGTGATCCGGTGGTACATCATCACCGGCACCAGGCCCAGCTCATTCGCCCGGACCGAAGCCGGATCGACTACCGCGGGTGAGTGATGCGGCACCGAGGCCGAAACATGTGCCGACGGCGAGGAGCTGCGCGAGTCGGGCACCGAGGACGTCGAGGATTCACCGGCTCGGATGGAGCGAGTCGCCGGCGAACGATCTGCCGTACAGCCGGACAAGCCCGCCGCGAGCGCAGCTGCCAACACCGTCCGGCGACTCACCGACGAGGAACCGGACACCACACGCACGCTACCGCTCAGTCAGTGCACCACCGGGCACTTGTACTGCACCGGCAATTCCTTGATCCCGTTGAGCCAGCCCGACCGCAGCCGTTGCGGGTCGCCGAGCATCGTGATGTCGGGCAGCGCGTCGGCGATCGCGTTGAAGATCAGGTTGATCTCGACCCTGGCCAGGTTCGCACCGATGCAGAAGTGCGCGCCGGTCCCGCCGAAACCCAGATGCGGGTTCGGGCTGCGCGTGATGTCGAAGGCGTACGGATCGTCAAAGACCTCAGGGTCGAAGTTGGCGGCGGCGTAGTACAGACCCACCCGCTGCCCCTTCTTGATGGCCTGGCCACCGACCTCGGTGTCCTCCTTGGCCGTGCGCTGGAACGCGACGACCGGCGTCGACCAGCGAACGATCTCGTCGGCGGTCGTCTCCGGCCGCTCGCGCTTGTAGATCTCCCACTGCTCGGGATGCTCCATGAACGCGATCATCCCGTGGCTGATCGCGTTTCGGGTCGTCTCGTTGCCGGCCACCGACAGCAAGATGGTGAAGAATCCGAACTCGTCGGAGGTGAGTTCGTTGCCGTCGATGTCGGCGGTGACCAGCTTCGTCACGATGTCGTCGGCCGGAGTCTGCTTGCGCTCCTCGGCCATCTCCATGAAGTAGCTCAACATCTCGTACGATGCGGTCTCGCCATCGGACGGGTCGTAGTCGGGGTCGTCGTAGGAGACCATCCGGTTCGACCAGTCAAAGAGCTTGAGCCGGTCCTCCTGCGGCACGCCGAGCAACTCCGCGATTGCCTGCAGGGGAAGCTCGCAGGCGATGTCACGCACGAACTCGCCGGTCTCGTTCTTCATGGCGGTGGCGACGATGGTCTTGGCGCGCTCCTCGAGCGCGTCCTTGAGGCTGTTCACCGCACGTGGTGTGAAGCCGCGAGAGATGATCGACCGCATCCGGGTGTGCTGCGGCGCGTCCATGTTCAGCAGGATCACGCGCTGCATCTCGATGTTGTCGCGCGTCATCTGCTCGTTGAACCGGATGATCGCGGTGTTCTCATAGGTGGAGAAGACGTTGTCACGACGAGACACGTCCTTGACGTCGGCGTGCCGGGTCAGCACCCAGTGCCCCTCGTCGTCGAAACCGTCACGGTGGAACGGCTGGGACTGCCACCAGACCGGGGCGGTGCGGCGCAACTCCTCCCACTCCTCGCGCGGCAGGCGCTGCGCGTAGAGATCGGGGTCGTTGACGTCGAAGTCTGCGGGGAGCTTGGGCGCCGTCATGCCATGCCTCCTGAGCCGAAACCTGTAACACGTTCTACCGGGCATTCAAGCACAGCAACTCGACCCTCGTGAAGAGTTGAGCGGTAGATGTTGCCACTGCGTAGGAACGTGTTCTAGTTTGGCGGAACGCCGAGCCGGCGTTCGAGGAGAGGACGTCCTGTGGGTTCAGCGGTCATTGTCGAGGCGGTCCGGACGCCGACCGGCCGACGCAACGGATGGTTGTCCGGGTTGCACGCCGCGCAGGTGCTCGGCGCCGCCCAGTCTGCGCTCGTCGAGCGGGCCGGAATCGACGCGAATCTCGTCGAGCAGGTCGCCGGCGGATGCGTGACGCAGGCCGGCGAACAGTCCAACAACGTCACCCGAACGGCGTGGCTGAGCTCCGGTCTGCCCTGGCAGACCGGAGCCTTCACCATTGACGCCCAATGCGGCTCGGCCCAACAGGCCAATCACCTGATCGCGGGTCTCATCGCGGCCGGCGCGATCGACGTCGGGATCGGCTGCGGCGTGGAGGCGATGTCGCGCGTGCCACTGGGCGCGAACCGTGGCGAGAGCGGTTCCCCCCGTCCGGACTCATGGGACATCGACATGCCCAACCAGTTCCTGGCCGCCGAACGGATCGCCGAGCGCCGCGGACTGTCCCGCGCCGATCTCGACGCCTTCGGCCTCGCGTCCCAGCGCAAGGCCAAGAAGGCATGGGACGAGGGTCGCTTCGAGCGCGAAGTCGCGGCGGTCCAGGCTCCAGTCCTCGACGAGCACGGCAAGCCGACCGGCCAGACCCGAACGGTCACCCGCGACCAGGGCCTACGGGAAACCACCATCGAAGGGCTGGCCGCACTCAAATCGGTGTACGAGGGTGCACGGCACACCGCCGGGACGTCCTCGCAGATCTCTGACGGGGCCGCCGCCGTACTTCTCATGGACGAGGGGCGGGCCCGTGAGCTCGGCCTGACCCCGCGCGCCCGCATCGTCACCCAGTGTCTGGTCGGCGCCGAGCCCTACTTCCACCTCGACGGACCCGTCCAGGCGACGGAGCGTTTACTCGCACGCAGTGGCATGGTCATCGGCGACATCGACCTGTTCGAGGTCAACGAGGCCTTCGCCTCCGTCCCGATGTCCTGGCTGCAGGTGCACGGCGCCGACCCGGACAAGCTCAATGTCAACGGCGGCGCGATCGCCATCGGCCACCCCGTCGGCAGTACAGGATCGCGCCTCATCACCACCGCGCTGCACGAACTGGAACGACGCGGCGGCAGCACCGCACTCATCACGATGTGCGCCGGCGGCGCCCTGTCCACGGGCACCATCATCGAGAGGATCTGACATGGGTAGCGATACAACCGGGCTGACCGCTGAGGTGAAGGCACCGGTGGACACTGTCGTCGGCGCGCTGACCGACTTCGAGTCCTTCCCCGACTGGCAGGGTGCCGTTCTCGAGTGCGAGGTTCAGGAACGTGACGCGGACGGCCGCGGTTCGCTCGTCCGGATGAAGGTGGACGCGAAGGTCCGCAAGGTCGACTACATCGTGCGCTACGACTACGACCTGCCCAACGGCTTGGGCTGGGAGCAGGTCAGCGGCGATCTGCAAGAGAACACCGGCAAGTACACATTCGCCGCGCGCGAGGACGGCGGCACCGATGTCACCGTCGACATCGTGGCCGAGGTCGGGTTCTTCGTACCAGGACCGATGAAGAAGCTGATCCGCGAGCAGTCGCTGAAGAACTCGATGCGTGAGTTGAAAAGGCGCGTCGAGAAGTGAAATTCATCAGCTGATCCAGGTCGGCTGCGAACTGACCTGGACCCAAAGACCGCCGCGGACGGCGAAAAGGCGACGGTCCCCCGAACCGCACAGCGGACCGCATATCGACTCGACCCCGAGCGTGGCCGAGGTAGCGGATATCTCCAGCGTTCCTAAGCCGATGATGGTTGGCTCACCGAGGTCCACCGTGGCAGCGACCGCCAGAACCCCCGCGCCGACTACCCCGGCCAGCCGCACCCCCCTTGCACACTCGCTCTGCGCTTCGTGGCGGTTCCAGGCGACCATCGCGCGCTCCGCTCGTCATCGAAGGTGACGAGGCGGAACGCGCACGAGGTTCAGGCGCGTGGGTTCAGGCGCCGTAGACGGGAACCGGTTCGGCCGAGCGGGACAGCAGATCGTCGACGACCGCGCCCAACTCAGTC
>JBDTFN010000055.1:0-5920 GCA_039937915.1 Jatrophihabitans sp. | reverse complement strand
CTGCACACTTCCCCAAGGACGAGTTCGCGCTGGGCCGCTTCGACGGCACCCCGCTCTACGAGCACGGTGACCCCAAACGCGGCGAGCAACTCGACTGGGGCACCTACGTCTTTGACTTCGGTCGCGCGGAGGTGCGCAACTTCCTGGTCGCCAACGCGCTGTACTGGCTCGAGGAGTTCCACGTCGACGGGCTGCGGGTGGACGCAGTCGCCTCGATGCTCTACCTCGACTACTCGCGTGAGGAGGGTGGGTGGGAGCCCAACATCCACGGTGGCCGGGAGAATCTCGAGGCCGTGGCCTTCCTGCAGGAGATGAACGCGACCGTCTACAAGCGGGTGCCCGGCGCCATCACCATCGCCGAGGAGTCGACCTCGTGGCCGGGCGTCACTCGGGCGACGCACCTGGGCGGCCTCGGCTTCGGCTTCAAATGGGACATGGGCTGGATGCACGACACCCTCAGCTACATCTCGCATGATCCGATTCACCGGCAGTACCACCACAACGAACTCACCTTCTCGATGATGTACGCCTACACCGAGAACTTCGTCATGCCGCTGTCGCACGACGAAGTCGTCCACGGCAAGGGATCGCTGCTCAACAAGATCCCGGGCGACCGCTGGCAGCAGATGGCGACCCTGCGGGCGATGTACGCCTACATGTGGGCGCACCCGGGCAAGCAACTGCTGTTCATGGGGCAGGAGTTCGCGCAGAGCCGCGAATGGGCCGAATCCCGCTCGCTGGACTGGGAACTACTCGACGACCCCGGCCACCGTGGCGTGTCCCGCCTGATCGGCGACCTCAACCGCGCCTACCGCGACACGAATGCCCTCTGGTCACGCGACACCGTCGAGGCCGGCTTCCACTGGATCGACGCCAACGACGCCATCGGCAACACATACTCATTCCTGCGCTTCGGCGATGACGGCTCGGTGTTGGCCTGCATCTCGAACTTCTCGCCCGTCCCGCACGACGCGTACCGGGTCGGACTGCCCTACGCAGGTCGATGGGACGAGATCGTCAACACCGATGCCGACGCCTATTTCGGCTCAGGCGTCGGCAACTTCGGCGGTGTCGAGGCCACCGACGAGATGTGGCACGGCCAGCCCGCATCGGCCCAACTGCGTGTGCCGCCCCTGGGCACGCTGTGGCTGCGCTACGCCGGGTGATTCCGGCGTTCGCGCTCCCTCCTGCCGACACCGAACTCCAGGAGGAGCAGCGCGGCAGCAACCCGCACGACCTGCCGCCAGCGCAGCAGCACGTACCGCTCCTGGTCGAACGCGTGGTACTTACGCAGGTAGCGGTACAACCGCTCCACCCGGATGAGCGGGTCCAGGGCGTGCACGAGCACGTACCCGACCCGTCCGGCCGGACCGAGTGAGTCGCGGTGTGCGAACAGGTCCGGGAACGGAGCGAAGGCCAGCGAGACACGCTCGACCTCGTGCCGGGCCGCCCAGTTGACGACCTCGACGATGATTCGCTCGTCGACGCCATTCGGTGCCGTGCGCGAGCGGATCGGCAGGTCCAGCGAGAGATCACGTCGGCCTGCCCATAGGTAACGATGGCCGCCGACCACCTCACCGTGTCGATCACGCGCGACAGCCACCATCGAGTCGGGGCGCTGGCCGTCGAACAGGTTGCCGAAGATCATCGAAAAGCCCCGGGTGTCGTCGGTCTTCGATTTGCTCATCACAGCTCGCAGGGCCTGCACGGTGTCGACGGTCAGGTCGCCCTCGCGTTGCACCTCGACCTGTACCCCGGCGTTGCGCGTGCGATTGATCGCGAGACGCAGGTTGCGGAAGCGACGCCCCTCGGTGGTGAACTCCTCCGGTCGCAGCACAACGTCGCGACCGATGGCCAGATGCCCGAGTCCATGCTTTTCCCACATCGGCCTCGCGGCGTCGCCGGCGCCGAGCACTGCCAGTCGCAGCTTCCGGCGAGCCGCGAAACGGACGAACTCATCGACGGCCGGCTGCCACCCCTCGATCGGACCGAGGGGATCGCCAGCCGCAACGGCGGTCTTCAGGCGGACGGCGTAGCCGATGGCCGCGGATCCGTCCGGCGAGAAGACGAAGCGTCGGTCCGGGCGCAGGGCGAATGGAGCCAGCGGATCACCGGATCCGGCGGCCACGAGTTCGCGCACGCGGGCGCGCGCGGCATCGTGATCCTCCTGCCACGCGCTGACCACTTCTGGAGGGGTCGTCAGAACAACGCTCTCGTCAGCTGCCGCCGTGCGACCGGCACGCGCGGATCGTCAGGACCGAGGAGATCGAAGTACTCCAGCAGCCGCTTGCGTACCCGGTCCCGTTCGTCGCCGCTGATCTCGGTGACCGTGCGCAGCAATCGGTCGAGCGCGTCCTGGATGTTGCCTTGGCTCAACGCGAGGTCGGCGGCGGCGAACTGTGCGTCCACGTCGGCCGGCGCTGTGTCGGCCCGGCGCACGGCGGCCTCGTCGATGGATTCCAGGCGGCGCAGTAGCGCGACCTGGCCAAGGGCGAGCCGGGCGTCGTCGTTGGCCGGTTCGGCGTCCAGGATGGCCTGGTAGCCGGCAGCCGCGGTGTCGTAGTCCCCGGCGTCCAGTGCGTCGGCCGCGGCGCTGAACCGCGGATCCTCCGGGGGCTCGGGCACGTGGTCAGCGCTCTGGTCAGCACCCCCGGGGACGGCATCAGCGCCGGGCAGCCCGGCCTCGCGCGCGGCCTGCAGCACGGCGTCCACGAACTCGCTGACCTGCGCTGCGGGCAGCGCGCCCTGGAAGCCTGGCACGATCTGGCCGCCGATGATGGCGAACACCGCCGGCACCGCCTGCGCTTGGAGGGCCTGAGCGATGCGCGGCTGCGCGTCGACGTCGACCTTTCCGAGCAGCAGGGCTCCGGGATGCTGGTTGACGATCGTCGCGAGCGTGGTGGCGAGTTCGTCGCTCGACGGTGCGCGGGACGAGGTCAGGACGAGCAGCACCGGCAGCTGGAAGGACCGGTCGAGCACATCGGCCTGGAAGTCCGGCTCGGTCACATCGATCACGTACTGCCCGGCGGCGGGCGCCGGCGCTTCAGCCGCGCGAGCGGCGGCCTCGTTACGAGCCTTGATCGCGGCGAGGTCGACCGCGCCGGCCATGGCGGCAGCCGTCGCAGGACTCGGTGGAACGGGACGACCGCTTCGGGGTGCACCTGGACGCATACCCGACAGTTTCCCAGACCGAACGATCGGTAGCGTCAGCGCCCATGACGGTGCGCATCGACGTCGACGGCGCGATCTGGACGGTACTCATCGATCGGCCCGCGGCGCGCAACGCCGTCGACGGCCCCACTGCCGACGCACTCGCCGATGCTTTCCGGCGATTCGACGCCGACCCCGTCGCTGCGGTCGCCGTGCTCGGCGGGACGAACGGCACCTTCTGCGCCGGAGCGGACCTCAAGGCGATGTCGAACCATCTCGAGGTCGATCCGGCCAAGGACGGTCCCATGGGCCCCAGTCGGCTTGTTCTGAACAAGCCGGTCATCGCGGCTATCGCCGGCCACGCGGTCGCAGGCGGGATCGAGTTGGCCGCATGGTGCGATCTTCGGGTGATGGAGTCCGACGCCGTCATCGGGGTCTTCTGCCGCCGATGGGGCGTACCGCTCATCGATGGCGGAACGGTGCGGCTGCCCCGCATCATCGGGCAGGGACGGGCCCTGGACTGGATCCTCACCGGTCGACCGATCGACGCCGCCGAGGCCCTCACGGCAGGGTTCGCGAATCGGGTGGTGCACCCGGGGACGGCGATCGTCGCCGCCCAGAAGTTGGCGGCCGAGATCGCCGCCTTCCCGCAGGCCTGCCTGCGCTCGGACCGCGCCTCGGTGTACGACTCGTTCGGCCAGGACACCTCGGATGCGTTATCGACGGAGTTCGCCCACGGCCTCGCGTCGTTGCGGTCCGAGGGCGTTGCCGGCGCACAGAGGTTCGCCTCCGGTGAGGGTCGACACGGAGAGTTCGACGGCTGAGTCGGGCGTCAGCACCGGCGCGCGAAACTGTCCGGATCGGCGGCGTTCCAGTCGCCGGCCCAGGACGCGGGCGGCCCGGCGAGCAGTTCGCCGGGACGCAGCCATTCGTAGAGGTCGTGGTAGCTGGCGGTCCGCACATGGTCCAGGCGCCGGAACAACATCGCCGGATGCAGTTCACTGGGTCCGCTCAGTCCCAACGAGGCAATCATCTGCTGCGCCTGCGCGACGGTGGCGGCCTGGTATTTCTCCACCCGCGGGGCCTTGTCCGCGACGACGAGGGCCCGGGATCGCCGCGGGTCCTGCGTCGCGACGCCGACCGGGCAGGCGTTGGTGTTGCACTTCTGCGCCTGGATGCACCCGGTGGCCATCATCATTGCCCGCGCCGAATTGGTAAAGTCCGCACCTTGGGCGATGCGTTTGACGATATCGGTGCCGGTGGCCACCTTGCCGCTTGCGCCGATCTTGATGCGGTCGCGCAGGCCGGTCGCGACCAAGGCGTTGTGCACCATCATCAGGCCGTCGGTCAGCGGGGTGCCGACGTGATCCTCGTACTCCAGCGGCGCGGCGCCGTGCCACCCTCGGAGCCGTCGACGATGATGAAGTCCGGCGTGACGCCCTCGTCGACCATGGCCTTGCAGATCGCCAACAATTCGTGGCGGTAGCCGACGCACAACTTGAATCCGGCCGGTTTGCCGTCGGCGAGTTCGCGCATCCGCGCGACGAACCGGACGAGTTCACGCGGGGTGGAGAAGACCTTGTGCGCGGCCGGGCTGACGCACTTCTCCCCTTGCCGAACGTTGCGGGCCTTGGCGATCTCAGCAGTAACCTTCGCGCCGGGCAGGACGCCCCCGATGCCCGGTTTCGCCCCCTGACTCAGCTTCAGCGACACGCACTTGACGCTGTCGTGGGCGGCCTTGTCGGCGAACATCTCCGGATCGAAATCGCCGTCCTTCGTACGTGCCCCGAAGTACCCGCTACCGATCTCCCAGACCAGATCTCCGCCGTGTGCGAGGTGGTACTTGGTCAGCCCGCCCTCACCGGTGTCGTGGGCGAATCCGCCCCGCTTCGCGCCCAGATTCAACGCCTCGATCGCGTTGCTCGACAACGCGCCGAAGCTCATGGCCGAGACGTTGAGCAGCGCCATGTCGTAGGGCTTGGTGCAGTCCGGACCACCGACCCGGACGCGCGGCTGGGCCTTGTCCGGCTCCTTCGGCGCGCTGGACTGCAGGACCCACTCGTACCCGACCTCGTTGACGTCCCGCTCGGTGCCGAAGGCCTGCTCCCCGTGAATACCCTTCGCCCGCTCGTAGATGATGCTGCGGATGTCGCGATCGAAGGGCCGGCCGTCGGTGTTGCGTTCGATGAAGTACTGCTGCATCTCCGGACGCATCTTCTCCAGCAGGTAGCGCATGTGCCCCAGCACCGGATAGTTGCGCAACACCGAATGCCTACGCTGCACCACGTCGTACCAGGCCACCAGGGCGACGAGGGCGAGCACCGCGACGGCGACCCACCAGCCGGCTGACACGCCCAGCGCGAGAGCCACCGAGGCCAGCGCGAGCACGGTGATCCCGATGGGAATCAGCAGGGTCAACACGAGACAGTCCGGGACGAGGACTCGGACACGATCTTCACAGACCGGTACTACCCCTGCCCCGGCCCGATCACACTGTCCGGGGTCTGAGATCTGTCAGTCTCCCGACACCACGCGGACAACGAGTTCGACGAAGCTCACGATCGCCGGGTGCGGATAGCGGCCGGACCAGACCAGCTGCACCGGCAGCCACTCCGCGTCGGAGACCGGGACGAAGACAACTCCGGGATGGGCGTGCTGGGTCACGGTCGACTCTGCGGTGACGCCGATGGCGAGACCGCCGGCGATCTCGGTCAACCACTCGTCAGTGTTGTCGACCCGCAATGTCCTGGTGGGCCGCGCATCGGCCGGC
>JBDTFN010000054.1:0-15607 GCA_039937915.1 Jatrophihabitans sp. | reverse complement strand
ACCTCGATCTACTTCCTGATCGACAAGACCAAGGGTGGCGCGGTCGTGTCGGTCCTGGTGCTGCTGGCGTCAATCGTCGCGCTCGTGCTCTCCTTCGCCCCGTCCGCGTGGGAGCACATCGGCCGTGCTGCGCCGCGCGCGGTCACCCGTGCCTACAACTGGCGTCCGGGCGGTTCGGGACCGGAGTCGACGGCCGGCGATCAGAGCTCGTTGCCGCGTAGTTCCGATCCGACCCGGGTCGAGTCGACGACCCTGCGCAGGCGGTCGAGTTCGTCGCACTGAGGTGGGTAACTGCTGAAGCGCATATGCTCCTCACAGGAAACACCCATGTTCGGCTCAGGCTGATCCCTCAGGATCAGCACAGCACGGTCTGAGGAACGGGCTGTGTCGGCCATGCGTGCCGAACCTGATGGGAGACGACAGATGAGTGCAGCAACCGTTGTGTCGAACACAAACACCAAGCGCCGTGTGCTGGTCGTGGACGACGAGGACAACGTGACGCACCTCGTGTCGTCGGCACTGCGTTTCGACGGGTTCGAGACCATCACCGCCGACAGCGGCACCACCGCTCTGACCAAGGTTGCCGAGACCGATCCCGACCTGATCGTGCTGGACGTCATGATGCCCGGGCTCGATGGTCTCGGCGTCCTGCAGAACCTGCGCGCGGCCGGATCCCAGGTGCCGGTCATCTTCCTGACCGCGCGCGACACCGCCAATGACCGCATCGTCGGGCTGCGGGCCGGCGCGGACGACTACGTCGTCAAGCCGTTCAGCATCGAGGAACTACTCGCTCGGGTGCACGCAGTGCTGCGCCGCTCGGTCCCGGATGCCGGTCGCGAGGGCATCCTCACCGTCGCCGACCTGGAACTGGACGAGAACAGCCACGAGGTCACCCGTGCGGGTGTCGAGGTTCACCTCACCGCCACCGAGTTCGAACTGCTGCGCTACCTGATGCGCAACGAACGGGTCGTGCTCAGCAAGACCCAGATCTTGGACCGCGTCTGGAAGTACGACTTCCAGGGCCAGTCCAACATCGTCGAGCTCTACATCGGCTACCTGCGCAAGAAGGTCGACAACGTCGAGCCGAAGCTCATCCACACGATCCGCGGTGCCGGGTACGTGATCAAGGCACCGCGTTCGTGATGCGGTGAGCCAGGTCGAGGAGCGGTACGGCCCGCCGACAACCACGCTGTCGTCGCCGGTTCAGCGGTCGGTCACACCCCAGCGTGCGCGCAAACGCAGGCGTGGGCGACGCCGCGGCCCCCGCAGTCTCACCTCGAAACTGGTCTTCGGTGTCGTCACGCTCGTTGTGCTCCTCGTCGGGATCATCGGCACCGCGACGTACTTCTCGCTCAAGTCCTTTCTTTTCGATCGCCTGGACGGCCAACTGGACTCGATCGCTTCGGCCAACACCAGCCAGATCGCGCGCTGCCTGCAGACCGACGACCCCGAGTGTTTCCTCGGCGGGCAGCGCGGCTTCAAGGCACCGCAGATCGAGTGGATAGCCGTGCTGTCCGAGCGTGCGCTGCGCCCGGTCGTCGTACGCCAGAACGAGGCGCTCAAGTCGATCCAGTTGAGTCCTTCCGACGGCGCGAAGATTCGCACCGATCCAGGCCCAGGACGGACGATCGACACCGTCGACGGACACCATCTGCGCGTGAGCGGACGCACGCTGGAGACGCCGCAAGGCTCGTACACGATCGTGTCCGGCCTCTCGACCGACGAGGTGAGCCGGACGCTTCGCAAGCTGGTGACCCTGGAGATGGTCATCGGCGGCGCAGCAGTCGTGCTGGCCATGTTTGCCACCACGTTCGGCGTCCGGTTCAGCCTGCGGCGCCTGCGGCGGGTCACGCTCACGGCGCAGGAGGTCTCGGCCGAGCTGTCCCCCGAGGGCGCGGGCCTGGACCGGCGGGTTCCCGACGACGAGCCCGATACCGAGGTCGGCCAGCTCGCCACGTCGTTCAACACGATGCTCGCGGCCGTCGAGACCCAGTTCGCCGCGCGGGTCGAGAGCGAGGAACGGATGCGCCAGTTCATGGCCGACGCCTCGCACGAACTGCGGACGCCGCTGACGTCGATCCGCGGGTACGCCGAACTGGCGCGGATGCAGCGTGCTGTCGGGAGCCAGAACGAGGACAACCTCGACCGGATCGAGTTCGAGGGCACCCGGATGTCGCGGTTGGTGGAGGACCTGCTGCTGCTTGCCCGTGGGGACGCGAAAGACGACGACTGGCCGCAGCAGCGCGAACTCATCGAGGTCTCGAACCTCGTCGACGACGCGGTCAGCGGTGCCCGCGCGGCCCATCCGGAGCGGATCATCACTATCGAGAACTTCGCTGGTGACGCGCATGTCGTCGGTGATCCCGATCAGTTGTTGCGGGTGGTGCGCAACCTGATCACGAACGCGGCGGTGCACACCCAGGTCGACCGGCCGATCCTCGTGCGCAGTGCGGTGGACGGCGACGACGTCACGATGCAGGTCATCGACGGCGGCCCGGGGCTCCCTGCGCAGGATGCTGCCCACGTCTTCGAACGGTTCTGGCGTGCCGACAAGGCGCGCACCAGAGCGCGGGGCGGCAGCGGCCTGGGTCTGTCCATCGTGGCCACCGTCGTGCGTGCACACGGCGGCACGGTCCGCTTCGACAGCACGGTCGAGACGGGCAGCACGGTCACCGTCCGCCTGCCCGGGGTGGAGCGGGGCTGATACTTCGGGTTTGCCGGCTCCGCACGTCCCGCTGGCTCTGCCTTACGGAGTTGAGTGGTCCGTTACCCGCTTGAGTGGTCCAAGATTTCGGGCCACTCAACCGATTTCGGACCACTCAACCAGGTGCGCGGGTCGCCCCGCGGTGGGTATCCAGGCCCGGCGACCAGTCGGGGGTCCCGCGTTCGGCACAATCGCTTCATGCCGCCTGGTGATCCCTGCGATCTGGACCCCGCTGTTGCCGCTCGTCTCAAGCGGGACGCGGCGGGGCTCGTCGCTGCTGTCGTCCAGCAACACGACACCGGTGAGGTGTTGATGGTCGGCTGGATGGACGACGAGGCGCTGCATCGGACGCTGAGCACCGGACGTGGCACGTACTGGTCACGCTCCCGTCAGGAGTACTGGGTCAAGGGTGCGACCTCCGGCCATGAGCAGCACGTGCGATCGGTGGCCCTGGATTGTGACGGCGACGCGATACTCGTCCGCGTCGAACAGATCGGACCGGCGTGTCACACCGGAGCGCGCACCTGCTTCGACGCCGACGAACTCACCGTGGCGACTGCATGACGATGCCGATCGGTCGCGCCGATCTCGACCGGCTCTGCCGCACGCACCGCCTCGTGCCGATCACCCGGACGTTGTTCGCCGACGCCGAGACGCCGGTAGGGGTCTACCGCAAACTCGCGGCAGGCCGTCCGGGCACGTTCCTGCTCGAATCGGCCGAACCGGGTGCCTCGTTCTCGAGGTGGTCCTTCGTCGGTGTGCAGGCCAGTGCATGTCTGTCGGTCGTGGACGGTGCGGCGTCGTGGACCGGGCAGGTGCCGACCGGCGTGCCACTGGACGGCGACCCCCTCGTCGCGCTCGGCGCGGCATGGAGAGCGGTGAAGGGGCCGCGACTGCCCGGACTGCCGCCGTTGACCGGCGGCTTCGTCGGCTTCCTCGGCTATGACGTCGTGCGCCGCATCGAGCATCTGCCCGACAAGGCGGTGGACGAACTCGGGCTGCCGGAACTGACCATGTTCCTCACCACCGACCTCGCCGCGGTGGATCACCACGAGTGCACGGTGGTGCTGATCGCCAACGTCCTGCTCAGCGCGAACATGACCGGTTCCGACCTCGACGCGGCCTACGCCGACGCGGTCCACCGGCTGGACGTCATGCAGACCGGTCTCGCGACGCCGTCCGAACCGACCGTGGCCACCGTCTCGCCCGCTCCACCCAAGGAGGCGACCTCGCGAACGCCGGAGGGCGAGTACCTCCCGGCGGTCGAAGCCGCCCTGGAAGCGGTGCGGGCCGGCGAGGTGTTCCAGATTCAGATCGGGCAACGCTTCGTCGTGCAGACCGACGCGGATCCGCTGGACGTCTATCGGGTACTGCGCACCCTCAACCCATCGCCGTACATGTACTACTTGCGCACCCCCGACGTCTACATCGTCGGCTGCAGCCCCGAGGCGCTGGTGTCGGTCAGCGGCGATCGTGCCGTCCTGCATCCGATCGCCGGAACGCGGCGACGTGGCGAGACGGCCGAGCAGGACGCAGCGCTGGCCGCCGAGCTCGTCAGTGACCCGAAGGAGCAGGCCGAGCACGTCATGCTCGTCGATCTCGCCCGCAACGATCTCGGCCGGGTCGCCACGGCCGGGTCGGTCGAGGTTGTCGAGTTCGGCGCGGTCGAGCGGTACAGCCACGTCTGGCACATCGTGTCGACGGTGGAGGCCCAGGTCGCCGAGGGCATGGACGCCTTCGACGTCCTGGTGGCGACGTTCCCCGCGGGCACCCTGACCGGCGCGCCGAAGGTGCGGGCGATGGAACTCATCGACGAACTCGAACCGGTACGACGCAACGTCTATGGCGGCGCGGTCGGCTACCTCGACGCCGCCGGTGACCTGGACATGGCGATCGCGATCCGCACCGCGGTGATGCGCGACGGCGTCGCCTACGTCCAAGCCGCGGCCGGTGTCGTCGCCGACAGCATCCCGGCCCAGGAGGAGCAGGAGACGCGCAACAAGGCCCGTGCGGTCCTGCAGGCCATCGCCACGGCCGAGACCCTGCGTACGGTTCGATGAGACGGCACGCGGAGTTCGCCGTCGCGCTGGGGGCGCTGGTCGCCGGCTCCGGCGGTTCGCTGCTGGCCTCGCTGCCGACCTGGCAGACCCTGTCCGTGCCGCGCGCCCATCCGCTGTCCGACGTCGTCGTGGATGTCTCCGGCCGCGAGGTCGACTCCGCCCTCACCGCCCTGGGGTTGGTCGCGCTCGCCGGCGTCGTCGCCGTGCTCGCCACTCGTGGACCCTGGCGTCGAGGGGTGGGCGTCGTCATCGTCCTGGCCGGCATCGGGCTGGTCGTCCGCGCGGTTCTTGCGCTCGGTGCGGTCGACGCCGCCCGGGCACGGTCGCTCATCGAGGGTCGTCGCCGCACCGTTGACGTCGCCGAATCGGTCCTGCCGCACGTCGACGTCAGCGCCGTGTGGCCCGTCCTGTCGATCCTCTGCGGCATCGTCGTGGCCGCCGCCGGTGCCCTCGTGGCCGTGCGCGGCGGGCAGTGGCAGGCGATGTCGGCCCGCTACGAATCCTCCGGCGGGGTGGTCGACGTGACGCCGGACCCGGTGATGGACGAGGCGAGAGCCGCGGCATCGATGTGGTCGGCCCTGGACCGCGGCGAGGACCCCACATCGGGATGAACCAGCCCCAGCGTCTGATCGGTCCTTGCTCGCTCGTTACCCTCAACACGTTCCGGCGGCGTCGAGTGACAACGGGGAGGCTGATCCGGTGGTAGGTGTGCTGGACGAGATCGTGGCCGGCGTCCGTGAGGACGTCGCTGCTCGCCAGGCTGCCCTGCCCATGGCCGAGATCAAGGCCCGCGCCGCGGCCACCCGCCCCGCGTACGACGCGCTCGCTGCCCTCCGCGCGCCGGGCGTCGGCGTGATCGCCGAGGTCAAACGCAGCAGCCCGTCCAAAGGCGCGTTGGCCACCATTGACGACCCGGCCGCGCTCGCCCGGATGTACGAGGCCGGCGGCGCGCGGATGATCAGCGTGCTCACCGAGCAACGCCGCTTCGGCGGCTCGCTCGCGGATCTGGATGCGGTACGTGCTGCGGTGCGCACACCGCTGCTGCGCAAGGACTTCGTGATCGGGTCGTACCAGGTGCACGAGGCTCGAGCTCATGGTGCGGACGCCGTGCTGCTCATCGTCGCCGCGCTCGAGCAGAACGTCCTGATCGGACTGCGCGAACGGATCGAGTCCCTCGGTATGACCGCGCTCGTCGAGGTGCACACCGAGGACGAGGCCTCGCGAGCGCTGGATGCCGGCGCCCGGGTCATCGGCGTCAACGCCAGAAACCTGCGCACCCTCGACGTCGACCGTTCGACCTTCGAGCGCATCGCGCCGGGGCTCCCGAGCGAGATCGTCAAGATCGCCGAGTCCGGCGTTCGCGGCCCGCATGATCTCATCGAGTACGCCGCGGCCGGGGCCGACGCCGTGCTCGTCGGCGAATCGCTGGTCACCGGGAGCGACCCACGTCAGGCGGTGGCCGATCTGGTGACCGCCGGTGCGCACCCCGCGACACCCCGCCCGTCGCGCTGAGCTAGTTTCTCCACCGATCGATCAGGGCCGTCGCAGTACCGTCACGGCCCAGTCGGCGTCCTCGTGCCACGGCGTCAGGTCCCAGCCGGCGAACCGGTGTTCCAGCCGTAACCCGGCCTCGGCCCAGTCGCGGTCGAAATCGGCGAGTCCGTACGAGCGGTCGAGATGGAAGCCGGTGACGATCGCGCCGTCCGGGCGCACGTGCGCGGCGACCCTGCGCAGCACGTCCGCCTCGCTGCCCGGCGCGAGGAAGACCATCACGTTGCCGGCGAGCACGGCCGCGTCGAAGGGGGCCTCGTCGAGGTCCAGGTGGGCCAGATCGGCGACGGAATAGGACGGTCCGGGATGGTCGGCGCGCGCCGCCTCGATCAACGCCGGATCGACGTCGACCCCCACGACCGTGTGCCCACGGGCGTGCAGCGCGCCGCTGATGCGCCCCGGCCCGCAGCCGGCGTCGAGGATGCGTGATCCGGGCGCCACGAGGGTGTCGACGAAGCGGGCCTCACCGACGAGGTCGGTCCCTTCGGCCGCCATGCGACGGAAACGATCGATGTACCACTGAGCGTGGCCTTCATCGTGGTCGGTGAACCAGCGGGGAGTGGAATCCGGCATGACCTGAGCCTACGGGGACCGTTGCCCCCGACCTGCGGCCAGCAGGTATTGTCTGGCTCATGGCGATCCGGGTCGACGGCGGGCGATGGCGAGGCTGACGCCTGCCCCTTTCCGTCGCCACATTCCCGAATCCGGAGTCCTTGCCACATGAGTTCTGCACCCATGAATCCGTCGTCGCCTTATTCCGCGCCCGACGCCACCGGTCACTTCGGTCCCTACGGCGGGCGGTTCGTCCCCGAGGCGCTCGTCGCGGCGATCGACGAGCTGTCCGAGGCCTTCACCTCCTCGCAGGCCGACCCTGTGTTCCGCGCCGAACTGCAACGCCTGCTGCGGGACTACACCGGACGGCCCTCCCCGCTCACCGACGTCCCGAAGTTCGGCGAACACGCCGGTGGGGCCCGGATCCTGCTCAAGCGGGAGGACCTCAACCACACCGGCTCGCACAAGATCAACAACGTGTTGGGGCAGGCGTTGCTCACCCAGCGCATCGGCAAGAAGCGGGTCATCGCCGAGACCGGCGCGGGCCAACACGGCGTGGCGACGGCGACGGCCGCCGCGCTCCTGGGCCTGGACTGCGTCGTGTACATGGGCGAGGAGGACACCCGCCGCCAGGCGCTCAACGTCGCCCGGATGAAGCTGCTCGGCGCTGAGGTAATCCCGGTCACCACCGGTTCGAAGACCCTCAAGGACGCGATCAACGAAGCCATGCGCGACTGGGTCACCAACGTCGACACGACGAACTACGTCTTCGGTACCGTCGCCGGTCCGCACCCGTTCCCGCTCATGGTGCGCGAGTACCAGCGGGTGATCGGCGACGAGGCGCGTGAGCAGGTGCTCGAACGGGTCGGCCGACTGCCGGACGTCGTCGCTGCCTGTGTCGGCGGCGGATCGAACGCCATCGGCATCTTCACCGCGTTCGTTGCCGACGCCGGGGTCCGTCTGGTCGGTCTGGAGGCCGGTGGCGACGGGGTGGAGACCGGTCGGCACGCGGCGTCCATCACCGGTGGGGCGCCGGGCGTGCTGCACGGCGCACGCTCCTACCTGCTCCAGGACGACAACGGACAGACCATCGAGTCGCACTCGATCTCAGCCGGGCTGGACTATCCCGGCGTCGGCCCGGAGCACTCGTACCTGCATGACATCGGCCGCGCGGAGTACCGACCGATCACCGACGCGCAGGCCATGTCGGCGTTCTCGCTGCTCTCACGCACCGAGGGGATCATCCCGGCGATCGAGTCGGCGCATGCGCTCGCGGGCGCGCTGGACCTGGGCAAGGAGCTCGGCCCGGACGCGGTCATCCTGGTCAACCTCTCCGGTCGTGGCGACAAGGACGTCGAGACCGCTTCGAAGTACTTCGAGCTCGCCCCGGACGAGCGCAGCCACCTGAGCCCGGACGTCTCGACGGGGGAGACGGAGGTATGAGCGACGTCTCCGCAATGAACCAAGGGGCATCGAGCGCGGTCTCCGACGCACTGGCTCGGGCGAAGGCGGACGGTCGTGCGGCGCTGATCGGCTACCTGCCGGTCGGTTATCCGAGCGTCGAGATCTCGATTGACGCGATGCGTGCGCTCGTGGCGGGCGGTTGCGACATCGTCGAGGTTGGCATTCCCTACAGCGACCCGGTCATGGACGGCCCCACTATCCAGCGGGCGACCGAACATGCGGTGCGGGCCGGTGTCGGGATGAGCGACGCGCTGGCCGCGGTCACCGCGGTGGCGCAGGCCGGCGGGGCCGCCGTCACGATGGGCTACTGGAACCAGGTCGAGCGGTACGGCGTCGGGCGCTTCGCCGCTGATCTCGCCGCCGCGGGCGGGTCAGGAGCCATTACGCCGGACCTCATTCCGGAGGAGGCAGGTGACTGGATCCCGGCCGCGCAGGCCCATGAGCTGGACCGGATCTTCCTCGTTGCCCCGTCCTCGACCGACGCACGGATCGAGTCGACCGCGGCCGCGTCGCGCGGCTTCCTCTACGCCACAGCGCTCATGGGGGTCACCGGGGCCCGGGCCTCGGTCGGCGACGCTGCATCGACCCTGGTGGCCCGGGTGCGCTCCTTGGCGCCGCAGATCCCGGTGTGTGTCGGGTTGGGCGTGTCCAACGGTCAGCAGGCCGCCCAGGTCGCCGCCTTCGCCGACGGGGTCATCGTCGGCTCGGCCCTGGTGCGTTGCCTGCTCGATTCACCGGACGCACGCGGTGTGTACGCCGTGCACGCCCTCGCGCAGGAACTCGCCGCAGGCACTGGGAGGGTCAGGGGAGGATGAGCAGCTTGCCCGTCGTCTTGCGGCCCTCGAGGTCGCGGTAGGCCGCAGCGGCGTCGTCCAGTCCGTACCTCCCACCGATGGCGATACGCAGAGCGCCACCGGCCACGGAGGCCAGCACCTCTCCGGCCCGCATCAGCAGTTCCTCGCGGTCCGCGGTGTAGTCGACGAGCGTGGGCCGCGTGACGAACAGCGACCCCGCCGGGCTGAGCCGCTGCAGGTCGAACGGTGGTACCTGCCCACTCGCGGCGCCGAACAGGACGAGCGTTCCGCGTCGGCGCAGCGAGGCAAGGGAGGCTTCGAAGGTGGCTCTCCCGACGCCGTCGTAGACGACGTGCACGCCGTCCGGCGCGTGGGTGCGTACCGCCGCGGCCAGGTCGTCGACGTCGTCGTAGCGGATCACCTCGGCCGCGCCGGCGGCCGTCGCGATCGCTTCCTTGGCCGCGCTGCCCACGGTGGCGATGACCCGAGCGCCCTGCGCCGCGGCCATCTGTACGAGCAACTGCCCGACCCCGCCGGCGGCGGCGTGCACGAGGACGCTCTCGCCCTCGGTAACGATGAACGTCGAGTGGACCAGGTAGTGGGCGGTCATCCCTTGCAGCATGGCGGCGGCGGCAGTCTCGGGTTCCACGCCGTCGGGCACGGGAACGGCCTGCGCGGCGTCGACCAGGGCGAGGGTGGCGTGGCTGCCACTCACCGTCGCTGCGGTAGCCACCAGATCGTCGACGACGACGTCGTCCACGTCGGCCCCGACGGCGACGACCCGCCCGGCGCACTCGCCGCCGAGGACGAACGGAGTCGGGACGGGATAGACCCCCTCCCGCCGGTAGACGTCGATGAAGTTGACCCCGGAGGCGGCCACCTCGAGCAGAACCTGCCCGGGGCCGGGTTCGGGATCGGGGAGATCCTGGACCTGCAATACCTCGACACCGCCATGCTCGGAAACCACCACTGCGCGCATGCCTCAGTAGTACCCGGTTACCGTTGCCCTTGTGCAGATGCTCGCGTCGATTCCCAGCCCGACCCAAAGTGTCTGGCATCTCGGGCCGTTCCCGATACGTGCCTACGCGCTGTGCATCATCACCGGGATCGTCGTCGCGATCTGGCTGACCAACCGCCGCTGGCGCGAGCGGGGGGGAGACCCCGACCACGTCTGGGACGTTGCCGGCTGGGCGATCGTCTTCGGCATCCTCGGCGGGCGGATCTATCACGTCGTGTCCGACCCGGAGCTGTACTTCACCGCCGGCAAGCATCCGATCAACGCGCTGAAGATCTGGGACGGCGGCCTGGGCATCTGGGGCGCGATCACGCTGGGCGGCGTCGGTGCCTGGATCGGTTGCCGCCGGCGCGGCATCAGGCTGACCGTCTTCGCTGACGCGTGCGTGCCCGGGGTGATCTTCGCCCAGGGCATCGGCCGGCTGGGTAACTGGTTCAACAACGAGTTGTACGGGGGGCCGACGTCCCTGCCGTGGGGCTTGCAGATTCACTGCTTGGACATCAATGTGGGTCATGCGGTGGCCGGCGCGCGGGCGTCCGGTGGGGAGATGTGTGCCGCGGGTTCCACGACGCTTGCTCAGCTCTACCAGCCCACGTTCCTGTACGAACTGCTCTGGGACGTCGCCATCGGGTTCGCGCTGATCCTCATCGACCGTCGGCTGCGGCTGGGCCGCGGTAACGTCCTCGCGCTCTACGTCATGGGCTACACCCTCGGGCGGGTATGGATCGAGATGCTGCGCACCGACCACGCGAACGACATCTTCGGCGTCCGCCTGAACGTCTGGACCTCCATCGTCGTGTTCCTCGGCGGGTTGGCCTGGTTCCTGGCCCACGACGGGTTCCGTGCGCGGCGCGAGGAGAGTCCGTACTACGACAAACCTGCCTTCAGCGAGCAGCCGACGCAGGCTGAGGCGTCCGCCGACATCGGTGACAGCGCGAAACCAGCAGCCGCCGCTGCCGACATCGCTGCTGACCCGGACACCGACAGCGATGCCGGGGAACAGCGGGTCGCTGCCGAACCCACCGATGACGCCGAGGAGGTTGCCGCCGATGGCCGACGTGACAGCTAATCTTCCGTCGCTGCCCGACGCGGAGATCCACCACGACCATCGCGACGTCTCCGGTGGGTGGCTGCGCCCGACGGTGTTCGGCGCGATGGACGGACTCGTCTCGAACTTCGCGCTCATCGCGGGCATCGCCGGTGCCTCGGCCGCATCGAAGGACATCGCTCTCGCCGGGCTGGCCGGCCTCGTCGGGGGCGCCTTCTCGATGGCGGCGGGAGAGTACATCTCGGTTCAGAGTCAGAACGAGTCCACCGAAGCCGAGCTCATCGTCGAGCGGCATGAACTGAAGCACAACGCCGCGGCCGAGCAGGCCGAACTCGCGCAGACCTACGTTGCCCGCGGTGTCGATTCGGATCTCGCCCACCAGGTCGCCGAACAGTTGTCCCGCGACCCGGATCAGGCCCTGCTCATCCATGCGCAGGAGGAACTCGGCATCAATCCGAGCCAACTGCCGAGTCCCTACGTTGCGGCAGCGTCGTCCTTCGCGTCGTTCTGTGTCGGTGCCGTCATCCCGCTGCTGCCCTATCTGCTCGGGGCCACCACCGTCCTGATCTCTGCCGCGCTCGCAGTGGTCTCGCTGTTCGCCGCAGGGGCGATCTCGACGCGGTTCACGAGTCGAGGATGGCTATACGCGGGCAGCCGACAGCTCGTGTTCGGCCTGCTCGCCGCAGCCGTGACCTACGGGGTCGGCTCGCTGTTCGGCGCGACGACAGGCTGACGCCAGACCTTGCCAGACCGACCGGTCGGTCTCTAGGGTTGGCGGCATGAGCGATCTTCCCGGCGTCGACCTCGCCGCACTCGCCCGCTGGCTCGACGAGACCCGACCCGGCCTGCGGCAGGGCGAGCTGTCCGGCGCCGTCATCGCCGGCGGGAAGTCGAACCTGACGTACCGCATCACCGACGGCGTCGCGACGTGGGCGCTGCGCCGGCCCCCGTTGGCCCACGTGTTGCCGACCGCGCACGACATGGTGCGTGAGTGGCGGGTGATCAGCGCGCTGCAGGGCACGAGGGTGCCGGTAGCGAAGGCAGTCGCGCTGTGCGAGGACCCGGACGTACTCGGCGCCCGCTTCTACCTGATGGGCTTCGTGGACGGGGTCGTCTTCGACCAGCCGGACGTGCTGGACGCAATCAGCCAGGAGTCGGCAACGCGGTCCTGCGAACTGCTGATGGACACTCTCGTCGACCTGCACGAGGTCGATCCGGCCTCGGTCGGGCTGTCGGACTTCGGACGACCGGACGGTTTCCTGGCCCGTCAGGTCAGGCGGTGGACCCAGCAGTGGCAGGCCTCGGAGACCCAACCGCGCGAGGAACTTGCGCGCACGGTCGAACTGCTCACCTCGACCCTGCCCGAGCAGTCCGCGTCCTCGATCGTGCACGGTGACTATCGGCTCACCAACGTCATGTTCTCCCGCGACATCGAGCGCATCGCCGCGGTCGTCGACTGGGAGATGGCCACGCTCGGTGACCCACTCACCGACCTCGGCCTGCTCGTGGTCTACCAAGGCATGGCAGCCGACAGCGACGCGGTGATGCCGATGATGCCGCCGGAGAACGGCTTCCTCACCACCGAGCAGATGATCGCGCGTTACGCCGCGCGCTCGCCGCGCGACCTGACTCACCTGGACTGGTACACCGCGTTGGGCTACTTCAAGCTCGCCGTGGTCTCCGAAGGCATCCACAACCGCTACCTCGCGGGCAAGACCGTCGGCGACGGCTTCGACCACTTCGGCGCCGCGGTGCCGAAGCTGTTGCAGTCTGCCCTCGACCTGCTCGCCAACCGCTGAAACCGAGAGGACCCGTCATGGATTTTGCGCACAGTGAACGCTCACAGGAGCTCCAGGCCAAGGTGCAGACCTTCCTGGACGAGGTGATCTACCCGGCCGAGGCGACCTTCGAGGAGCAGGCCGCGGCCAACCGCGCGGCCGGCACCACGTTTCGCACCCCCGAGGTGCTGGCCGGCCTGAAGAGCGAGGCCCGCAGCCGCGGTCTGTGGAACCTCTTCCTGCCCGACTCCGAACACGGCGCCGGCCTGACCGTCCAGGACTACGCGCCGATCGCCGAACTGTCCGGCCGCTCGCCCCTGATCGCCCCGGAGGCCATGAACTGCGCGGCACCGGACACCGGCAACATGGAGTTGCTGGCCATGTTCGCTACCGAGGACCAGACCGAGCAGTGGCTCAAGCCGCTACTCGACGGTGAGATCCGCTCCTGCTTCTCGATGACCGAGCCGGCGGTGGCGTCCTCGGACGCGACCAACATCGCCACCACCATCACTCCCGATGGGGACAGCTATGTCGTCCAGGGCCGCAAGTGGTGGTCCAGCGGCGCCATGCGCCCGGAATGCAAGATCGCCATCGTGATGGGCGTCAGCGACCCGGACGCCGCGCGGCACGCGCGGCACTCGATGATCCTCGTTCCGCTCGACGCCCCCGGCGTGACGATCGAACGCTCGACCAGCGTCTTCGGCTACGACGACGGCACCCACGGTGGGCACGGCGTCATCGACTACGACGTGCGAGTGCCCGCGACGAACCTGCTCGGACCGCAGGGTGGCGGGTTCATGATGGCGCAGGCCCGGCTCGGCCCCGGCCGCATCCACCACTGCATGCGCAGCCTCGGTATGGCCGAGCGGGCCTTGGAACTGATGTGCACCCGCACGGCGTCGCGCTCGACGTTCGGCCAGCCGATCGCCTCGCACGGTGTGGTGCAGGAGTGGATCGCGGAATCTCGGATCGCAATCGACCAGGCGCGGCTGCTGGTCTACAAAGCGGCGTGGCTGATCGACACCGTCGGGGCGAAGAACGCCCGTAGCGAGATTGCCGCCATCAAGGTCGCGGCGCCGCGCGCGGCGTCCTACGTCCTGGACCGCGCCATCCAGGCGCACGGCGCGGCCGGAGTGTCCGCCGACGTCCCGCTCGCGGCGATGTGGGCCGGGCTGCGCACGCTGCACCTCGCCGACGGCCCCGACGAGGTGCACTTGCGCTCGATCGCGCGTCAGGAGATGCGCGCGCACGCACCCACAGAATGAGTGCGCCGTCGGCGGTACGAGAACGAGTGCTCGCTGCGGCGGTGGAGTTGTTCGCCGACCAGGGCTACGACGGGACGAGTGTGTCGCAGGTGCTGGCCCGGGCCGGCGTCGCCAAGGGCGGTTTCTACCACCACTTCGCGAGCAAGGAGGCCCTGCTCTACGAGGTGTACGGCGACCTCATCACCGCCCAGTTGGAGGGAATGGACGCCATCGTGGCGCAGGACCTGGGTCCCGCGGACACGCTGCGCGCGCTCGTGCACGACCTGGTGACGACGACGGCCGCCAGCGCACGTCCGGCCCGGGTGTTCTCGCGCGAGATGCACCGCCTCGGCGACGACCGCACCGAGCAGTACCGCCGAGCGCGTCGCCGTTATCACGACACAGTCAAGAAACTGGTGCGCGACGGTCAGGCCTCCGGCGCCTTCTCCTCGGTGGCCTCGGCCGAGACCGTCACCTTCACGATCTTCGGCGTCGTCAACGAGATGCCGCTGTGGTTCAAGCCCGGTGGCCGCACCCGCCCGAACCAGTTCGCGACCGAACTGGCCGATTTCGTCCTTGCCGCACTGGAGGTACGCACATGAGTGAGACTTGCGCAACGAACCAGGAATTCGCATGAGCACACGTTGGGGACTGACCGTCCCACTGCCCGGGGTGAGCCTGCCCGACCACGCCGACATCGTCCGCGCGCTGCCCGATCTCGGCTACACCGACCTGTGGTCCTCGGAGACGAACTCCACCGACGCCTTCACCCCGCTGGTGCTTGCCGCCGCGTGGGAACCGACGCTGCGCCTGGGCACCGCGATCGTGCCCGTCTACACCCGTGGCCCCGCGCTGATCGCGATGTCGGCTTCCTCGTTGGCCGCCGCGGCGCCGGGCCGGTTCGTACTCGGTCTCGGCGCGTCCAGCCCGGCGATCGTCGGCGCGTGGAACAGTATGGAGTTCTCCGAACCGTTCCGCAAGACCCGCGATGTGCTGCGTGTGACCCGCGCGGCGCTGGCCGGCGAGCGGGTCGACGGCGAGTTCGACACCTTCACCATCTCCCGTTTCAAGATGGACGGTGCGCCGGCGGACCCGCCGCCGATCGTGCTGGCCGCGCTGCGTCCGCAGATGCTGCGGTTGGCCGGCCGCGAGGCCGACGGCGCGATCCTGAACTGGCTCGCGTCCTATGACGTGGCCCAGTGCGTTCAGGCCATCGGCAACCCCGATGCCGAGGTCGTGGCGCGGATCTTCGTCTGCCCCACCGAGGACACCGAATACGCCCGGGCGGTCGGCCGGTTCATGATCTCCAGCTATCTCACCGT
Organism: Jatrophihabitans sp.; assembly: GCA_039937915.1. Taxonomy (GTDB): domain Bacteria; phylum Actinomycetota; class Actinomycetes; order Mycobacteriales; family Jatrophihabitantaceae; genus Jatrophihabitans. Next base: position 75 of record JBDTFN010000054.1, on the reverse strand, counting down.
CCCCGCGTACGCCGCCTTCCACGAGTGGGTCGGCCGGGGCGAGAAGCTCAAGCCGATGCAGGACGCATGGGACGC
>JBDTFN010000053.1:0-3734 GCA_039937915.1 Jatrophihabitans sp. | reverse complement strand
CGCGCAGACGATCGGCCGGTCGCGAGATCTGGTCTCGGGTTCGGCCGGTCAGCCCGCCGCCGTCACCAGCCGCGTTCGCGCCACTCGTTTACGTGAGGGCGTTCGGCGCCGAGGGTCGAGTCCTCGCCATGGCCGGGGTAGAACCAGGTCTCGTCGGGCAACGCCCCAAAGATCCGCTCCTCGACGTCGTTCACGAGCGAGACGAAGTCTTCGGGGGCCCAGGTCTTGCCGACGCCGCCAGGGAACAGCGAGTCGCCGGTGAACAGATGGGGGATGCCCTCAGGATCGCGATACAGGACCGCGATCGAGCCGGGGGTGTGCCCGCGCAGGTGGATGATTTCCAGGGTCGCGTCACCGACGGTCACGGTGTCGCCATGGTTAAGGCGCTCGTCGACGGCGATGGGCAACTCGTCAGCGTCCGCGTCGCCGGCGTAGATCGCCGCACCCGCGAACTCGGCGGTCTCGGCCAGGGCTTGCCAGTGGTCACCGTGTCGATGGGTGGTGAGGATCGCCGAGACCAGCGGTCCCTCGAACTCCACCAGGTCGCGCAGCCGATCGGCCTCGTTGGCGGCGTCGATGAGCAAGCCCTCGTCGGTCTGCGTGCAGCGCAGCAAGTAGGCGTTGTTGTTCATCGGGCCGACCGCGAGCTTCGCGATGGTCAGCCCGGGAAGGCGTCGAACGTCGGCTTCTCCGCCGACCTGGACCTGTCCGGTGTAGGTATCGGTCATACCGCCGAACGCTAGTCGAAGACCGGCTCGAACTCCTGCGTCGGTGGAGCGGGCGACAGCTAGACCCGGGTATTGGGCAGGCCCAGCAGAACGGTGGCGATGTAGGAGGCGACTGCGGCCGCCCGGCCCACGGCCAGCCAGGTGCAAGTGGACGAACAGCGCTGCGAGCGCGTCCAGCAATTGCGACCGCAGCCCCGGCACTGCGCCCCCGCACGCGCACGAGTAGGGGCGTTCAGTCGAGGTCGAGGCCGAGCAGCGCGTTCTCGACGACCTCGGTCAAGGCCGGGTGGATCCAGTACTGGCCCGTGGCCATGTCCGTGGCCTTGAGTCCGAAGCTCATCGCCTGGATGAGCGGCTGGATGAGCGTCGAAGCCTGCTCGCCCATGAAGTGCGCGCCGAGTAACAGGCCGGTGTCCTTGTCGGCGATGAGCTTGCAGACGCTGGTGGTGTCCTCCATCGCCCAGCCGTAGGCCGTCGCGCCGTACTCCTGCACCTTGGTGACGTAGTTGCGCCCGGCTTCCTTCGCCTGCGGCTCGGTCATGCCGACCGAGGCCAGTTGTGGGTGCGTGAATACGGCCGACGGGACGAAGCGGTGGTCGGTGGCCTTCAGGTTGTTCGGATTGGCCAGGTTGTACGCGACCGTCTTCATCTCGCGGTTGGCGACATGCTTGAGCTGGTAGTCGCTGCTGATGTCGCCGAGCGCCCACACGCCGTCGGCCGAGGTGCGCTGATACTCATCGACCACGACTTGTCCGTCGGCGCGGACGTCAACGCCGCCCGCCTCGAGGTTGAGCCGGTCGGAGTTCGACGTCCGACCGGCGGCGACGAGGATGTCGTCGGCTTCGACGACCGAGCCGTCGGACAGTTCGACGCGGATTGCGCCGGTCGTCCCGGAGATCGAGGCCACGTCGACGCCGACCCGCAGGTCCCACCGCTCGCGGATGAGGTCGGCCATCCGGGTGGCGATGTCGGGGTCCTGGGCGCGCAGGAGGGTCGAGCGCGCCACCATCGTTACCGACGTTCCGAAGGAGGCGAAGACGTGCGCGAACTCGGCGGCGATGTAGCCGGCACCGATGATCACGAGCCGCTTAGGCAGTGCGGGTATGCGCATGACCGTGTCGGACGTGTGGAAGGGCACCCCCGACTCGGCCACCGGTGGCGGGATGACCGCGCGTGAGCCGGATGCGAGCACGATGCGCTCGGCGGTGATCACCTCGCCGGTGGACAGGGTGAGTTCGCGTCGACCGCTGAACTCAGCGTGCGCCTCGTACAGGGTGACGTTCTTCGTGCCGCTCGCGCGGTAGTCCCGGCCGCCGGCCGAGATCGGATCGATCCGGCCGAACACCCGGTCGCGGATTGCGGGCCAGTCGGCGGTCAGCGTGGCGGGCGCGAGTCCCAGGCGCGCCGAGTCGGCGGCGTTGTGCGCCAGGTCGGCGGGGTAGACGTACATCTTGGTCGGGATGCAGCCGACGTTGAGGCAGGTGCCGCCGAACACCCCCTCTTCGATGATCGCGATGCGCCAGTCGTCGAATTCGGGTTGTACAAGGGAGTTGCCGGAGCCGGAACCGATGATCACGAGATCGAAGTGCGTCACTCTCGGAACCGTACCGGGCCGGCTCGACGATGGCGGCCTCGCGAACCTGATCCGCAAAGGCGGTGCGGCCCCGGATAGCCTTGACGAGTGCCCCGTATGTCGACCCTCTTCCTGCGCACGCTGCGCGACGATCCGGCCGATGCGGAGGTCCCCAGCCACAGGTTGCTCGTCCGCGCCGGGTACGTCCGTCGCGTCGCCCCAGGTATCTACTCCTGGCTCCCGCTGGGGATGGCGGTGCTCGGCAAGGTCGAAGCGATCGTCCGTGAGGAGATGAACGCGATCGGCTCGCAGGAGGTGCATTTCCCGGCGTTGCTGCCCCGCGAGATCTACGAGCAGAGCGGCCGCTGGAACGACTACGGCGACACCCTGTTCCGGCTGACCGACCGCAAGAAGGCCGACTACCTGCTCGGCCCGACGCACGAGGAGTTGTTCACCCTCCTGGTCAAGGGCGAGTACTCGTCCTACAAGGACTATCCACTCTCGCTCTACCAGATCCAGATCAAGTACCGCGACGAAGCGCGGCCCCGGGCCGGCATCCTGCGCGGACGCGAATTCATCATGAAGGACTCCTACTCCTTCGATCTCACCGACGAAGGCCTGGACGTCGCGTACAAGGCGCACCGCGACGCCTACGAGCGGATCTTCACCCGGCTCGGAATGACGTACAAGATCGTCTTCGCCGTCTCCGGTGCGATGGGCGGCAGCGCGTCCGAGGAATTCCTCGGCCCAGCCGCATCCGGCGAGGACACCTTCGTGCAGTGCACGAACTGCGACTACGCCGCGAATACCGAAGCGGTCGAGATCGCAGCCCCGGAACCGTCGGACCCCGGGACCCACGCGCCGGCCGAGGTGCTCGACACCCCTGACACGCCGACGATCGACTCGCTGGTGACCCGGGTGCGGGAACTCGGCATGGACGTCACCGCCGCCGACACGCTGAAGAACCTCGTGCTCCGGACGCGCGCGCCCGGTGCCAAGCAGTGGGAACTCCTCGTCGTCGGGGTGCCCGGAGACCGGGACGTCGACCTCAAGCGTCTGGCCGGGCAGCTCGAGCCGGTCCAGGTGGAACAGGCCGGACCCGAGGATCTCGCCACGCAGCCCGGGCTGGTGAAGGGTTACATCGGCCCGCAGCAGCTGGCGCAGCTCAAGGTGCGGTTCCTGGTCGACCCGCTCGTGGTCGAGGGCAGCGAATGGATCACCGGCGCGAACGCGCCAGGGGAGCACGCCGCCCATGTCGTCCGCGGCCGGGACTTCGTCCCCGACGGCGAGATCGGAGCGGTCGAGATCCGCGCGGGCGACCGCTGTGCGCGGTGTGGTTCGGCGCTGGAGATCGCCCGGGGCATCGAACTCGGCCATGTCTTCGCGTTGGGTCGTAAGTACGCCGAGACCTTCGGGCTGCAGGCGTTGGATCA
>JBDTFN010000052.1:0-16707 GCA_039937915.1 Jatrophihabitans sp. | reverse complement strand
AGTCGCCGAATCCGCGCACCGCCAGGGTGTCCTGCCACCACAGCGCCAGCACCGCCACCGCCCCGAGTGCGATGACGGCAAGCGCCGCCCTCGGTTCGATCCGCGCCGCCGCCACAGGCATCGGCGGTGAATAAACGCGTCGAGGGGCACCAACCGTCACAACTCAACCCCTCTCAGTCCGTCTGATCCGATCTGTCGAGCATGGGGGGCCTAGCTCTGGAATCCGTCTCAACAAGCTGTGCCTCACAGGTGCAGCGCCTCTTGAGAGCAAACCCAGAGGTGTCAGGTCGACAGTGACTCGCATGTGGCAGGACGTGACAAGAGCACCACGGAGCTCACCGGTCGGCGGGATGCAGCGAGCCGACGGGACGCCGTTGCGGGTGCTGATCGTCGAGGACGAACCCGCGTTGGCCGACGTGCTTGCCAGCGTGCTCCGCTTCGACGGCTGGGACGCGCGATACGCGTTGGACGGCGCCACGGCGGCCCGGCTCGCCTGCGAGTTCGCCCCGGACGCGGTCATCTTGGACGTGATGCTGCCCGACCTGGACGGCTTCGAGGTGCTGCGCCGTCTACGGGTCGACCATCCGCACCTGTGCGTACTGTTCCTGACCGCCCGCGATTCGGTCGAGGACCGGGTCGCCGGGATCACCGCCGGCGGCGACGACTACGTCACCAAACCGTTCAGCCACGAAGAACTCCTGGCCCGCCTGCGCGGACTTGTCCGCCGCGCCGGCATCGCCCGCAGCCCCACCGGATCACTACTCGTCATCGGTGAGCTGACGATGGACGAAGACGCCCGCGAGGTACACCGCGCAGGCATGTCGATCGAGCTGACTGCCACCGAGTTCGAGCTGCTGCGCTACCTCATGCGCAACCCGCGCCGGGTGCTGTCCAAAGCCCAGATCCTGGACCGGGTGTGGAGCTATAACTTCGGCGGGCACGCCCATGTCGTGGAGCTCTACATCAGCTACCTGCGCAAGAAAATCGACGCCGGACGCGACCCCATGATCCACACCGTACGCAGCGTCGGCTACGTCCTCAAACCACCCCGTACATGAACCCAGCCAGAGCCGTCCAGCGCACCCAGGCCGCTCTCGCGGATCGTGTTGCCCGTCTGAGCCTGCGGCGAAGGCTGGTCCTGGTGCTGCTTACACTGCTGCTGATCAGCTGTGCCCTCATCGCCATCGCCACCACGCTCGCGCTGCGTCACTTTCTGCTCGGACGGCTCGACCAACAGCTCACGGCCGCGGGCAACCGGTACGCCATCTCGCTCGAGCATCCCAGCGACGGCGACGCCGATAACCCGTTCAGCACCGTCGCGGGCCAATCCGCCGGAACGCTCGGCGCCCGGGTCCTGCACGGCACGGTCACCAGCATCGGACTCGTCACTGGTAGCGACCAACCCATCGTCGCGTCCGCAGCCGACCGGACCCGCATCGCCTCGCTCACTCCGAGTAGTAGTCCCCGCAGCGTCGACCTGCCCGGGCTCGGGGACTACCGCGTCATCGTGCGACCCGGCCGCGACGGCGCCCTGCTGGTCACCGGTCTCCCGCAGCATGGGGTGGACGACACCATCGTCCGGCTCGCGGTCATCGATGCAGCCGTATTTGCCCTCCTGCTGTTGGCCACCGGCGTCATCGGCGCGATCTCGGTACGCCTATCCCTGCGGCCGCTCACCCGCGTCACCGAGACAGCCAGGCAAGTCGCCGCAATGCCGCTGGCCAGCGGCGAGGTGGCTCTACCCGAGCGGCCTGCCCCCGCCGCCCCCGCCACCGAGGTTGGGCAGCTTGCTGGCGCGTTCAACCAGATGCTCGATCACGTTGAAGCATCGCTGAGCGAACGCCACGCCAGCGAACAGCGCCTGCGGCATTTCATCGCCGACGCCAGCCACGAACTCCGCACTCCGCTTGCCGTGATCAGCAGCTACGCCGAATATGCCCAGCGCGCCGGAGCAACGACACCCGATCAGATCGAGACCGCGCTGGGGCGCATCACCGCAGAATCAGCGCGGATGGGCCACCTCGTGGACGACCTACTTCTCCTCGCGCGCCTCGACTCCGGACGACCACTCGAACACGTCGAGGTCGACCTCACCCGCCTGGTGATCGACGCCGTCAACGACGCCCGGATCACCAGTACCGACCACCGGTGGCAACTGGATCTACCAGGAGAACCAGTGGTGGTCCTCGGCGACGACCACCGGCTGCAACAGGCCATAGCCAACCTCGTCAGCAACGCCCGCACCCACACCCCGCCCGGCACCACAGTCACCACCAGAGTCATTCAGCACGGCGCGGAACACGACATCGAAATCCGGGTAGCCGACAACGGCCCAGGCATCGACCCAGAAATACTGCCCAACATCTTCGACCGCTTCATGCGCGGCGACGCCGGACGCTCCCGCACCAGCGGCAACACCGGACTCGGACTCCCCATCAGCGAAGCGATCATTCGCGCCCACCATGGAACGCTCGACGCGCACAGCGTCCCGGGTCACACCAACTTCGTCATCCGGCTCCCCGCGTCACAGCAACACCGGACCGCGGGAGCAGGGCACGTGCCGTAGCCCATCTCGCCGAACGATCTGCACATGGTCCAGGCGCCGGGGGTCAGCACGGGGGCGAACATGCCGAACCGCTCCGAGCGACCCGATCCGTGGACCCTGTCGCGGGTATGCATTGCTGGTTGTGGCGCATCCGGCAGGCACCGTCGAGTGGCCGTAAGACGAACGCCTGCGGAACGTGTTCAGTGGTCGCGCACGGAAACACATGCGATGTCCACGGTCGTGTCCGAGCTGGGCGTGGAGGTAGTGATCCAATGTGGGGGCCTCGACGTACTGCCCGATTGCCCGTTCTGGATGCGCGATCTTGGCGCCGTCGCAGGTCTGGAAGGTCCGCGCTGGGAGCTGGGAGCCGATGGCTCCGATCCCCCTCGGCGGTGCTGGATTCAGCGCAGGATGCCGGTGTGGCCGAGTGAGTAGCGGCCGGGGATGGGCCAGACGCAGAGTCCGTGGGGCCCGGCGCCGACAGGAATCTTGGCGATGAGGCGTCCGTTCAATGTGCTGATCGCGTACACGACGTTGTTGTAGCGGCCCGATAACCAGAGCACGGTGCCGTCGGCGGAGACGTTGCCCATGTCGGGGCTGCCGCCACCGGGCAGGTGCCACTTGGTGATGACGCGTCGGGTGGCCAGGTCGATGATGCTGATGCTGCCTTCGAGGCGGTTGGTGGCGAACAGTCGCGTCGATGTCCGGTCGATGTAGAGGCCGTGGGTGCCGTGCCCGGTCGGGATGAAGCCGATCACACGAAAGGTGGATGCGTTGATCAGGTACACCCCGTCGGCGACCATGTCGGCGACGTAGAAGACCCGTCCGTCGGGGGACAGCTTGACGTCTTGCGGCATACCGTCGGCTCTGCGTGGCAGGTGGATTGTGCGCAGCACCCGCTCCGATGCGACGTCGACCACGATAACCGAGTCGGAGAATTCGCAGCTCGCGAGCAGCGTGCGCCCGTCGGCGGTGAAGTCCATGTGGTCGACGCCGGCGCAGGTCGGCACGGGCAGGGAGTGCCTGCGGATCCACCGATGTGGGTCGTAGAAGTCCAGGCGTTTGCGCGACTCGGCTACGACGATGCCGTAGCGGCCATCCGGAGTGAAGTACAGGTTGTAGGGGTCGTCGATCCGGATCGCTCGGCCGGGTTTGCCTGTGCGCGGGTCGATGGGGGTGAGGCTGCCGTCGCCCGGACCGCCGCGGGTCGGCACGTAATCGGCGGCGACGTAGAGCGTGCGCAGGTCGTAGCTGGGCACAACATGTTGTGGTTCATGGCCGCCTGGGAAAGTGGCGATGACTTTCATGCTGCGTTGATCGATGACGGAGACGGTGTTGCTGTTGGTGTTGGGCACGTAGACCAGCGGGCGATCGCCGCGCACCAGCGGACTGAGGAGGTTCGCGCGATCCGCGGCGTAGACGTCAGTCGGTGAGAGCGGGGCGGGCATGCCTGGAAGCAGGTTCCCGCGGTCGCCCGCGCCGGACACCGGCCGGCCTGGACTCGACGTTGGTTTCGGTGTCGAGCCGGCGTCGGTGAGGACGGGCGAGCGCGACGCCGCGGGCCGCGCGTCGGACGCTGCGAAGGCGACCTTCCAGGTGAGCACGCCGAGTACTACGACCAACAGGAGCGCTGCCGCAGCCACCGCGACGTTCAGGGTGCCTCTATTGTGCGAGAGCTGTGCATGATGACGGCCGACAGGCGGGCGGACGGGGCGAGGCGGAGCCATCAGCGGGAACTGGGGCCGGGAGCGGCCGCGAGGGACCGCGAATACGGTGGTGCTGAGGTCACTGCCTCAACGTAGCCAGGCGAACCTGAATACAGTATGACTGCCTGCGCCGCGATCTTTCCTCCGGACCTCGGGCGCGAGGCGCTGGTTGATGCTTCGATGCGCGGTGTTTCTGCTGGCGGGTGCCGGTTTCGGTTTCGTACGGCAGGTTGTGGCACTTCGGTTGGCCCGGTCGTGTTCATCGAGTCCCTCGTTGTCCTGGGTGGTGCCTGTGTTGTTCGTCGTCAGGTTTGCTATGAACGGTCGCCGCACGATTCGCGGTGACTATCTGGGTCTTCTCGCGGTGATCGGCGGTCTGACGGCCTACTGGTCGGCTCAGGGCCGATGCCGGGGAGGCGGGGCAGGCCCGTTTGGTTAGCGCAGGATGCCTGTGTGGCCCAAGGAGTACCGACCCGGGATCGGCCACACGCACAGGCCGTGCGGGCCCGAACCCACCGGGATCTTGGCGATCAGGTGTCCGTCGGTGGCGTTGATCGCGTACACGACGTTGTTGTAGCGGCCTGAGAGCCAGAGCACCTTCCCGTCGGCCGAGACGTTGCCCATGTCCGGGCTGCCGCCACCGGGGATTCGCCACTTCGTTTGCGGCTTGCCGGTGGCGAGGTCGATGACGGTGATGCTGCCCTCGTCACGGTTGGTCACGAACAGGCGCTTGGAGTCGCGCGCGACGTACAACCCGTGCGCGCCCTTGCCTGTCGGCTGGAACCGCAGCACGCGGAAAGACTTCGCGCTGATCACGTAGATGCCGTTGGCCACCATGTCGGCGACGTAGAAGACCGACCCGTCGGGCGCGAGTTTCACGTCCTGGGGCATGCCGGTCGGGGCGTCTGGCAGGCGGATCATCTTCAGCAGCTTGTGCGTCGCGACGTCGACGACGGCCATCTGTGCCGAGAACTCGCAACTTGCCAGCAGCTTCGTGCCGTCGGCACTGAAGTCGAGGTGGTCAATCCCCTTACAGGCCGGGATCGTCAGGTAGTCATGCAACGCGAACGTGTGCGGGTCGTAGAAGGCGAGCCGCGTGTATGCCTCCTGCACGACGATTGCGTAGCGCCCATTGGGGGTGAAGTACATGTTGTACGCGTCGTCGACGCGAATGGTCCGCCCCGGCGTTCCGGTGCGCGGGTCGATCGGGACCAGACCACCCGAGCCCGGCTTGTCAGCGGTGACGTAGAGCGTCTTCAGGTCGTAGGAGGGAACAACGTGCTGCGGCTCATTCCCGCCCGGGAAGGTCCGCACGACACGCATCGACTTCTGGTCGATGACGTAGACATCACCGCTGATGGTGTCCGGCACGTACACGTACGCGCGGTCGTGCGCGACCGTCGGGCTCAACATGCCGGGCCGGTCGGCCGCGTACACGTCGTGGGCGTCCAGCAGCCGCGGCATACCCGGCAGTCCGGTCTGCGACGCGGTGGACGCCGGCCCCCGTGACGAACTGCCCGCGGCAAGGGTGGGTGATCTTGGCGCCGGGGATGCCGTAGCCGACGAGCCCGTCGCGGCTGGGGACCCAGAGCTGCGGGTGCCCGCGGTGCAAGCGGTGATCATCAGCAGCGCGGCCACGAGCGCGGCCGGTACGACGCGCCGCGTCACGGGGCGAGCAAAGTGCTGGCTGTCACGGCCTGCAGACCGTGTGCGTCGAGGTCGGCGAGCACTTGCGGCATAGCGGTGACCGTGCCGGCATGCCCGAAGTGCATGCTCACGATCGAGCCGGGTCCTGCCGCGGCCACATTGGCACGAATGGCAGCCGGGCCGGGATCGGTGTAGTCGAGCGAATCGATGTCGTAGGACAGACAGATCCGATATCCGGCAGCGCCAGCGAGGCGGCGCACGAGCGGCGTCGCCCTGCGCGACTGTGACTGGCGAAAGTGCACGCCCGGTGAGCCCACGATCGACACGAGTAGATCGCGGCAGCGCACGATCTCCTCATGGGCCGCCGATGCGCTGAGGCTGTCGATGTCCAGGTGCTGGTAGGTGTGATTGCCCAGCTCGTGCCCGCCAGCAAGGATCTCGTGCGCGATCTGGTGGTCGGCGGCGAGCCAGGTGCCAACGGCGAGCACAGTTACCTTTGCACGGTGGGCGGCGAAGATCGCCAGAAGATCACGCGCGATGCCCGGATCACCGGCCCCGTGGAAGGTCAACGCCACCTGCGGGCGGGTACGGGGGCCGTGCAGGTACTCAACGGCCGGTCCACGCGGACCAACACTCTGCCTCGGGCTCGACGTCGGCGACGACGACGCGGAAGCCTGATCCGAGGAGGCCGCAGTCGCGGATGGGTGCAAGGCCGGCGACGAGGCCGCCGCACGAGGCCCGGAGTTGCGCACCGCCTGGCTACAACCTGCCGCAGCCGACGCGATCGCCAGGCCGCCGAGGGTCAAGATCGATCGCCGTGAGATCGCCATCCCCAAATCCTGCCAGGCGTCGGCTGAGAGCCATGCCGGTTGCGATGGCGGCGGGGAAGCCACGCCTCGTGTCTCCGCGCCAGCGAGGGTCGGAGCGAGAAAAACGCCCACCGTCACGATGGAGGGCCGAGCAGCTGCTCACTAGGATCGGCGACCACCGATTGCCGATTGCCGCGCCGGTCCGGATCGCCGGGGTGTCGGGGTAGGCGGCCGGCGGAACTGACCAAGACGAAAACAGCACCTAGGTCAGAAAGTGCCCAGCTGAATCCCGTCCCAGGTCGCGATCATCGCCGGATACCTCGCCACGTTTCGGCAAGTCCGGTGAGGAACGCCTCGGCTGCCGATGCCGATGCCGATGCCGTGCCGATGCAGTTGCCTGCGGTACATGATCCCAATGGACACGTGCGTCATGCCCGCTCACTTCCAGCGCGGCACGAATCCGGCCGACTTGGGCGTCACGCTCGCCGTCGACACGCTGTACCAGGCACTTGCTCGTCATGGACGGCTTTCGGCCCCGACGGTGACACTGCTGTCGCGGCGAGCGGATCAGTATCGTTCCCCGCAGGTATAAAGACGACGAGCGTCGCTCGGCGCGGGGGACGGTGCTCCACCATAAACCGCGGGTGTTGCTGTGCGGTAAAGCGAGCGTGGGGCGATCGTTCGGTCCTCAAAGACGATCGTGGCGATGTTCGACCTTTCCCGCCCGCGGCACCCGCCAAGGTCGGGCGACCCCCTTGCAGAGAAACGATTGCCGTACTGCGTGGCGGTGGGAATTCGAGTTTTGCAGCACGAGGGTGAAGGCTTCATCCGTCCCGGGCAGATCCATCGGTGCAGCTGCATCTGTGACCCAGCCAGCCCGTCCGATGGTGGCCTGGCGCGTCGGTATGTGCGTGCGCCGGTGCCGATCGCCGCTGGCATCTAGTCTGCCTTTGTGTCTCTGGTGGTTGCGGTGCCGTTCGGTATCGCGTCTGCGGTTGTCTATGGAACCTCGATCGTGTTTCAGCACCGTACCGCGCAAGAGCATGCCGACGGTGGACAGGCGAGCGCGACGGGGTTGTTGTCGATGCTGCGCCGCCCGGTGTTCCTCCTCGCCATTGGGGGTGACTCTGTCGGGTTTCTGCTCCAGCTGGTGGCGCTGTCGACCGGTCCGGTAGTGGTCATCCAGCCGCTTGTTGTCCTTATGCTGCCGGTGTCGATCGGTGTCACCTTTTTGTGCGGCGGTCGCCGCCCCTCGGTTGGCGATTACCTCGGCGTATTGGGCGTGCTCGGCGGCCTGACCGTGTTCTTGGCCCTCATCGGTCAGCCAGGGGTTGGGCACATCCCGCGTCCACGGGTGCTAGGCCTCGCGGTGCTCCTAGTGTTGCTGAGCGCCCTGGTGCTGGTCCTTGTCGTTGCTGGCCGCAATCGGGTCGTGCGCGCGGCGACCTACGGCGCGGTCGCCGGCGGGTGCTTCGGCACGCTCGCCGTCATGGTCGCTGCCGCCGCCGCGTGGGCATCCAGAGCAGGTTACGAAGGTGTGTTCGAGAGCCCGCGCGGGCTGATCCCCTTGGCCGGCATCGTTGTTCTCGGCGTCGCCGGCATGACCCTCACCCAACTGTCCTTTCAAATTGGTGCGCTGGGGGCGACTCTGCCGGCCAACCTTGCCGCCGACCCAGTCGTCGGTGTGCTGCTGGGCGTGCTGCTGCTCCACGAACAGGTGCCGCTATCCGCCGGGCACCTCGCGGGCTACCTTGTGTGCTTGGTGGCGGTAGTCGCTGGCGCGATCAGGCTTGCCAATCCCGCCGACGAGCCCTCGCCAACGAGACCATGACCAGCCGCCGAGTCAGCACTGACACAAACAACTCGCTGCGACGTTGCCGACCGTGGGACAATCGCTACAGTCTCGTCCGGTCCCGAATTGCCGGTGTCAGAACCGGTCGAGGTGGATCCTGCCCGACACGCCGACAACGAGCATCACGACACCGATGAGGACATAAAGGGCCCCCACCACCCGATAGAAGGCAGGCCCTCGCGATCCTCGAACCTCCAGCGCCCACCGCGACGCCATCCCCGGTCGATGCGCCATGAGCGTGGCCGCGTCGCCGACGTCTGCGACCAAAAGCACCCCGAGGACACCGGTCGAGGCACCAAAAACGGCAGCAGCCAAATTCACAGCCGAAAATTCGCCCAGGGTCACAGCGATAAAGACCCCGAAACTCACAACCCAAATACTCTGCGCGGCACGAAAAAAGCTGGGCAGGGTCCCCCACCACACACGTCCTTGCGAACGCTTCTCCGACAGCATCACCCGAGCGTACGGGGGTGGCGAGGGCGGTAGATGTCTTGGACGATGCTGCCCCGAGCACGCCGCGAATACAGGTATGCCCACTGTGTTTAGGTCAGTAGCGTGGATCCTGCCGAAGCTGTTGAAATCGACCGATCGCATCTCGTGGCCTTGGTGCCTGGCTCGTAGGCTCAGGCCTACGCCGGGGGCTGTAGGAGTCGCCGATCCTCATGTACGGGCCAGCCAACTTTATGGCCTCACACTGGAGAGTTGGCTTCGGCCGCACGCGTGCCCTCCTGTACGCGGTAGAAGTGACCTGCCCAACGAGCGAGACCCCGAGAGCGGGCATCGCGCGTCCGAAGACCGACCCTTGGCACTTGATGTTCGCGACGTGCGGGACCGGGATGAGCAGGACCAGGACGCCATCCAACGCGGTCAACGCGGTCAACGCCCAGATGAACTCCGTCAAGCGGGACAGCGTCAGCTTGACGAGCAGGACGTCTGTGGTCGCGGTGGTCGCCAGCACAACGAGTAGCGACAGAATCGCTTTGTGCCTCGTGGCGGAAGATCGTGGTCGCTTGAGGTGCCGCACGACGCTGCCCGGTGCCGTTGTCGGCTTCGCGTCTGGTTTCGCGAAGCTATGGGGAGCGCAGCGGGAGCCCCGTGGACCAGTGTTATGGGACAGCCCAGGTGGAGCGTCAATGCGAGAATGGGACCCTAAACAGCCAGGTTGACCGTGTTGACGTCGGGCTTGGTACATGCGGACAGGGCGTCAGGACGATCCCGCAGACAGGTTGCGGTTCGTTCGGGATGGCCGGTGACGGCGCTGCATGCTGACTGGAAGTCGAGTGGTGGGTTGTGGCGGATGTGCTGCTGGTCGAGGACGACGAGCCAATTGGGCGCGCGTTGCAGAGCGCGCTTGTCGAGGCGCATCATCGCGTTCGGTGGTGTCGAGACGGTGCGTCGGCGTTGATGGCCTGCGCGTCGGCGGAACCGATCGGGCTGGTCGTGCTCGATCTCGGGCTGCCGGACATGGACGGGGTCGACGTGTGTCGGGCGATCCGGTTACGCCGGGCGGATGCGGTGATCGTGATGCTGACTGCCCGGGACGCGGAGATCGATGTGATTGTTGGGTTGGAGGCCGGCGCGGATGATTACCTGACCAAGCCGATCCGGTCGGCGGAGTTGCTGGCTCGGCTTCGGGCTCATCTGCGACGTGCTGAGCCGCGTGCGTCGGCTCCGGCGCGGCATGTCGTCGGCGCCTTGGTTGTGGACGAGGCGACCCGGCGGGCGGAGCTGGGCGGGTTCGAGGTCGAGTTGCGGGCGAAGGAGTTCGACCTGTTGACTCGGCTGGCACGCGAGGAGGGTGTGGCGCTTAGCCGCGTGACGTTGATGGCGGATGTGTGGGATGAGCATTGGCACGGTTCGACAAAGACGCTTGACGTCCATGTCGCGACGCTGCGACGAGCTCTTGATCGTGTGGCGGCGCTAACGGGTGCGCAGGTGCCGGCTATCGAAACGCTGCGGGGGTTCGGCTACCGCATTTCGGGTGCGTCGGGTTCTGCCGGGCTGACGCGGGGTTGCGAATCATAGTTTCCGGATGGTCGAGAGGATGCTTCGTCCGGAGACGCGGACCGCGGCGGCGGTGACGAGGGCAAGTGAGGCGGCGATCAGGGCCGTGAGTGTCGTGAGATATCCCCACGGGATGGTAGTTGCCGATGGTGGGGGGTCGAAGACTCCGGTGAGGACTTTGAGCAGTGTCTGGGTGAGGTAGGTGCCGAGGATCGCGCCGCCGATAGCGCCGGTGGCTCCGACGAGGATGGTTTCACCGGCGACGGTGGCGCGCAGGTGTCGGCGTCGGGCACCGAGGGCGTTCATGATGGCTAGGCTGCGACGGCGTTCGGCCAGGCCCAGGGCGAGGACGAGTCCGCCGGCGGCGGCGGCGAGGATGAGCGCGAAGCCGAGTTCGACGCGGCTGAGCCCGGCGAGGTCGACCGAGGTGAGGCTGGATCCGACGGCTCCGCGGGTGGTGGCGATGTCGGTTACGGCGACGCTCGGTCCGACCAGTGAGCGGACGCGGGCGGCGACGGCTCCGCTGTTGGTGCCGCCGGTGTTGATGAGGAAGGTGCCGACGACGTTGCTGCCGGTTTTCTGGGCGATGTATGCGGCGTTGGTGACGAAGAAGCTGTCCTTGGGTGCGGTCGGGAATTCGGACACGATGCCGACGTAGTGGAACGGCACGGTGACCAGGCTATGGGTGCGACCGTCGATGAGGCGCAGGTTGATCAGGGCGCCCAGGTGCAGCTGATAGTCCTTGACGGTCTCGGAGCTGACCAGGATCGAGTCGGGTTTGGTTTGCAGGGTGTGCATAAGGGTCGCGGCGCTGCCGCCGAGGAAGTAGCTGTCCTGTAGGGCGGTGACTGAACGGATCGAGCCGGGTTGCACACCGTAGAGGTCTTGCAGGTCGGTGCCGACGTAGGCGTAACGGTGTTGCAGCGGTTCGACGCCGGACACCCCGGGGATTGTGGCCAGTTTCGTGGCGTAGTCAGGGCCGACCGCGGCGCCCGGTGATTCGGTGACGGTGACGTCGGCTCCGTTGGTCAGTTGCGCGTCGGCCTCGGCCTGGGCCTGGTAGGTGGAGTTGAAGGTTGCGGTGGAGATCGCGAACGCGATGGTCAGGGCGAGGACGGTCGCGGCTTTGACCAGGGGGCGGCGTTGGCGGGACATGCTCGCGCCGAGGATGGGGGCGATGCGGCCGGCGAATGGTCGCATCAAGATGGTGGTGATGCGCCGACCGCGTGCGAGGAGTAGGTCGACCAGGCGCCAGACGAGCAGTCCGGCGCCGAGCCAGAGCAGCGCCGGTCCGGCGAGCGCCCAGTAGGAGATGGAGATGGTGGGCACGCCTTCGGGGGCGAGAACCAGCTGGTAGCCGTTGTGGCTGGTGGCGTTGAGGACGAGCCCCGCGCCGAGCAGGGCGGCGATGTCGAGGCCGTACCGTGCCCACCATGGGTAGCGCAGCGCCGTGATCTCCTGCCGACCGCTGGCGATCGTGTGTTCGCGCACGTCACGCCGCGCGGGAGCGAGCACCGCGCCGCCAGCGATCGCCAGGCCGACGGCGACTGCGAGTCCCGCCCATAGCAGCGCCGAGCCGGTCGTGGCGCCGAAGCTCGTGGACCCGAACGCGGTCTGCCCGACGATAAGCGCCGCAGCGAGCCCGACCAGGCATCCCAGGATCCCGATGACGGCGGCTTCGACGAAGACCAGTCGCAGCAGTTGACGTTGGGATGCGCCCCGGATCCGCAGCAGCGCTTGTTCGCCGCGTCGGCGACGCGCGCCAGCTGAGGCGATGGTCGCGGTAAGTAATCCGGCGAGCACGGCACCGGGCAGGCCGAGGAACAGAAACAGGACTTGGGCGTAAGCGGCGTCGCCGCGGGCTGCGTCCAGTGCGGCGCCGAGGTTGTTGCCGACGGTGGCGGTGCCGGTGCTACGGGCTTCGAGGTTGTGCGCG
The DNA here is from genome assembly GCA_039937915.1 of Jatrophihabitans sp. Classification (GTDB taxonomy): domain Bacteria; phylum Actinomycetota; class Actinomycetes; order Mycobacteriales; family Jatrophihabitantaceae; genus Jatrophihabitans. Next base: position 4,208 of record JBDTFN010000052.1, on the reverse strand, counting down.
GCTGCCAGGGTGGTGCTGTAGGCGGCAGCCGGGTCACTGGGCAGGGCGTGGCTGAGCCGGGCATGGATTTGAGTGCTGACCAGGTCAGGGCGGGCGGTTGCGATGGGCGCGCTGAGCTGCTGCCACTGCGCGTAGGGCAGTAGGACGACGTTGTCCGGTGGTGCGGACGGTTGGCTGCCGGGCGGGGCGCCGACGGTCTGGAACAGCGAGTTGGCTTGCGGCAGGTCGACCACCCCGGCGACGGTCACCCTCACCGGCGCCAGCCCGGGTCGCGCGATCGTGATGGTCGATCCCGGGGCGGCGTGCAGGTTCGACGCGGTCTGCTGGGCGACGAGTACCCCGGCCCCGGAGCCGGTGAGGGTCCGGATCTCGGTTGGGAACGTGGCCTGGTAATCGGCCGGCAGGCCCAGGACGATCCCTGCACCGGTGCTTTGGGTTGTGCCGGCGGTGGTTGCGCTGAGGCCGGGGACGTGGGTCAAGCCGACGGTCCGGCTGGCCTGCACGCTCGGAGTGTGGGACACCAGCGCGGCGACCTTGCTCGGGTCGGTGCCGCTGGCGACCTGGACCTGCCAATCGACGCTCACGGAACGGATCGCACGGCTGGTCATGCTTGCCTTGGCATGGGCCAGGAAGGCGCCCAAGCTGGCCAGCAGCGCGACGGCGATCGCGACTCCGATGACGGCACCGAGCAGCCGAGCGGGTTGTCGCCGTACGAGTGCGGGCAGCCAGATCCGGATCATGAGTCGGTTCCTTCGGGTCGGTGGCCGTTGGTGTGTCTGCTCGCCGCGAAGGCATCGGTCCTGGTCTCGCCGCTGGTGTCGGCATTGCCAGGCCGGCGGGCGGTCGCGGGGTGCAGGCGGCCGTCATGCACGGGCCACACTGTGCTCAATCGGGCGCTGATTGCCGGGTCGTGGGTGGCGACGACCAAGGCCGCGCCGATCTCGTCGCTGACCTGCACGAGCACGTCGGCCACATGCGCGGCGCTGTCGCGGTCGAGCTGGCTGGTGGGTTCGTCGGCCAGGATCAGCCGCGGTCGAGCGGCGAGCACTCGGGCGATGACGACGCGTTGCGCCTGCCCGCCGGACAGTTCCTGCGGAAGGTCGTTGCACAGCTCACCGAGGTCGAGCAGATCCAGTGCGGCGCCGGCCCGCTGGGCCGCGTCGGTCGCGGTCGTGTCGTTAAGCAGCATCGGCAGTTCGACGTTTTCCAGCACGGTAAGGCTGGGGATCAGCGACGGCGCTTGGAAGACGAGCCCGACGCTGTGCGCGCCGTCACGCGGGTGGCTACCGAGCGCCGGCCAGCTGACCTGTCCGACGGTCGGGGTTTCCAGCCCGGCGAGGATGTGCAGCAGCGTCGACTTGCCTGAGCCAGACGGGCCGATGATCGCGATCCGGTCGCCGAGTTCGACGGCGCAGGTCGCGCCGTAGACCGCGACCACCGCGCGGTCGCCGGTGCCGAACGTGCGACCCACCCCGACGCACCGAGCGACGGCCCGATCTCCCGTCGTACTACTGTTCGGGCCGCGATCCAGGCGTTGGCGGGTCGCCATTACTGCACCGCTCCATTGCGGAGCGTGATCACGCGGTCGGCCGCGGCGGCGACGGCCGCGCTGTGACTGGCGACCAGCAGGGCCGTGCCGTTGTGCGCGCGCCGGGTGAGGATCGCCAGCACCTGCGCCTCGGTGGTCGAGTCGAGTTCTCCGGTTGGCTCGTCGGCGAGCAGCACCGGCGGGTCGTTGGCCAACGCCACCGCGAGTCCGGCGCGAACCGTCTCGCCGCCGGACAATGTGTCAGGTCGTGCGTGCGCCCGGTGGGACAGGCCGAGCTCTTCGAGATGATCGTCGCGCAGTCGCGATTCTCCGGCGAGATGCCGGGCCAGCGCGATGTTCTGGGCGACGCTGAGATGGTTGAGCAGGTTGCCGGTTTGGGTGAGCACGCCGATCAGCCGTGCCCGCAGGCGGGCACGCTCGGCCTCCGGCCGGCGCGTGATTCGGGTGCCGCCGATGCGGACCGTGCCGCCATCGGGTTCGTCCAGGCCGGCCAGACAGGACAGTAGGGTGGACTTCCCTGACCCCGACGGTCCGACGATCGCGACGAATTCGCCAGGTTGCACCGTGATCGTGACCCCACGCAGCGCCTGGGTTTCCTCGTCGCCGGAGTGGAAAAACCGGTGCAGGGCGCAGGCGTCCAAGGCAGGAGCGACACCTACTTCGGCGCCGCCGGTGTGCTCGGCCGCTGTGGTCGTGGTCATCACTTGGTCCAGGTGAAGGAGTCGGTGACTTTGCGCCACGGGTCGACGTTGTCCGATCCGACCGGCGCGGCCAGGGTCAGCGTCACTGATGTGCCGGACTGCCAGAATGTGTATCGCTCGACGGCCTCGTTGGCGACCTTGCCGGTCACCGGGTTGACCTGCGACAGCGCGTGGTAGGTGATCAGGATCGCTGTGCCGGCCTTGCGCTTGACGGTGCTGATTGCACCGGGGACAAAGCCGTGGGATGTGGCTTTGATCGCCGGCACATCATGGGCCTGCGCCGAGGCGACGCTGGGGGCCTGAGCGGCGGCGCCTTTGGTGATCGTGATGCTGTTGTACTTGTCGGAGAACACGACGGCCGAACCCGCGTTCGAGCGGGCCCAGCCCTCCGGGGTGGTGACGCTGAACCCGGTCCCGGCGTAGGCGACGAAGGCCTGATTGTCTGGGATGTCGCCAGCGGGGTTGACCTCCACTCGCGCTGCGCCCGACGCGGCCGCGGCCGCAGTGCCCGGCGACGTCGCGGGCGTCGAGCCTCCGGTCGAGCTGCACGCGCCCAACAGCAACGCCACGCTCAGCGTGATTGCGGCAACGGTGGCCCGATGTTGCGTGGGTGAATCGGCGCGCATGGTCTCTCCCGATGTGTCGGTGTCAGCGGCCGTTGTTGGGGAAAGGCCGCGACTTCGTGTCCCGTTCGACGCTAGGAGGCGACAGGCAAAGGGATTGGGCGTCGATGGTTAGCGGACGGCAAAATATCTTGCTTGTCGCGCCGATGTGGTGTGCCCAGGTCGTCGTGGCTGCCAGACTTGTCGCTGACACCACGGCACAGCGCCGGTCCGATGGTCCGGCCTGCCGTTGAAGGCGGGAGCGAGTATGCGCCGACGCATCACGCTGCTTGCGACCGTCACCGCACTGCTCGCGGTCGTTCTGCTGGCCGTGCCGCTAGCGATCTTTGCCGCGCACGGCTACGTCAACGACGAGCGGCTCGAACTCCAGCGGGCCGCGGCCACGGCCGCGGCGGCGATACGCGGTGACCGGCCTCATGTCAGCGCGCTACGCATCGACCGCAGCGAAATTACCGCCAGCGTCTACGACACAGACGGACGACTGATCGACGGCCCTGGACCTGCCCGAGGCGGCCTACTCGTGCAGCGGGCGGCGCGCGGCACCGAATCCACCGCGATCAGCGGCAGCGGCATCGTGGTGGCCGCGCCCGTATCTGACGGAGACCAGGTCACTGCTGTCGTGCTGCTGCGCACCGACCTCAACGCCGCCCACCACCGCACCCTGATCGCCTGGCTGGTCATCGCCGCGATCAGCGCGGGAGCTGTGCTGATCGCCGCGATGGGCGCGCGGATCGTGGCGCGGCGGTTGTCCGCGCCGATCGACCGGTTACGCGACGGCTCACGCCGCATGGGCGCCGGTGATCTCGACGCTCGGGTTCCCCCCTCTGGCATCGTCGAATTCGACACGTTGGCCGTGACGCTCAACGAGGCCGCCACACGCATCCAGCGGATGCTCGGGCGCGAGCGCAGCCTGTCGGCAGAGGTATCCCACCAGCTGCGCACCCCGCTGACCGGGCTGCGCCTCGAGCTGGACGCCGTAGCGCAGTCCTATCCAGACGATGATCGGGTCGCCGCCGCTGTGCAGTCCGTCGATAGATTGGCAGCGACAATCAGCGACATCATCGCCCTGGCCCGCGACCTGCCCGGTCGCCAGCAAACCTCAGTCCTCGGCCTGCTGGCCGGCGCGGAACGCCGCTGGCACGGCCTGCTCGCCGCGCAGACCCGGCCCTTGCGAGTGAGCGCTGAACCTGATCTGCCCGAGCACATTACGGTATCGGCTGCCGGCGCCACACAGGTCCTGGACATCCTGATCGACAACGCATACACCCACGGCAGCGGCGCGGTGAGCGTGCACGCGCGCCGCCGCGGTGACGCGGTCGCGTTCGAGGTCAGCGA
>JBDTFN010000051.1:0-5804 GCA_039937915.1 Jatrophihabitans sp. | reverse complement strand
CGACAGTGGAGCGCTGAAGGTGAGCGCACCCAGGTCGCTCACCCAAACGATCTCGGCGTGGTTCTATGGCGCATTGCGCCCACCCGTCGCTGGCGTCAAGTTCGGATCCCGCTTCGGCGATGAGTTGCTCATGTGGGCTGTGTTCGAGCAGCCAGGGGAAGCAGAGTCCGGCAGCCGATGCACGCGCGAGGAGTCGGCAACGCCGCTTATGGGCGACGAACCGGAGTTCGAGAAGGCCATGCGCATCCACGGATTGACATGGGCCGCCTGACCGGCCACCCAACAGCACCCGCTCGGCCTCGCCCAGCAGCGCCGATGGGAGGCCGGGCAGTAGTCGCGGATCAAGATCATCCGTGCACCACTGGTGGTGCACGCGATCGGCGTAACGGGTTTCAATGGTGACGAACGGTGCCTTCGTAGGTCAATGATTATAGGGCCTCCAGCAATTTTTCCCGAAAAACGGCGGCTGCAGAAGCGCCGGCCAGCTGGTTCAACTCCCCCCTTGCCCACAACAACAAACAACGTTGACCGGCTTTACCTCAGCGCCGGTTGCGTGAGCAGTTCCCGATCCAGGTAGGGCCCTATCGTGCGGGCGTAGGTGTCGGTGATGTGGTGGTTGTCGATGTAGACCACGACGTTGCCGACGATCGGGGCGCAGATGGTCGGCGCGCAGATGTAGCGGTTCAGGTCGATCAGCGTGGCCTCGCCGTGCATCTCCCGGGCCGCGACGACCAGCGGCGTGTCCTGCAGGATCGCCTTTGACGCCGGGTCGCTGCACGAGGCCGTCGAGGAGTTCGGGGCGGACAGGCAGTCTGGGATGTTCTTGGACATCTCCGGGCTCTCCTGGATGGCCACGACGGGGATGCCGGCAGCCTTCAACTGCTTCCAGTAGGTCACCATCCCCTGGCCCAGTTCGGCGAAGGCCGCCTTGCCCGGCTTCTTGTGATTCATGGTGCCGACGGTCGGCCGTGCGCTGGTGATGACCAGGTCCGGCTTGATCGTGGTGAGCAGGGCCGAGAGCAGCGTCTTGCCCCAGTCGTGACAGGTCGTGTACGGCCCGTCGTCGCCGGGCCGGTTGGCCATCGTCGATGTCCACGGGCAGAGGCTGTGCAGGTCGGTGATGAGGCGCCACTTCTTGCGCTTGGCCAACGCATCGAGCACCCCGAACCACTCCCCGGCCACCGAGTCACCCACCAGCGCGATGGTCTTGGTGTAGTTCTTCGTCTCGCCCCACACGCATTGGGTCAACTTGCTCTCGAGTTGCGCGGTCTGACACCCGCCGGGGCCGCGTCCGTACTTTCCGAAGTTGTGGGCCGCGAAGGTGAGATCCGGCACCGCGGCGACGCCGGACTTCGCCGTCGCGTCACCCGCCAGCACGGCGGCCCCGGGGTGGGCTGCGTCCAGCCTGCCGCTGAACGCGGCCGGCTGGCGCACCAGCCACACCGAGACCAGCGTGACTGGGATGACGGCGAGCACGATCGTGGCGACCGAACGCCACTTGAACTTCACGATGAACGGGCTGAGCCGGAATCGGTCCTCGACCCAGACCTTGGTCAGCCAGGACAACAGGATCGCGAAGGCGGCGATGGCCGGGCCGTCGAGGTAGCCGATGCTGCCGCCGGAGTAGCTCTTCCAGAGCACGATGATCGGCCAGTGCCACAAGTACAGCGAGTACGAGATGTCACCGAGGAACACCATCGGTCGCAGTGAGGTGAGCCAGGAGGGCCCCAGGCGCGCCGCCGCCGACCCGCTCGCGATCAGCAGGGCCGCGCCGAGCACGGGCCACAGCGCGGTCGAACCGGGGAAGCCCTGCTCGGTGATCAGGTAGGCCGACCCGACGACCATGCCCAGCCCCAGCCAGGCGAGCACGCCGACCCGGGCCAGCCGGCGCGTCACCGCCACCGGGAGCAGAGCGAGCACACCGCCAACCGCGAGTTCCCACATCCGGGTCGTGGTGACGAAGTACGCCGCACTCGGATTGGCCTCGGTGTAGTAGATCGAGTAGACCAGCGATGCGACGAGGACAACGAGCGCGAGGCCGAGCATCACCTGATGGCCGATCGCGCGCCGCGCCTGCGGGTGGCGGCGGCCGATCACGTAGGCGCCCAGCCCGGCGAGCAGGAACAGCATCGGCCAGACGAGGTAGAACTGCTCCTCCACCGACAGCGACCAGAAGTGCTGCACCGGGGTCTTGGTCTTCGGCGAGAAGTAGTCGGTCGCGTCGTTGGCGAGCACCCAGTTCTGGAAGTACAGCGCGCTGGCGCGGATCTGCTTGGCCGTCTCGGCCATCTGCGTGGTCGGCAACGCGATGAACGACGCCGCCCAGGAGACGGTGAGCACGAGGACGGCCGCCGGCATCAATCGACGCAGTCGACGACCGTAGAAGTCGACGAGCCCGATCCGTCCGGTGCGCCCGAAGGTGCGGGCGAGATGGCTGGTGATCAGGAAGCCGGAGATGACGAAGAAGACGTCGACCCCGACGAACCCGCCGGGTAGCGCGGACGGGTAGAGGTGAAAGATCACCACCACTGAGACGGCGATTGCCCGCAGCCCCTGGATGTCAGGGCGGAAGTCGCGCTGGGACTCCGGTTTGGCGGCCGCGACGCCAGAGCGTCGATCCAGCACCGCCACCGCAGGTTCCTCCTGAATGACGCCTCTCGGCACCGTTCGCGGCCAGCCGGGCGACCCGCCGACTCATCCGAGCAGCACGGACCGACCCAGCCGGGCGGCGCTCCACGCCGCGCGGCCACCACTTTAACGCACGCCGTGGGTTGCCCGGTCGTGTGCGAACGTTCACAGCACGGCCACGGTCTCCCGATCGGGCCGAAGCCCTATTCTCGACTCCACAGCACGCCTCCCGATCCGCAGGGCATTCGGCTGCCGATTCGCCTGTCCCTGCGTCGGCCGCAACAGGAAGGTTTGGACGTGCCTGACCCCACGGTCTCGATCATCGTCGCCGCCTACAACGTGGAGCCGTACCTGCAGGACCTCCTCGATTCGCTGGACGCGCAGACCTTCGCGAAGGAACGTTTCGAGGTCATCGTCGTCAACGACGGTTCGACCGACCGCACCGGTGAAATTCTGGCCAGCTGGCAGGCGAGCACGCAGTGCCACGTCACGACTCGCACCATCGACAACGGCGGTGCGGCAGCCGCGCGTAACACAGGCATCGAGATCGCCCGTGGCGAGTGGCTGACCTTCTGCGACTCCGACGACGCCATCAGCGATAACTACCTGTCGGTCATCGTGGGGCTGCTGACCGAATCGGGCGCCCCGCGGGTCGACCTCGGCGTAGGCAATCTGGTGTACCTCGAGCAACAGACGAAGAAGATGAAAGACACCCACCCCCTGCGCCGCCGCTTCATCGAAGGCGACCGTGTCGTCGACCTCGCCGAGTACCCGCAGTACATCCACCTCGCCACCAACACCGGGTTCTACCGACGAGAGGTGGTCGAGGCACACCAGATCCGCTTCGATCCGCGGCTGCGTCCAGTGTTCGAGGACGCGCATTTCACCGGGCGGTACCTGCTGGCCTTCGAGCGTCCGCAGGTCGCGTACGCGAGGAGCGCGATCTACCGGTACCGGCGCGGACGCGCGGACAACAGCTCGCTGATGCAGGGCGCCTGGGCCCATGACGGCAAGCTCACCGTCGTGCTCGAGCTGGGCTGGCTCGACCTGCTGCGGAGGGCCCGCGCCGAGTACGGACGAGCGCCGGCGTGGATCCAGAACATGGTGATCTACGACCTGTTCTGGTACCTCAGCAAGGACCGCGCCAGCCCCAGCCCGATCCCCAGCTACGCAGAAGCGGTCAAGGCGCGGTTCCACGAACTGCTCGCCGAGATCGCGCCCTACCTCGACCGCGAGAACGTCGAGGAATTCGACGTCAACTGGGTGTCGGCCGAACACCGAACCACCCTGGCCATCGGGCTGTTCGGCCAGCAGACAGATCCGCTCACCGTCCTGCTTGATCCGTTCGACAGCGTCGCCGGGCTGGTGCGCTACCACTACTACTTCATCGGCGCACCGCCGGCCGAAACGCTCCACGCGGGCGGGGCCGAGATCGAGCCGGTCCACGCGAAGTACCGGACGCACACCTTCGTCGGCCGCACGCTGGCCTACGAGCGGATCGGTTGGCTCCCCGCAGCACGAGAGTTCAGCATCTCGCTCGACGGGCGCCCCGCGCCGCTCGCCGTCGGTCGCGCGGCCTCCAGACCGACGGTGGTTACGCCGGACGCGTTGAAATCCGAGCTGGCCGGTGGCGCCGCGGACAAGCCGCCGGCCGTCGGCCTGCCGCGGCGTCCACGAACGGTCGTGGCGGGTCCTCGCGACCTCAAAGGCAAGGCCCGCGAAGGCAAGGCCGTCCTGCTCGCCTGGTACGCGCCCCAGCGGTTGGAACTTCGCCGACGACGCGCGCAGCTCTACGCCGCGCGCACGCGGCTCGTCGCCAGGGTGACCGATCGGCAGTACGCCCGGGCGTGGTTACTGATCGATCGGGATACGCAGGCCCAGGACAACGCTGAGCATCTGTACCGCTACCTGGCTGCCCAGCGTCCAGAGGTCAACGCCTGGTTCGTCCTCGACCCTGCGAGCCCGGACTGGGCGCGTCTTCAGGCCGAGGGCTTCCGGTTGATCGCCCACGGTTCGCGCGATCACACCGCGGCGCTGATGCAGGCCGAGCACCTGATCTCCTCCCAGATCGACGGCTACATCGTGAAGCCGCCGGCCGTCCGGCGGCTCCGCAAACCGCGATGGCAGCTGACCTTCCTGCAGCACGGCGTGACGAAGGACGACCTGTCGAACTGGCTCAACAGCAAACCGATCCGGTTGATGATCACCGCGACCCCGCAGGAGCAGGCCGGCTTCGCCGGTGACTGGACGCCGTACCTGTTCACCACCAGGGAGGTGCAGCTCACCGGTTTCCCGCGCCACGACCGGTTACTTCAGCTGGCCCAATCCGTGGAACCGAGCGAGCGGGCCATCGTGGTCATGCCCACCTGGCGGCGCAATCTGGTCGACTTCACCGGCGAGGGGACCAGCAACCGTCCGCTGTTGCCCGGCTTCTGGGAGTCCTCGTTCGGCACGGCGTGGCGTTCGTTCCTGGCCGACCCGGCGCTGGTCGACGCAGCGCGCCGAACCGGACGGCGGATCGTGTTCGTGCCGCACCCCATCGTCCAGGGCGCCCTGGCCGACCATCCACTGCCCGACCACGTAGAGGTCCGCACGTTCGACGAGGTCGACATCCAGGCCACGATCGCGTCTGCCGGCGTCCTGGTCACCGACTACTCCTCGAACGCCTTCGAGGCCGCCTACCTGCAGACGCCGGTGGTGTATTTCCAGTTCGACCAGGACGAGTTCTTCGGCGGCGGCCACGCCTACACGAAGGGCCCGTGGAGCTATGTCGACGACGGCTTCGGCCCGGTCCTCACCACGGCCAGCGACGCTGTGCGCGCAGTCGTCGAGCTCGTCGACCGGGAGTTCTCGCCGGACCCGACGTACGCGCAACGCATGAGCACGACCTTCCCGCACCGCGACGGCAGGTGCTGCGAGCGCACCTGGGCGGCCATCGCCGACCTGAATCGGCCCCTGACCGCCGTCGAGTTGTACCGGCCCGTCGGCGCCGGTCAGCCGCCGCCGACGCGGTCGTCGGCATCATGAGCGATTTCCGCGCGCCAATCCGTAGACGCTAGATTTTGCCCATGAGACAACAGGTAGCGATCCTGGCTGCCGGTCGCGGAACCCGCCTCGGGCGTCCCCATCCCAAGCCGCTGACCCGCCTGGACGACGGCAACACGATCCTCGGCGGC
>JBDTFN010000050.1:0-5866 GCA_039937915.1 Jatrophihabitans sp. | reverse complement strand
CGTGTTCGGCGCCATCGACTTCGCCGCTGCCGTTGCGCGGGTCGGCGCGTTCCTCGGCTACCGGGTCACCGTCTGCGATGCCCGGCCCACGTTCGCCACCGCCAAACGCTTCCCCGACGCCGACGAGGTCATCGTCGAGTGGCCGCACAAGTACCTGGCGCGCACCGACACCGACACCCGCACGGTCGTCTGCGTGCTCACCCACGACCCAAAATTCGACGTCCCACTGCTCGAAGTGGCGCTGAACCTGCCGTTGGCCTATCTCGGCGCGATGGGATCTCGACGCACCAACGACGACCGCAGCGCGCGACTCACCGAACTCGGCTTCTCCGAGCAACAACTCGCCCGCCTGCACGCGCCCATCGGGCTCGACGTCGGCGGGCGCACGCCGGAGGAGACCGCGGTATCGGTCGCCGCTGAGATCATCGCGTCACGATGGGGCGGAACGGGCGCGCAATTGCGGCAGGTTTCCGGGCCAATCCACCGCACCTTCGGAGATCACCTCCCCCCGTCGACAAACTAGTCATTTGCACAGGCGGGGCCGCCCTCGTAATCCAGGTCACACAACGCTAGCGTCGACGGGACGCAACAGTTCTGTGGAGGCTTGATGACCAAGATTAATGTGACTGTCGATGGCACAAAATATGCCGACGAGGTCGAACCCCGAACGCTTCTCGTTCATTATCTGCGCGAGCAGGTGGGCAAGGTCGGCACGGTCGTGGGTTGCGACACCAGCAACTGCGGTGCGTGCACCGTCGACCTCGACGGGAAGAGCGTCAAGAGTTGCAGCGTGCTGGCTGTGCAGGCCGACGGCTGCGAGGTCACCACCATCGAGGGGCTGCAGGCGCAGGACGGCACGCTGCACCCGATGCAGCAGGCCTTTCACGAGCACCACGGACTGCAGTGCGGCTACTGCACCCCGGGGATGATCATGGCCTGCCGCGACCTGCTCAAGAACAACCCGGACCCCTCTGAGGCCGAGATCCGCGAAGGCATCGAGGGCAACCTCTGCCGCTGCACGGGCTACCAGAACATCGTCAAGGCCGTCCAGGCCGCAGCCAAGGCAGGGGTGTCGGCATGACCGCGGTCGAGGAGCGCACCGGCCAGATCGGCCAGGCCCGGCTCCGCAAGGAGGACCAGCACCTCATCACCGGCCGCACTACCTGGGTCGACAACATGACGGTGCCGGGAATGGTGCATCTGGCCATCCTGCGCAGCCCGATGGCGCACGCGACGATCACCTCCATCGACACCTCCGAGGCCAAGGCGCGTCCCGGCGTCATCGGCGTCTGGACCGGACAGGACTTCGCCGAGACGCAGGGCAACCTCCCCTGCGCCTGGCCGGTTACCCCGGACATGGTGAATCCAGGCGCACCTTCGCTGGCCGTCACCCAGGTCAACCACGTCGGCGAGGCCGTTGCGGTCATCGCCGCACGCACCAAGGTCGCAGCGCAGGACGCCCTCGAGGCCATCGACGTCGAGTACGAACCCCTGCCTGCGGTGATGGACATGGAGGAAGCCGTCAAGGACGGCGCCGACCTGGTCCACCCGAACACCACGTCGAACAAGTCCTTCACCTGGGCCTTCGAGTCCGGTGCCGCCGGCACTGGGGCTCCGATCGAGGACGCGCTCTCGGCCGCCGAGGTCACCGTGACGCGTCGCTTCATCCAGCAGCGGCTCATCCCTGCCTTCATGGAGCCCCGCTCGACGCTGGTCCAACCGGTCGGCGACGGCGTGCTCATGCATTCCTCAACCCAGGTCCCGCACATTCTGCGCACCATGCTCGCGCTCACGTTGGGCATCCCGGAGCACAAGGTTCGCGTCGTCGCGCCCGACGTCGGCGGCGGCTTCGGCGGCAAGATCCCGGTGACGCCGGAAGAGGTCATCACCACCCTCGTCGCCCGCAAACTCGGCAAACCGGCCAAGTACACCGAGTCCCGCTCGGAGTCACTGATGTCGGCTCACCACGGCCGCGCGCAGATCCAGGACATCACGATTACCGCGAAGTCCGACGGCACGGTCACCGGCTTGGACGTCCACCTGTACGCCGACATGGGTGCCTACCTGCGTCTCGTCGGCCCCGGCGTTCCGATCCTCGGCGCGTTCATGTTCCCGGGGATCTACAAGTTCCCGGCTTACCGCTTCGTCTGCGACGGAGTCTTCACCACGAAGACCTCCACGGACGCCTACCGCGGCGCCGGACGACCGGAGGCGACCTTCGCCATCGAACGGATCATGGACGAACTCGCCGCCGAGTTGGGCATGGACCCGATGGAGCTACGCCGCAAGAACTGGATCACCCACGAGGAATTCCCGTACACGATGGTGGCCGGGTTGACCTACGACACCGGTAACTACGAGGCGGCCACCGACAAGGCCCTCGAGCTGATGGGTTGGGACGAACTTCGCGCCGAGCAGAAACAGCGGCGCGATTCCAAGGACCCGGTACAGCTCGGCCTGGGCATCTCGACGTTCACCGAGATGTGCGGTCTGGCTCCGTCCCGCGTGCTCGGTTCGCTGGACTACGGCGCCGGCGGCTGGGAGTCCGCGCACATCCGGGTGCTGGCCACCGGCAAGGTCGAGTGCGTCACCGGCGCGAGCGCCCACGGACAGGGCCACGAGACGGCGTTCAGCCAGATCGTCGCCGACAAGCTCGGCGTCGCCTTCGAGGACGTCGAGGTCATCCACGGCGACACCCAGTCCTCGCCCAAGGGGCTGGACACCTACGGTTCCCGCTCGCTGGCCGTCGGTGGCATCGCCATCGTCAAGGCGGCGGAGAAGGTCGTGGCCAAGGCACGGAAGATTGCCGCACACCTGCTCGAGGCCGACGAGAACGACGTGGAGTTCGAGAACGGAAACTTCTCGGTCAAGGGGTCCCCCGGCGCATCGCTCGCCCTCGGCGAGATCGCCTTCGCGACGTTCACCGCGCACAACCTGCCCGACGGTGTCGAGCCCTCGTTGGACTCCGACGCGGTGTATGACCCGGAGAACTTCTCCTTCCCGCACGGCACCCACCTGTGTGCGATCGACATCGACACCGAGACCGGACAGGCGAAGATCCGCAAGTACGTCTGCGTGGACGACGTCGGTACGCCGGTCAACCCGCTCATCATCGAGGGGCAGGTGCACGGCGGTCTGGCCCAGGGAATCGCGCAGGCCTTGTTCGAGGAGGCGGTCTTCGACGCCGACGGCAACCTGACGACCGGCACCTTCGTCGACTACACGCTGCCCTCGGCAGCGGACCTGCCCTCGTTCATCACCGACCGCACCGAGACCCCCTCGACGTCGAACCCACTCGGTGTCAAGGGCGTCGGCGAGGCGGGCACGATCGCCTCCACCCCCGCGGTGGTCAACGCGATCGTCGATGCGCTGCGCCCCTTCGGCGTGAACGACATCCGGATGCCGGCTACGCCCGAGCGCGTCTGGCGGGCGATCCACGGTTCGGCCCACGCCGGCCGAGCCGAGGCCGGCACCAACGCCTACGGCGGATCCAGTACCGAGACCAGCGACGGAGGCAACGCATGATTCCCGCGGAGTTCGAGTACACCCGCCTGATGACGATTGCCGAGGCAGTGAGTTCACTCGGCGCAGCCGGCGAGGACGGCAAGATCCTCGGCGGGGGCCAGTCGCTGATCCCGATCCTGCGGCTGCGCTTGGCCTACCCGAGCACGGTTGTGGACGTCAGTCGGGTCGAGGAGATGCGCGGTGTGCGCGACGACGGTGACGCCATCGTCATCGGTGCGATGACCACGCACGACGAGGTCATGCACGATGCGCTTGTCGCTGAGCACGCGCCACTGATCGCGCAGGCCACCGGAACGGTCGCTGACCCGCAGGTCCGCCACCGCGGCACCTTCGGTGGCGCGCTCGCGCACGCCGACCCGGCAGGTGACCTCGGTGCGGTCGCGCTCGCCCTCGGCTGCGAGTTCGTCGCGTCGGGCCCCGGTGGGGAACGAAGCATCGCCGCGAACGACTTCTTCCTCGACTACCTGACCACGGCCCTGACCGAGGATGAGATCCTCACCTCGATCCGGGTCCCGAAGCTGGGCGCCGGCTGGACGTCGCACTACGAGAAGTTCAACCGGGTCGCCCAGGCGTGGTCGATCGTCGCGGTCGCCGCGCTGGTCAAACGCGAGAACGGTTCGATCAGCGAGGCCCGGATCGGGCTGACCAACATGGGCTCGACCCCGCTGCGGGCGAGTGCCGTCGAGCAGGCCCTGGCCGGCGCCGACGCTTCGGCCGAGGGGATCGGCGCGGCGGCCGAGCACGCGGCTGAGGGGACGTCGGCTCCGTCGGACCTCAACGGCAAGAGCGACTATCGGGAGCACCTGGCCCGCGTACTGACCAAGCGCGCAGTGCTCGCTGCGGCAAGCCGCTAAAGGGGGCCGCGTGAAACTTGAGCACTCCTTCACCGTCCCGACGAGCATGGACGAGGCGTGGCGGATCCTGCTCGATATCGAGCGGATCGGCCCGTGCATGCCCGGCGCGTCCATCGACTCTGTCGACGGCGATGACTTCACCGGCAACGTCAAGGTGAAGCTGGGACCGATCGGTCTCACCTACAAGGGCAAGGCCAGCTTCGTCGAGAAGGACGAGGCTGCGCACCGTGCGGTGATCGACGCCCGGGGCAAGGACGCCCGCGGCAACGGCACCGCGCGGGCCCTGGTCACGGCGACGCTGTCCGAATCCGGTGGCCAGACCACGGTGCGGGTCGACACCGACCTCGACATCACCGGCAAGCCGGCCCAGTTCGGCCGCGGCGTCATGGTCGACGTCGGCAACAAGTTGATCGGTCAGTTCGCCGACAACCTGTCCGAGACGATCCGTTCGGGCGACGCAGCGACGCCGCACCCGAAGCACTCGGCCGGATCGTCTCCGCCGACCGATGCTGCTCCGCCGACCGATGCTGCTCCGGTGACCGAGGCCGCGGGCGCCACCAAAGCCGAGAAGCCGTCAACTCCGAGCGCGGTGAACGGTGCGGTCCCGGCCGCACCGGCCCGCCCGGTTGCGGTGAAGCGCGACGTCCAGCCGATCAACCTGATCGAGTCAGCCGGGCCTGCGGTGGCCAAGCGACTCGCCGGTCCGCTGGCGCTGATCGTGCTCATCGTGCTCATCGTGGCCGCCCGCAGGCGTCGGGCCGAGTGCTGAGCGATCAGGACTGTGGCGGCTCAGATTGTGATGCCATCGCGACGACGGATCGACTGAACCAGTCGACGATCTCCTCGCCGCCGAGAACACCCTGGGCCGCGGTGACGGCTACGTGGGGGGCGCTCCATCCGCTGGCCACGAGTTCGCCGTGACGGGCGGCAATACCGGCGTCAGCGCCCACCAGGAGGTCGGCATCGAGCAGTGAGTCTCCCGCTGCGAGCAGCCGGTCACAGCCGGTGCGGACCATGATCTCGGCCACGGCGGCGCTCTTGGTCAGCGACGCCGGCACCCAGTAGAGCTTGCGTCCCTGTAGCGACACCTGCCAGCCACGCTGCGCGGCCCACTGCGACACCTCGGCGACGAAGGCCGGGGGAACGTGCTTGCGATGCAGCACTGCGTAACAGAACAATCCGCGGGCATTGCGCAGCTTGACCGTCCATTCGGGCCGGCACTCGTGCCCCGCGTACTCCCAGACCTCGGCGAGCGGCGCAGCCAGAGCGAGTTCGGCGGCGACGGTGCGATCCCAGTCGTGATCGATTCGGCCGTCGACGATGAGCACGCCGCCGTTGGCCGTGACCGCGAATCGCGGCGGTGGCCCGGGCAGGCTGATCCGCTGCCACTGCTCAGGCGTGCGGGTCGTCGCCGGCACGACCAATGCGCGCTCCGGCAGATCGGCGAAGGCAGCCGCCGCGGCGGCGGTCATCCAGGACGCGTCGCG
>JBDTFN010000049.1:0-7368 GCA_039937915.1 Jatrophihabitans sp. | reverse complement strand
GGCGCATGGACGAGGAGTTCGTCGTGCAGGCAGAGCACGATGCGGACGTCCGGGGCGGCACTACGGGCGCGCACCGTCACGGCCCACATCTTGAAGAACTCGGCCGCCGACCCCTGGACGACGGCGTTGCGCGCGTAACGGCCGCGTGCGCCCTGGAACGCGCGGATGCCCTCCTCGTCGAGCCGCGCGGGCAGTGCGGGCATACGAACGAGGCGACCGCCGAAGGTCCGGACGTCGCGTCCGGCGCGGCCGTCGGCGTAGGCGGCGTCGAGGAAGCTCATCGCGGTCGGGTAGGCGCTGGTCAGACCACGAAGTGCCTGCCCGGCGGTTCCGGAGGTCTGGCCGTACATGGCGGCGAGTACCGCCACCTTCGCGACCGGGCGCTGAACGCCGAGGCGGGCCGCGACGGGGGAGTACAGGTCGTCCTCGCGACCGGCGCGGGCCAGGTCGAGGTCGCCGGAGACGACCGCAAGCACCCGCGGTTCGATCTGTCCGAGATCGGCGCGGACGAAGACGTACCCGTCGTCGGCCGCCACCGCAGAACGCAGTTCGGCCGGCAGGTTGTGCAGCCCGGCGGACGCGGTCATCCGACCGGCCGCGCCGTCGCTGCCCAACCAGCTACCGCGCAGGCGGCCGTCCCGGACGTGCTCGTCGAGCCATGCGTAGCCGTAAGTCGTCGCGATACGTTCGGCTTTGCGCCAGGTGAGCAGGGCGTCGACGAGCGGATGCGTGCCGCGTAGCGGCTCCAGCCGCCAGGACCGGGTGTCCGGGACGTCGACGCCGATGCCGGCGAGCAGGGTCCGCACCTGAGCGGGGTTACGCAGGTCGGCCGTGCTCCCGGCGTGGCGCAGGACGAGTTCGTCGCGCTCGCGGCGCGTCTCGGTGGCGTGCCGCTCGTCGCGCGGGCGGGGGCCCGCCGCCGCTGACACGAGTTCGGTGGCGCGGACCACGTCGATCGGCAGTCCGTCGACCTGCATCTCGGCCGACAGCAGCTCGGCGGCCGATTCGGCCCGCGCGGTCATCCGCGGGTCCCCGGCGACGAGCACTCTCGCCAACTCCTGCTCCTGCTGACGTGCGCAGTCCAGGGCGAGTGCCGCCCACTGCGCGAGTCGCTGCGGATCGCGGCGCCATCCGCCGTCCACCCATTCCGGGCGCAGGTACCCGTCGGGCCGGACCGGGTCATCGAGGTCGGTGCCGTCGTCGTCGGACGGCCCGAGCAGATCGAGCTGGCCGGTGCTCGGCAGTCCGGTCAGGGGCAGACCGCGCAGCTGTGCCCACGCGCCGGCCACCCCGGTGCGTCCACCGCCGAAGAGCAGTTGGTGCACGGCGTCGATGTCCCAGCATGTGCCGACGCGAAGCCCTCCGGCGACCAGGACGTCGGTCGTTGCTCGTCCCCACCACGTCCAGCGCGGAGCGAGCGCATCGTCGATCCCGGCGACGAGGCGCACCGCGTCGCCGGTCGGAACCGCCCAGCTGCGGCCGGCAACCGCGAGCCCGACCCCACTGCTGATCGTGAGCGCGAGCGGCCGTCCCGGCTCGACGCCCGCGGCGGCAAGCTCCGCGAGCAGAGGCGAGGGCACCGCGTCATTGTCCCGGCTCGGCCGGCCTGCGTCAGCCGGTGCCGGCGCCGCTTTCGGGAACCGACTTGGTCGGGGACGCCGTCGAGGAGCGGGTGGACGACGGCGTCGTCGTGCTGGTGCCGCTCGACGTGTTGCCGCTGGAGGAAGGACTGGAGACCGTCGTCCCGGACGGTCCGGACCCGGACGACGGCACGGCAGACGGTCCCGTCGACGCTGCCCCACTCGAGGTCGCACTCGAACTCGAGCCGGACGCCGGTGCGGAGCCGCTGGGCGCCCGAGTCTCGGTGCTGGAGACCGGCGGCCGCGGTGGCGTATTCCTGTGCGGCACGGTCGCCACGGTGACGCTCGCTGCCGTCGCGGCCGCGGCGGCGGTCACCCCGATGGCGATCTTGGTCGTCAGGGTGGTGGCAAGGGTACGACGCCACAGGACACTCGAGCGCCGCTCGCGCTGCGGAGGCTCGTTGCGTCGGAAAGCGGCCAGAGCGGTGTCCAACCCCGTGTGATCTGGCGGGGTGGCCGCGCGGGCGGCGCCGAGGACGCGGCCGACCGACGAGGCCGTGGCGGTGGGATCGTCGAGCATCGCGTCGAGCGCGGCCTGCTCGTCGGGCGTGGGCCGACGGGGCTCGTGGCCGGGGTTGCCATGGCGTGGAGTCATCGCGCCTCCTCCAACACAGCGGCGAGCCGCTTCAATCCACGGTGGGCCGATACGCGCACTGCGGCGGGACTCTTGCCGAGGACTAGGCCGGCCTGCTTGGCGGTCAGCCCGACGACTGCGCGCAGCATGACCGCCTCGGCCTGCTCCCGCGGAAGCGATGCGATCAGGGCGATGGCGTCGCGTGTGGACAGACGCTCCATCGCGTCGAGAGCGGTATCGGATGGGGCGGGGCGCTCAGGCGGTTCGGCCATGGGCTCGGCCGGGCGTCGGGCCGCGCGGCGCAGATGATCCATCGCGCGGTTGCGGACGATGCGCGTCGCCCACCCGCTGAAGGCGTCGAAGTCGCCGCGGAATCCACGTATGTCTCGAGCGATCTGCAGCCACGCGTCCGCCGATACGTCGTCGGCTTCGTTTCCGACCAGGCTCATCGCATAGCGATGTAGGCGAGGTTGCAAATGATGGTAAATCTGGGCGAATGCGGTTTCGTCGCCGGTCATTGCCCGATTAAGCGCTGATTCGTTTGCGCGGCTGATCGGATCGGGCTCGAGGCTGGCAGATTGCACGCTCGCGGCGGCGTCCGGCGTGGACGGATCTGCTGGATCCGCTGCGCGCGAATCGTTCACCACGGTGGGCTCGTGATGCCGGGCACGAGCGGATTGTCCCCTTTTTCGCCGATGTTGAGACGCCTTCACATCGTCAGCGCCGGGGGGCGCTGAAACGTTACGCGGCAATTTGCTGTAAATCACGATTCTGCTGATTATCGCAAGTATTACCTGGGCATTACAGAAGACATCCCCCGCCGAGTGTCGGCAGGTAGTGAGAGGAGCTTGTCATGCGTCTCGGAGCAAGTTTGTTCCTGATCGCGGTCGGCGCGATTCTCAAATTCGCGGTCACCAAGACCGTCCAGGGCATCGACCTCGGCGTCGTCGGCGTCGTGCTGATGATCGTCGGTGTGGTCGGTCTCGTCGCTGAGATGGTCATGTGGGGCATGCGACGTCAGCGAGCGGGCGTCGTCTACGGCGCCGCGCCCGTCGTTCAGCAGCCTGTCGTTCAGCAGCCTGTCGTCGAGCGGCCCGTCGTCGAGCGCGACCGGCGCTACTGACCGTCCGGCAATGCATGATCATCTGATCGACGACCGCTATCGGCTCGTTGACCGTGTGGGCAGCGGAGAATTCTCCTCGATCTGGTCGGCCGTGGACGTGCGACTTGACCGAACGGTGGCGCTGAAGCTGTTCGCGCCGCAGGCGACTCGTCACCTGCGTACAGAAGACGCGCTTTCTGCCACCGCGGCGCGTTGGATTCCGGGGCTGACCCGGGTTTATGACGTCCTCGTGGATCTCGACGTCGGTGACACCCAGCGGACGGCGGTGGTCCGGGAACTAGCGCCGGGAGCCGCGTTGGACGTGTGGGCGTCGGGGGGCGTCGCGTCCAGCGCGGTGGCAACGGTCGGTGCCGGGGTGGCGACAACGCTCGCCGGGCTGCACCAGAACGGGGTTGCCCACGGTTCGGTGAACGTGCCGAACATCATCGTCGGTCCCGACGGGGAGTTTCGGCTGACTGATTTCGGAGTGCGCCGGATGCTCACCGGCGTGCCGGCCCGCCCGTACGAGGACGTGCGCCAGCTCGGCGCAGCGCTGCTCAGCGTTCTCACCGGCCGTCACGTGGTCGGCGCACGGACCGCGCGCCTCGCGTTGCACCGGTTGCGTCCGGACTCCGGGCTACGGATGCGTCAGAGCCGCGCCTGGACCCACATCCTGGCCGGGATGGTGTCCGACGACGTGGCCGCCCGGCCCTCCGCAGTTGCGGCGGCCGCGTCGTTGACCGGCCTGGTCCACGAGCCGGCCAGCCGGGCGGCGACGCTGCGACGACGTCCAATGGCGGAGGCAGAGAAGCCGCCGTGGGAGGTCATCTTCAGCGGGTGAGTCGGCCGCGACGGTCAGGGTCCGCCGCGCCAGTGATCGATGCGGTGGTGGTCGGGGGAGAAGCCGTGGGCGACGCCCCACAGCACCGCCTGCGTCCGGCTGGCGACGTCGATCTTGCGGTAGATCGCGCGGATGTAGGACTTGACGGTGTTCGGGCTCAGGTAGGTCAGCGTGGCGACGTCGGCGTTGCTCTTGCCCTGCGTAATGAGGGCGAGGATCTCGGCTTCGCGGTCGGTGAGTCCTTCGGTGCGGCCGGGCCAGTCGAGTCCGGGAGCGCTGCGGGCCCGTCCGGGGGGCTCGCTGACCACCCGTTCGCCGGCGTGCACTGCCTCGAGCGCGGCAACGAGATCACGAGCGTTGAGGGTCTTGGACAGGTAGCCGTCGACGCCGGCCCGGTGGGCGCGCTCCACGAGGTCGGGATGGAAGGCCCAGGTGTAGATGACAACGCGAGCAGCACGGGGGCTGCGGACGAGCACCTCGATGTCGGTGTGGTCGCTCTCGGGCTGGGCGAAGGAGTCATACAGGGCGATGTCGACACTGTCTTCGAGGGGTTCGTTCGCGTCGATCTCCGCGACCAGGACGCGGTCGCGGTAGGCGTCGAGCATGGCGGCCACGCCGGTCAGCACGACGTCGTAATCGTCGATCAGCGCAATGAGGATCGGTGGAGACACAACTCGAGAATAACCACCCCCAGGGGTGTGTTGCACCAGCCCTAGGGGTGGTGAAGTCATTCATATCGGAATGACCGGTCCGGCCCGAAACGAGCCGGACGCGTACCCCGTCGGTGGTGCGCGGACCTGAAGGAAAGGACACATCATGCTCGGACTCATCGTCACAATGATCATCGTCGGACTGATTGCGGGAGCGTTGGCACGCCTACTCGTGCCCGGACGACAGGACATCTCGATCCCGATGACCATCCTGCTCGGCATCGTCGGTTCGTTCGTCGGTGGATTTCTCGGCTACCTGATCTTTCACAAGGACGCGAGCGACGGCTTCCTGCAGCCTGCGGGAATCATCGGCTCGGTCATCGGCGCCGTCATCGTGCTGCTGATCTGGACTCGCGTCGGGAGCGGACATACCGTCCGCCACTAATCGCCGGTGTGGGGCCCGGGACCGGGGGCCCGGGGGCGGGAGACGGCCGCGGGGATACCCCGCGGCCGTCGTTCTGTGTATGGAGCCGGTTAATGCAACCGGGCACGGCGGGCGGGTCGAATGTCAGCACAGTGGGCCCCGTCGGCCCCGAATTCACTGAACTGCATCGTGTTGGCCGCTGTTGGTACTAAGAGGGCCGGGCGTTTGAGGAACTTTTGCGGACCGTTTGCGGATTGGACGAGATCGTCCGCGTGACGCCGCTGGTGGGCACCTACGTGCAGGTGCTGACATCACGATGTCCCCGCTGCCGTCGGCGCTCAGGCCCAGCCGCTGTGACGGCTGCCGCTCTGCTGGTTGGCCTTCCCGGACCCTGGACCACATCGCGCGGCTAGCCGCCCTCGGTCGCGACCGCTATGACGCCGACGTCTTGGTCCGACTCGCCGTACAGCGGCTGTGGATCACGGCGGGCAACTACGCCGAGGCCTACCGCTTCGCCGCTGACATTGATGCGGGTATCGCACCGTGGTCAGAGTTGTACGGGTACCGCAGCGTGCTCGCGCACATGCTCCCGGAAGAGATCAACGACGATCGCGTCTGGTTCGAGACGGTTGACGGTGTCGAACGCGTTCACGGCGAACTTCCCACCCAACCCTGAGCCGGCCCGCCCCCGCTTTGCGGCCAAATCCGGTAGAACCGCTCCGCGGCAATTGCGGGTGAGCGCAGCGACCCGCTCAGCGGCTACCCGCATGCTGAGTCAGGCTTTGAGCGTTTCGATTCGGCAGCGCGGTCCGGTCGCCCGGGCGAGTCGGAGGTCACCGGTGAGCAGGGTGACCTCGAGCGCTTCGGCGAGGGCCACGTATGCGGCGTCGTAGAAGGTGAGGTTCTGACGAAGCTCCCAGCACCGTGCGAGCAGGTGGGTGTGTGCAGCGCGCTGCACTGGAGTGGCCGCAAGATCCCGCAGCGCCATCTCGGCGCGCCGATCATCGATCTGTCCGGAGCGGTTTTGTCGCCGCAGCACCGATCCAACTTCGAGGTCGATAAGTTCTGGTGCGCTCAGACGCTCCCCGCGTAGCCGACGCCGAACCTGATCGCCGTCGGGACCGTCATCAGCCAGTGCGACTACCAGCACGCTCGCATCAACGACGAGCACGGTCCTCCCGTAGAGCAGCGACGGCGGCCTTCAACGACACTGACCCACCGGAACGACCACCCGCACGGTCAAGCACTTCCTCAAGGGTCGGTTGAGCCGCTTCGGCAATGAGTCGAGCACGCAGGTATTCCTGCAACGACTGGTGCGCGGCCGCTGCTCGTTGCCGCAGCACCGCGTGGGTCTCCTCCGGCACATCCTTGATCTGCACGCTTGTCATGGCGCCATTATGGCGCTGCTAGCGCCACGGTGCAACCACGCACTCATCTCGGCTAGTAGCGGTCGAGCGGGCGTTCCGATCCGCGCCCACGATTGTGAAAAAGATAAGGGAGCTGCGATGGGTGTCCATGACCACCAACCCCACGGACCCCTTTACGGCGAGCGGTTGCACCAAGTCGCGGATCGGATGGACGCACTTCGAGCAGCCCGACCCCGCGTGAACAAGGCGTGTGCGGACCTTTGCGGACCAAACCCAGTTCGATCTTGTCGAGTGCCGCGTCCAGGCGGGAAAATAGCGGTGGGCCCCGTCGGGCTCGAACCGACGACCTACGGATTAAAAGGGCGGACTCCGCGTGCGTAAACGCGGCGGGGGATCACAATATCGCCGTGCTTTTAGGGCCTTCGGGACGTCACAACGACCCGGCAGGTGGCACGAGGTGCCGGCTTCATCCGGCCAGATCCCGGCCATCGACTGCCTCGCGAGTGCTGCGCGAGGCTGTGGGGCTCAAGAACCTTGGCCTGACGTATTTGTTGGGTTGCGCGATGATCATTTGAGTGTTGATCTCTGCTCTGTATGCAGTCTTCGGGGCGCCCTCGGCTTGCGGCGCGGTCGATATGCGTGGCACCGGAGTTCCCCGACCTGATGTGTTGGTCTCGGTGTTGGGGAACCGGCGGGCTGCTGCACGAAGCTGGTCAGCGAGAGCGTGGGTGGTATCGACATGGGCGAAACAGTCGTTGTAGGGCGGCTGT
>JBDTFN010000048.1:0-6275 GCA_039937915.1 Jatrophihabitans sp. | reverse complement strand
CACGACATCACCTACCTGGCCATCACCGGCCTGCTGCACGGCATCGGCCCGGCCGACGGTCCGCCCGTCCCCCCGGTGAACTACGTTGCCGACTTCGGCGGCGGCTCGATGTTCCTGGCCACGGGCCTGCTCGCGGCGCTGCTGCACGCCCGCTCCACCGGCGAGGGACAGGTCGTGGACGCGGCGATGACCGAGGGTGCGTCCTACCTCGGCTCGATGACGCGCACCTTCGTGTCCCGTGGCGGCTGGAAGGACGAGCGCGAGGCCAACATGCTCGACGGCGGCGCGCCAAACTACCGCTGCTACGGCACCTCGGACGGCAAATGGGTCGCTGTCGGCGCGATCGAGCCGCAGTTCTGGGCGCTGGTGGTGTCCACGCTCGGTCTCGACCAGGCCGGCCCCGGGCCGTACGCGCCCGAGGAGTGGGACGGCTGCCGCAAGGCCCTGACCGACGCCTTCCTGACCAAGACCCGAGACGAGTGGGGTGCGATCTTCGCCCCGTTGGACGCCTGCGTCGCCCCCGTGCTCACCCTGGCCGAGGCACTCGAGCACCCGCACAACGTCGAGCGCGCATCCTTCATCGAGGTCGACGGCGCCCCGATGCCCGGCCCCGCACCGAAGTTCTCCGTCACCCAAGGTCAGGCCGGGACCGTTCCGGAGATCGGCGGCCACACCGCGGCGGTCCTCGGTGAGCTCGGGTACTCCGAGGACGACCTCGCCGAGCTGCGTAGCAACGGCACGATCGACTGAGCGGCAGCGTCCCGACGGTCTTTGTGTCGGTGGGCTGTCCTACCGTCCCGGCATGGACTACAAACTCGAACTGATGTGCGTGCCGGTGACCGACGTCGACAAGGCCAAGGAGTTTTACGTCGACAAGATCGGTTTCGTCGCCGACCACGATCAACGGGTGAACGACGACCTGCGCTTCGTCCAGTTGACCCCACCTGGCTCGAGCTGTTCGATCTGCATCGGCGAGGGCCTGACCACGATGGCGCCGGGCTCGCTGGAGGGGCTGCAACTTGTGGTCGCCGACGCCGACGCCGCCCACGCCGAGCTGACTGAACGGGGCGCGCCGGTCAGTGAGATCAAGGACCTCGCCTGGGGTCGGTTCGTGTACTTCGAGGACCCGGACGGCAACTCCTGGAACGTGCAGGAGGTCAAGCGTCTCGGCTGAGACACGGCAGTGGACCTGCCCGTAGGCTATGGCCCCGTGCTGCCCGAGGTCATCGCCACGCGATACGTCACGCCTCTTCGCGAGGGCGGCTCGCTGCCGGGATTGATGGAGGCCGACGACCTCGGCACCTACGTGGTCAAGTTCTACGGCGCCGGCCAGGGACGCAAGGCACTCGTGGCAGAGGTGATCGTCGGCCAGTTGGCGCGGGCACTCGGACTGCCGATACCCGCATTGGTCACCGTCGACCTGGACCCGATGCTGGCCGCCAACGAGCCCGACGACGAGGTGCAGGATCTGCTCCGCGCGAGCGCCGGCCGCAATCTGGGGATGGACTTTCTTCCCGGCGCCTTGGACCTTGACGTCCGCGCCTTCCCCGTCGAGCCGGAATTGGCGGGCCGCATCCTGTGGTTCGACGCGCTCGTCGGCAACGTCGACCGCTCCTGGCGCAACCCGAACCTGTTGTTCTGGCACCATCGGCCGTTCTTGATCGACCACGGCGCCGCATTGACCTTCCATCACCGGTGGACGTCTGCCGGCGACGCCGCCGCCCGCCCCTACGACGCGTCCGGGCACGCGCTGCTGGGCTGCGCCCCCGACCTGGACGCCGCCGACGCTGCCCTCGCCGATCTTGTCGCCGGCGCCCTCACCCCGGCCCTCGACGACGTACCCGACGTGTGGCTCGAGGGGGAACCCGGTTTCGCCTCCCCCGAGGACGTGCGGGCCGCGTACCGGGAGGTACTTCTCGACCGGGTCGCCGGTCGGGAAACCTGGCTCCCGGCGCTGCGCGACGCGGTCGCCGCCGGGCCCGTGCACGCCGACGCCCGCCGGACAGCACGCGAGCAGCGTCCAGGGTGGCTGCGGTGAGAGTCCCCTTCGAGTACGCCGTCATCCGTGTCGTGCCACGGGTAGAGCGGGGTGAGTCGATCAACGCCGGCGTCATCCTCTTCTGCCGCGAGCGTGACTACCTCGGTGGCGCAGTCCACTTGGACACTGCCCGGCTGCGTGCGCTGGACGCCGAAGCGCCCGTCGAGGACGTCGCGGCCGCCCTCGACTCCATCGTTGCCTCGTGCGGGACCGACGCCGACGGGCCGGCCTTGGCGGAGGAGATCGGCCGTCGCTTCCGCTGGCTCACCGCCCCCCGCAGCACCATCGTCCAGCCCGGACCGGTGCACACCGGAATCACCGACGATCCCGGCACTGAGATCGACCGGTTGCTGGGCCGACTCGTCAGGTAACCCCGTCCTGGTAAGCCCCTTGCCGAATCAGTTCAGCTCAACGCAGCGCGGTCGGTGGCGTCGAGGATCAGCCGTGTCACCCGCTGGCGGGCAGAACGGCCAGCCCGGCGGCGAGCGAGCGTTCGACGAACCGGGTCGCGGTGGACGCCGGCTGGTTCTTCGGGACCGCGATGAGGATTGATCTCTCCGGCAGCGGCGGCTCGAGGGCGACGATCCGGGTCGTGGGATCCAAGGTATTGATCGCAAGCAGCGGCATGACGGCCGTGCCGATGCCCGCGCGCACCATCGCTTGGACGGCGGCGTTGTCGTTGGTTCTGAAGACGTAGTTCGGCTGGACGCCCGCGGTGCGAAACCCCTGCTCGACCATCTCGTGGCAGACACACGTCTCGTGGCCGATGATCGGGGTATCGGCGAGGTCGACGAGTCGAATCGAGGTCGGTCCGGGTGCGGTGGCCGGCAGTAGCACGACGAAGGGATCCCGGCAGACCTCATGGATCGTGAGTCGCGCGTCGGTGACGGGTCCGACTAGGAAGGACGCATCCAGCCGGCCTGCCACGATGCCTGCGATCAACTCGGCGTTGTCCCGGCTCTCGAAGACACTGAGGTCGACGTCGGGCTCCTGCTCGCGGGTCTGGGCCAGGATTCCCGGGAGCAGCGTGGCGGAGATGGACTGGAAGGTGCCGACCGCCAGCCGACCCCAACGGCCACTGAGAACCTGCTCCACCCGCGCGTCGAGCAGGTCTGCCCGCGCCAGCAGGTCCGCGGCGGCGGCGAGGACCTGGACGCCGACGGGGCTGAGCGTCACCGGTCGCGGGCCGGCGTGTCGGTTGAACACCCGGGCGCCGAGCGCCTTCTCCAGGGCGGCAATCTGCTGGGTGATCGCGGCCTGGGAGTAACCGAGGGCGTCGGCCGCCCGCCGGTAGGAACCTTGCTCATGGACCGCCTGCAGGGCCAGCAGATGCCGGAAGGACAGATCCTGAGCACCCATCCAGGCACCGTACGCGCACATGAGGACAGATGGTCACTGAAAGTGTTCACCATGGGCACTTTCCAACACTTTTCATGCTCACGAAGCGTGGCTATGGTCGGGATCAGCCGAACCTCGAATGATGGAGACCTGACGTGACGAAGACCCTGGCACGAGACGTGATCGATGAGCAGACCATCGAAGAATTCCGCACCTCTGGCGTGGTCATCGTGCGTGGACTGTTCAGCCCGGCGGAGGTCGCGCTCGTCGAGCGCGGGATCGAACGCAACCTGGCCGACCCCAGCCCCATGTTCAAGGTCGCCAGCCGTCCGGACGACCCGGGCAAGTTCGTCGAGGATTTCTGCAACTGGCAGCGCATCGAGGAGTTCCGGCGGATCGCGTTCGAGTCAGCGGCCGCCGACGTCGCTGCGACGCTGATGGGCGGGCCCGAGGTCCGGCTCTTTCACGATCACATGCTGGTCAAGGAGCCAGGAACGCGCCAGGACACTCCGTGGCACCAGGACCAGCCCTTCTACAACGTCGAGGGGTTGGACAACTGCTCGATGTGGATGCCCGTCGACCCGGTGGCTGCTGAGTCCACCCTGGAGTTCGTCGCAGGATCGCACCGTCGCGGTTGGCTCATGCCACGCTCGTTCATGGACTGCCAGGCGCGGTGGTTCGCCGAGGGAACGCTGCAGGAGATCCCCGACATCGAATCGGACCGCGCCGACTACGACATCCGCGGCTGGGCGATGGAACCGGGCGACGCGGTCTTCTTCCACATGCTCACGCTTCACCACGCCTACGGTGTGCCGGGAAACCGGCGTCGACGCGCCTTCTCGCTCCGGTTCCTCGGAAACGACATGGTGCACGCCCCTCGGCCGTGGGTGTGCTCACCGGACTTCGCGAGTCACGATCTGGACATCCCGGCCGGAGCCCCGATGGACGATGCCCTGTTCCCCGTCCTGCGCGCCTGACGGCGACTTCCACCCTGCTCGGGGCGTGGTGGACCAGGCTCAGCTATCGCCTCGGCGCAGTGCCGCGGCGATCAGCCGGTCGACCAGGGTCGGGTAGTCGACCCCGGATGCGGCCCACATCCGCGGGTACATCGAGATCGGGGTGAACCCCGGCATGGTGTTGATCTCGTTGACGATCACGCGGTCGTCGTCGGTGATGAAGAAATCGACGCGCGAGAGCCCGGCGCAGTCCAGCGCCGTGAACGACCGGCAGGCAGCGTCCTGGACGGCTGCGGTGACCTCGGCCGACAATCGCGCGGGAATGTCGAACTCGCACGCATCGTCGAGGTACTTGGCCTCGAAGTCGTACCAGTCGTGGTCGGCGACGAAACGAATCTCGGCGGGCACGCTTGCCTCGGGCAGGCCGTCGGCGTTCTCGAGCACGCCGCACTCGACCTCGCGTCCGGAGACCGCGGCCTCGATGAGGGCCTTGTCGTCGTGGGCGAACGCGACGTCCAGGGCTGCCTCCAGATCCGACCAATCGGTGACGCGGGTGATACCCAGGCTCGAGCCCGCACGGGCCGGCTTGACGAACACCGGTAGCCCCAGCCGCTGCACGTCGAGCGTGGAGTAGGCGCGACCGCGCCGCACCACCACGTAGGACCCGACGTCCAGCCCAGCGGACCGCAGCAAGATCTTCGTGTACTCCTTGTCCATGCCCGCGGCACTGGCGAACACACCGGGGCCCACGTAGGGAACGCCGGCCATTTCGAGCAGGCCCTGGATGGTCCCGTCCTCACCGAAACGGCCGTGCAGCACCGGGAACACGACGTCGACCGAGGCGAGCGTGGCGACCCCTGCGCCTGGCTCGAGCGCGACGAGCCGAGCGGCGCCGGGATCGGGCGGCAGGACGACCGCAGTCCCCTCCTTGACCTCGGGAAGGGTGCGGTCGGTGATGGCCAGGCTCTCGGGCCGCGCGTCGGTCAGCACCCATCGTCCGCTCGTGGTGATTCCGACCGGGATGACCTCGTACCGTTCCGGGTCCAGGGCGGCGATCACGCTGCCGGCCGACACCGCAGAGATGCCGTGCTCACTGCTGCGACCGCCGTAGACGACGGCCACCCGGATGCGTTCAGACACGGGTGCGACCCTACCGGGGCGAACCGATCAGGATTCGGATTTCATCGAGCGTGACATCAACAACTCGACCATCCGCCGTGGCGCCATCCCGCGGAAGCAGACCGCCTCGACCGAGGCGGTGATCGGCACGTCGATGTCGTGGTGCCGCGCGAGTTCGAGGACCGAGCGGCACGATTTCACGCCCTCGGCGACCTGACCGTGCGTGGCCCGCTGCGCCTGCTCCAGCGACTCGCCCCGACCGAGCCGCTCGCCGAAGCTTCGGTTGCGCGACAGCGGGGAGTTGCAGGTCGCGACGAGGTCGCCCAACCCGGCCAGACCGGCGAAGGTCAACGGGTCGGCACCGAGCCGCTCGCCCAAACGCGCGGTCTCGGCCAGTCCGCGGGTGATGATCGAGGCGATGGTGTTGTCCCCAAAGCCCATCCCTTGCCCGATCCCGCAGGCCAGCGCAATGACGTTCTTGACCGCCCCGCCGAGCTCGCAGCCGACGACGTCGACATTGGTGTACGGACGGAAGTACGGGGTGCTGCACCAGGTCTGCACCGTCGCGGCCAGTTGCTCGTCGACGCAGGCGATCACCGTCGCCGTGGGCTGTTCGCGCGCGATCTCCAGGGCCAGGTTGGGTCCGCTGACCACGGCGATTCGCTGCGCCGGGACGCCCGTAACCTCGGCGATGACCTCGCTCATCCGTTTGGTGCTACCGAGTTCGACACCCTTCATCAGGCTGAGCAGGACGGCGTCGGCGGGCAGCGCGGGCGCCCAGGTCTCCAGGTTTGCGCGGAGAGTCTGGGACGGGATCGCGATGG
>JBDTFN010000047.1:0-10246 GCA_039937915.1 Jatrophihabitans sp. | reverse complement strand
CGGTCGTGCATCTGCGACCAGCTGTGGAAGCCGCCGTAGTACTTGTTGTAGTTGCTGATGGTGTGGATCTGCGTCTGGCAGTGCCGAAGTTCGTCCACGCTCTGGCACAGTGCGGCAAACCGTGGCGCCGGACCCTCGAGGTAGCGCGCGAGGTAGGCGAAGTGTCGGTGGGCGGCGTACTCCAGCGGGGTCACGCCCTGGATGAACAGCTTGATCGCGTTGAGATAGCTCGCATCCGACAGGCCGAGGTGTCCCTGGCTCTGCGCGAAGCTGTCCAGCACTGCGTAGAGACGCTTGTCCTTCTCCGCCTGATACTTGTAGTACGCGTCCACGGTGAGGCGGAACGGGTCCTCCCAGCCGTCCCAGTCGTGGATCTTGATGCCTTCGTAGCTGGTGTGCGGGAACAGTTCTTCCTTGCTGACGTAGCTGGGCTCCCAGTCCAGGTCCCGGGTCAGCAGCGAGTAACGCTCCTTGAGCGGCAGCTTCTTCTTGCGCGGCGTTGTCTGAGTCATGTCAGTGCTCCCAACTTACGATGATCTGGTCGTCGTCCCACTCGGTGAAGTTGCCGGCGTAGGAGATGATCGCCAGCTGGAATTCGCCGGTGTCCCACTCGTGGCCGATCTTGGCCTCGACGGTCTCCCGGTTGATCACGATTCGGCCGGCGGCCTGCAGCTTGAGCATCCCGGGCATGCTGCGGATGGTCAGTTCGGGGTTGTCGGCCTTGATGGCATCGATCAGGCCGCGGTTTTCCTCGGCGTCCTGGATGTCGATGCCGACCTGGCGCAGGGTGCGCGTCATGCTCGGGCTCCCTTCAGTTGGTCGTCAATGACGGCGGCCAGCGTGCCCACCGCTTCCTGGGCCCGGGGGCGCCAGGTGGAGTCGATTCGGTCCAGATGAGTCCGGTTGGACTCGCCGTTGTCGGGGTCGTCGCGCCAGGCGACCACGAGCGCGTCCAGCCATCTGCGCTGGTCGGTGAACCAGGTGCTCAGGTGTTGGGCGAACAGGCTGTACGCGCCGGCGCCCTCGAGCAGCGCTCGTTCGTCCAGGCCGGTGTAAAGCAGTGGGTAGATCAATGAGTCGATGATGTCGACGGCCAGCACACCCTCGGCCCAGTCGTCGACGATCATGATCTCCTCGACCAGGCGGCGCAGCGGCTGCAGATGATCGCTGTCGAGCCACTCCTGCTTTGCGGTGGTCAGGATGTCCGCGGTGCCGACGCCGAGCGCGATGCCGACCCTCGACAGCATCTGTGCGTTGCCGATGCGGTCGAAGGCGGCGAAGGTGCAGCACTGCTCCAGCGACGTCCCGTAAGCGAACCGGGCACCGGCGACGGTGACCAGTTGCGCGCCGGACTCGTAGTGGCGAAGCGGCACGACGACCGACGCGAGCACGGCACGCCAGGCCTCAGGCATGCGAGCCAGCAGCTCGCGTTCCTCGAGGTAGGCCAGCGTCTTGCCGAACGCGTCGTGCAGCGCCGCCCGGTTCGTGACGTACGGCGTGTAGTAGTACTGCCGCGGGTCGGTGTAGTTGTACGGATCGGTCAGTCGCAGCGCCGAGTAGCGCTCGTCGTAGAGTTCCCGATCCTGCGCCCACGTCGGGCGGTAGTGAAAGTTCTCCCGCGGCTCGATGTCGAGGGTGGCCTCGAGATAGCGACTGGCCGGTTGATCACCGAAGCGGTCGATGACGTTCTGGTAGGTCTGTCGTTTCTGCTCGATGACCTGGTACCGCAATTCGTACTGCACGTGGTCTCCTGACGATCGGTGTCAGCGGATGTTCTGGCGGGGCGGCGCGGTGTCGATGAGGCTGAGTACGAGGGCGGCAAGTTCGTTCTCGCCGGACAGCTGCCGTGGGGTGTCCTCCACGCGGCCGTCGACGATGAGTCGGACTTCGGCGAAGCGCCCGGCCATGACCGTCTGGACGCGTGCGGCACGCTCGCCGTAGCCGAGGGTGAAGGTCAGCGCACCGGGGCCAACCTCGTCGTGCAGGCTGACGATCTCGCCGTGCTCCCGGAGGATTGCGTTCGCCTCGCTGACCAACTGCTCGGCCAGCGAGCGGACCATCATCTGGGCGGCGGCTGCGAGCGGTAACGACGTCGGGCGGCTCTCGATGGTCGCCGCCTGCGGCGCGGATTCCCCGTCGAGCAGCGCCTGCACACTCAGCATGAACGGGGTCATCGAGTCACACGGTTGCGCTGCAACACGGCCGTCAGCAGGTTTGCGACGATGCTGGCCATACGGAGTCCCTTCGGCCGGGCCGGTCGTGTTCGACCAGTGGGTGAACCGAATGTTGCTCCAGGAAAACTCGCTTGTGAAATACAAGATTCGTTGCGACTGAGACGTTGCGCGTCCTAGCGAGATCGACTGCGCACGCGTCGTCCCCCGCCGATGAGGGTCTCGGCGCGGGCACGGACCCGTGCGACGAGGGGCGACCGGTCGTCGGCGCGAGTTGCGACGGCGAGCTCGACCTCCTCGGTGTTTCCGGCGAGCGGTAGGTAGTTGGCGCCGGTGATCTTCAGGTGCTGCACCGAAGCGGGCACCAGCGCGACGCCGAGCCCGGCAGCGACAAAGGACACCAGCGTCGAGGTCTCACCGACCTCGTGCACGCGGGCCGGCGTGAACCCCGATCGTTGACAGGCGTCGAGCACGGCCTGGTAAACCACAGATCGGTTGTGCGAAGGGTAGGTGATGAACGGCTCGTCGCTCAGGTCGGCGAGCTTGACCTTCGTGCGACCGGCAAGGGCATGCGACTCGGGGAGCACCGCAATCAAGGGCTCGCGACGCAGCACCCGAACGTCGATCTCCGGGCTGTGGACCGGCGGGCGCAGGAAGCCCAGATCCAGCGCTCCATCGAGCAGGGCCGTCACCTGGTCAGGCGTGAGCATCTCCCCCTTGAGGTCGAGATCGATGCCAGGAAGCTCCACCCGCAGGACCCGAGCAAGCGACGGAAGTAGGTCGTAGGTCGCCGATCCGGTGAAGCCGATTGAGAGCGACCCAAGCAGGCCCTCGGCAACCCGTCCTGCTTCTTCGACCGCATCGTCGACGGACGCCAGGATTTGACGCGCTCGCTCCAGGAAGCGTTCGCCAGCCAGGGTGAGTTCAACCTTGCGGGTCGAGCGAATGAGCAGCGTGACGCCCATCTCGGCCTCCAGCTGTTTGATCTGCTGTGACAGCGGCGGTTGGGCCATCTGCAACCTGAGCGCGGCGCGCCCGAAATGGCACTCCTCCGCGACGGCGACAAAGTACTGGATGCGGCGCAGTTCCATGGCCGAAGGCTAGCCTCGGAGAAGCGCACGATCCATACGTTGCTCGTCTCAATATCAACTAAATAGGTCATTGCTTCGACGTAGTTATGTTCTAGTCTCAGAGGATGCCGATCCGACCTGAGCGACGCGCGACTGCGCCGAGCAGTGCCGAGGGCGCTCGATGAGCGTCGAGGTCCGTCACGTTGTCGACGCAGGGAACCACCTCCCGCCGGATGCCCCCACCGTCGTCTTGGCGAACTCACTGGGCGCCACCCATCGGATGTGGGACAAGCAGGTCTCCGAACTGGCGCGCCACTTCCGTGTCGTACGCTACGACGCCCGTGGGCACGGCGGTTCACCCGTACCGCCGGGCCGTACTCGATCGACGAGCTCACCGACGACGTCATCGCACTTCTCGACCGCCTGGCCCTGCCGCAGGTCCATTTCGTCGGCCTGTCCCTTGGCGGCATGACCGGCATGCGGCTGGCGATCCGAGAGCCTGAACGGGTCGCGAAGCTGGTGGTGCTCTGCACGTCGGCACACCTTGAACCGGAGTCGGCCTGGCGACAACGGGCCGCGACCGTACGCGAGGGCGGAACCAGGGCCGTCGCCACCGCGGTGGTCGAGCGTTGGTACACCGACGAGTGGCGCGCGTTGAACCCACAGCTCGTCAGCGCGGCGCAAGACATGGTCGCCGCGACACCCGCCGAGGGCTACGCCGGCTGCTGCGAGGCGATCGCCTCGATGAATCAGATCGACGATCTGCCCGGGCTCCGCGCGCCGACACTCGCCATCGCCGGCGCCAATGATCCCGCGACGCCTCCCCCACACCTCAAGCTGATCGCCGACAGCGTTCAGAACGGGCGCCTGCTCACCATCGACCACGCGGCGCATCTGGCCAACGACGAGCAGCCCGCCACCGTCACCACCGCGATCGTCGAACACCTTCGAGCCACCATATGAGGCGAAGTCATGCCGGGCCTGATGCCCGGGGCGAGGACTGGCCGTGGTTCTCGAGAAAGGATTTCGAGCGATGCCACCGATGATCCTCGACGATGCCGATGCCGCCGTTGCGGGGATCGCCGACGGCGCGACCGTGCTGATCGGTGGCTTCGGCACCGCTGGACAGCCTGTAGAGCTCATCGAGGCGCTACGCCGCTCTGGCGTGCGGGACCTCGTCGTGGTCAACAACAACGCAGGAAACGGCGACGTCGGACTGGCAGCACTGCTGCGTGACGGGCGCGTCCGCAAGATCATTTGCTCGTTCCCGCGCCAGTCCGACTCCCACGTCTTCGACGAGCTTTACAGGTCAGGCGACATCGAGCTCGAACTGGTGCCGCAAGGCAATCTCGCCGAGCGGATGCGAGCAGCCGGCGCCGGCATCGGCGCCTTTTTCAGCCCGACCGGTGTCGGCACAGCTCTCGCCGAGGGTAAGGAGCGACGCACCATCAACGGCCGCGACCACGTCCTGGAGTACCCGATCCGTGGCGACGTCGCACTAATCAAGGCCTACCGCGCTGACACGGCAGGGAACCTGATCTATCGCAAGACCGCGCGGAATTTCGGACCGGTCATGGTCACCGCAGCCGCAACGGCAATCGTGCAGGTCGAGGAGATTGTCGAAGCCGGGATGCTCGACCCCGAAGTCATCGTCACTCCCGGCATCTTCGTCGACCGCATCGTCGCACTGACAGGTGACGCTCGATGATCATCCAGCACACCGACCGCGGCCCAATGGACAAGCGTGAGATCGCGCAGCTGGTCGCGGCCGACATCCCCCCAGGCGCATACGTCAATCTGGGCATCGGGCAGCCGACTCTGGTGGCGGATTATCTGCCAGTCGGCGGCGGAGTCACGCTGCACACCGAGAACGGCATGCTGGGCATGGGTCCCCAGGCCTACGGTGACGACGTCGACCAAGACCTCATCAATGCCGGAAAGATCCCGGTGACCGAAACCCCCGGAGCGTCCTACTTCCACCACGCCGACTCGTTCGCGATGATGCGCGGTGGCCACCTCGACGTATGCGTGCTCGGAGCCTTCCAGGTCTCAGCCGTCGGAGATCTGGCGAACTGGCACACCGGCGAAGTCGACGCGATCCCCGCAGTCGGCGGCGCTATGGACCTCGCGATCGGAGCCAAGGACGTCTTCGTCATGATGAGCCTCTTCGCGAAGGACGGCGCGCCGAAGCTCGTCCCGTCCTGCACCTACCCGCTGACCGGGCTGGCCTGCGTGAGTCGGATCTATACCGAGTTCGCCGTCTTCGAGATTTCACCTGACGAAGTAGTCGTCACCTCGACGTTCGGAATCAGCTTTCCCGAGCTCGCGGCAGCCGTCGAGGTTCCGCTGACACCAGCCCGTTGAATCAACCCACGACCACCGCCGATTATGAACCTGGATCTGCGTTGTCACGCGCCTGCGCCGGTAGCCGGGCGGAGTAGATCGAATAGCCGTCGATGTAACGCACCACCGCGGTCGCGAGCACGGTCGCGACGATCATTGGGGTCATCAGCCCGAACCCGCTGTGCGTCAACTCCAATACCAGTGCAAGTCCCGTGATCGGGGCCTGCATGGCACAGCCAATCATCGCGGCCGCGCCGATCATTGCGTACGCCCCAATTGGACTGCCGGGCCACACATGGGTCCACAGCAAACCTAAGCCCCCGCCCAGCACGGCGCCGGTGCTCATAACCGGTGTGAACAGTCCACCCGACGCGCCGCTGGCCAGGCACAGTGCGGTTACGAGCGGCTTCAACACCGCGAGCGTCAGCAGCAACCCGAGGGTGCCACTGCCGAGGAATGCATCGTGGGCCATGTCCTTGCCGTTGCCGAACAGTTGAGGGTAGGCGATGCCGACCACACCGAGAGTGCCGAACGCGACCAGCGGGGCGAAAAGGCTAGCGGTGCCGGTGAGGCGGTGGTGGGACAGCCAGCCGATGCCGCGAATGTAGGCAGCGGCGGCGAGCCCGATCAATGGGCCGGCCAACAACGCCCACACCAACACGGCCGCGTCGACCTGATACCCGGGTACATCCAGATAGGTCGCCCGGTTAGGCAGATACACCCATGCCGTCACGGTCGCTAGGCCGGCGCAGGCCAACGCCGGCAGCATCGTCGCGATCGACACCGAGCCGCACAGAATCTCGGCGGTGAAGAAAGCCCCCCCGAGCGGGACGTTGTAGACACATGCCAGACCGGCGCCCCCACCACACGCAATCAGCAGCCGCCGCTGAGCGAAGGACAGGCCGAACCAGCGCCCGAGCACCCCCCCGGACAGGCCGCCCATCGTCTTCGGCGCTGCCTCGCGCCCCAGCGATACGCCCATGCCGATCACGATCTCCGAGAGCACGCTGGTTCCTGCCGATCGTCGGACCGACAGTTCCCCGGATTGGCTCCACAGCACATCATCGATGTCGGACTTCTTACCGGGGGTGTAGCGGCGCAGCAGGAACCACGCGATTCCGCCGATGACCCCGGCGGTCAGCAGCGAGGTAACGCGGCGCAGTGCCGACGCAGCCTGGACACCGGACTCGAAATCACCGCTGTGGTAGCCGAAAGCGGCTTGCTCGACGTGAAACAGCAACGCCATCAAACTCGCGCCCAAGAGCCCCGTCGCGATCCCGGTCAGCACCAGGGCGAGCCAGAACATCGGACTCAGCACGGCCTCGCCGTCGCCGGTCACGTTCGGCTGCTCCATGGCTCCGCGCCCGGAAGGCAGACGCGTGCGCAGCAAAGGCTGCGGTTGACGCAACCGCTCGCTCACCCGCACGCGTTTGCGTCGCGTCATCCGGTTCGCGCTTCCCTGACTACGCCCAAGCCACGGCGAGCGTGATTAACATCTGCCACAGAAATATTCTAGCCCAGCGCTATCATGGCACGGGTGGCCCGCCGAACAGAGTCTCCTCCACCGGATCGCTCGACCCCTGTCGAGGTTTGGGCCCTGGCCGACGTGGTAAACCGGCTACGCCGCATCCTGCGTTCCAGTATTCGCAGCGAGTTCCCGTGGGAGCGGCTACCCATGGCCCAGGTCGAGATCCTGCAACGCCTCGCCGAGGAACCCGGCCTTCGGGTCACTGAACTCGCCGCCCGCCAGAAGTTGGCCATCAACACCGTCAGCAACGTCATTCAACAGATGGTCCTGGCCGGGCTGGTCGATCGCCGGGTCGACGAGCGCGACCGACGAGCGGTCTCCATACACCTCACCGATACCGGGCAGTTGGAACTGCAGGGCTGGATGCAGGCCAACGGTCACCGCCTCGACGCCGCGTTCCGCGACCTGGCCAAGAAGGACCGCACCGCGATCCTCGCGTCGCTGCCCTCCCTGCGCCGCCTCGTCGAACGTCTGGAACGCCTCGAAGGACAGGACGCCGTCGACCATTCCGTCGAACCGAAGAACCGACCGGGCGCAGACAGCTCCGCGAGTTGAGTTGACCAGGCTTTCGGCCCTACGTGCACCTCCTCAGCCGTTCTAGCCTTGCGGTATGGCTGACGTCAGCGATCCTGCCGCGCTCGATCGGACGACCGGACTAGTACCGGTCGCACCGCACACCAACGAACCGCACACCGGCGGGCTCGCAGCTCGGCTGAACTGGTTACGCGCCGGTGTTCTCGGGGCGAATGACGGCATCGTCTCCACCGCCGGGCTCGTCGTGGGAGTCGCGGCCGCGACGACCGCGCGGTCACCGATCCTCACCGCTGGCATCGCCGGGCTCGCCGCCGGGGCAGTGGCGATGGCGCTAGGTGAGTATGTTTCGGTCAGCAGCCAACGCGACACCGAGCAGGCCCTGCTGGCCAAGGAACGTTGCGAACTCACGCAGCAGCCTGAGCGCGAGCTCGCCGAGCTGGCCGGCATCTACCAGGCTCGGGGCTTGACGCCCGAAACCGCCGCTCAGGTCGCGCGAGAGCTCACCGCACACGACGTTTACTCCGCCCACGCGCACGCCGAGTTGGGTATCGATCCATCCCAGCTGACCAACCCCTGGCATGCCGCCGGTGCGTCCGCCGCATCGTTCACTGTCGGTGCGCTGCTTCCCGTCGTGGCCATCCTGCTGCCCGCGTCTGTCCGCATTCCGGTGACGTTCGTGGTCGTGCTGCTCGCGTTGGCGGTGACGGGCACGATCAGCGCCCGAATCGGCGGAGCTCCACGCAACCGCGCGGTCGCACGGGTCGTGCTCGGTGGAGCGTTGGCGATGCTGCTCACCTTCGGGATCGGGCAACTGGTCGGCGCGGTCGCACGCTGATGCCCGCGACCGGATCCCCACAAACCCGGTCGCGGGCAGCAGGCCTGCTGGACGGCGCGCGACCCTGGGTCGAGCCGCTCCTGCTGGTCCTGACCCTGGTCGCTCTCGCGGCCGGAGCGGTGGCCTGGCTGGCCGGGAACCTTGATCTGGCCGACGCCTGCTGGATCGCCGGCACCATCGCGGGCCTTGTGCCGGCTATCGGGTGGGTGCTCAGCGCGCTGATGCACAAACGCACGGGTGTCGATCTCATCGCTGTGCTCGCCCTGGCCGGAACGCTCGTTGTGAGCGAGTTCGTCGCGGGTGCCCTGATCGCAGTCATGCTCGCCAGCGGACGGGCGCTGGACGCAGCCGCAGAACGGCGAGCCTCCTCCGATCTGCGCGCTCTGCTGGAGCGCGCGCCACGCACTGCCCGCCGACGGATCGGCACCCGGGTAGCGGAGATACCGCTCGAGGACGTACTCGTCGGTGACCTGCTGATCGTGGGGCCAGGGGAGGTAGTGCCCGTCGACGGTGTGGTCGAGGCAAGCCCGGCGGTGCTCGATGAGTCTGCGTTGACCGGCGAGGCAGATCCGATCGAGCGAGCGATCGGCGAGCAAATTCGCAGCGGCGTACTGAACGCGGGCAGCGCATTCGAACTGCGCGCAGGCAACACCCCAGCCGACAGCACTTACGCCGGGATCATCGCCATGGTTCAGCAGGCCAGCGCCCAGAGCGCTCCGGTCATCCGACTGGCCGATCGCTACGCCACCTGGTTTCTGCCGCTGTCGTTGCTCACGGCCGGCTCGGCGTGGCTGATCAGCGGGTCCATGGTTCGCGCGGTAGCCGTTCTCGTCGTCGCCACCCCCTGCCCGCTCCTGCTGGCCGCGCCAGTCGCGATCGTCTCCGGGCTGTCTCGCGCGTCGCGAATCGGCGTTGTGATCCGCAGCGGGGTCGCACTGGAAAGCCTCGGTCGCGCCCAGACGATGGTCATCGACAAGACCGGAACCCTCACCGCCGGGCACCCTGTCGTCATCGAGATCGCCGCGGCTCCCGGCTGGGACGCCGCCGAGGTTCTACGGCTGGCCGCCACAGCTGACCAACTCAGTCCCCATGTGCTCGCCGAAGCCATCGTCGCCGAAGCCCACGCCCGGCAGTTGCCCCTCAGCCTGCCCACCGACGTGTCCGAACTGCCCGGCCGCGGGGTGGCCGCAACAGTCGAAGGACTCAACGTTGAGGTCGGCAAGCATGTCCTCGGCTCTGATGCCCCCGTCTGGGCCCGGGCCGTCCTGAGTCGGGCGACGCTCGACGGCTCCACGGTCACCTGGCTGACGGTCTGCGGCGCACTCGTCGGTGCCGTGCTGTTGCGCGACCCGCTGCGGCCGGACGCCAACCGTACGGTGCGGCGTCTGCGGGCAGCGGGGCTGCGCCGACTTGTCATGCTGACCGGCGACCGGGCCGAACCCGCGCAGGAAATCGGAACCGCCCTCGGGCTGGACGAGGTCCGTGCCGAGCAAACCCCCGCCAGCAAACTCGCCGCCGTTCGCGCCGAAGGCGAGGCGGCCGTCACGGTCATGGTCGGGGACGGCATCAACGACGCCCCTGCCCTCGCCGCCGCCACCGTTGGCGTCGCGATGGGGGCCCGCGGGGCAACGGCATCATCGGAGGCTGCCGATATCGTACTCACGACCGACCGTCTCGACCGCCTCGCCGACGCCATGGACATCGCCCGCCGCGCCCGCCATATCGCGGTGCAGAGCGCCGTCGCGGGAATGGCCATGTCCCTGGT
>JBDTFN010000046.1:0-16761 GCA_039937915.1 Jatrophihabitans sp. | reverse complement strand
GGCGAACCTAACCGACCGGCAGTGGGGCCTCGCGAAGAATAAGGGCCTCGTACTCGTCCAGCAGCCGACTGAGCTCACGGCGGTCGACCGGCGAGCGCCATTGCTGCAATCCGACGAGCAGTGACATGCCCATGACGGCGAGACTCTGCGCGCGACGCCGGTTGGGCAGCACCCCGGCCAGCACACCCCGCACGGCTTCGAACCGTTCCCGGTCGACGCGGGCCTGGACCGTCGCCACGGCCGGGTTGGTGTGCGACCACGCCCTGATCGCGGTCTCGGCCTCGTGCGGCAGCGCCATCGCCATCGACTTGATGGTGTGGACACGTGCCGTCGGGTTGGTTTCCGCGCCGACCACGGCTGCGAGGCGGTGAGTCTTCTCCTGCTCCCAGTGCGCCAGCAGCTCGTCGACGAATCCGTCCCAGCTGCCGAAGTAGTGGTAGAAGGAACCGGTCGTCACGCCGATGCTCTTGCACAGCGAGCCGATCTTGAGCGCCCCGTGACCGTTGGTGGCGAGCACATCGAGCGCGGTGGCGAAATAGTCGTCCTTGGTCACGACCAGTCGCACGATGTCCCCTTCCGGCAGACGATCAGAAAACCTTGCGCATAATCATTTGCTTGATCTTGGTGAACGGCGGATACGCAAGCGACGGGTCCGGGCGGGTCGGCTTGCGCATGACGGCCTTGCGGTGGCTGAAGGTCTGGAACCCCCAGGGGCCGTGATACGCGCCGGTGCCGCTGTTGCCGACGCCGCCGAAGGGCAGTTCGGGAACCAGCAGGTGATACACGAGCTGGTTGATGACGGTGCCGCCGTTGCTGATCTCAGACAGCACGCGCTCCTCGTTGGCGCGGTCCTCGCTGAACAGGTAGACGGCCAACGGCTTCGGGCCCTGCTGGACATGGGCGATCGCGTCGTCCATCGAGTCGGTGGTGACGATCGGCAACACCGGACCGAAGATCTCGTCGCGCATCAGGGCAGCGTCAGCGTCCGGGTCGACAACGATGGTGAGCTCGGCCCGCTTGGCGTCGACCTCGACCTTGCCGCCGCGCACCGTGGTGCCGCCGGCGCCTTCCACGAGTCCGGCGATCCGGCCGGCCTGCCGCTTGTTGATCAACGGCAACGTGGGGTCGGCCTTGAAGGACTCGATGGCCTTGTCGAGTTCCGCGACGAAGGCGTCGCGGACCTTGCGGTCGACGAGAACGTAGTCCGGAGCGACGCAGGTCTGGCCGGAGTTGATCATCTTGGCGAACGCGATGCGTCGCGCGGCGACCGGGAGCCGGGCGTCGTCGGCGACGATCACCGGGCTCTTCCCGCCGAGTTCGAGGGTGACCGGGGTCAGGTGCTTGGCCGCGCCGGCCATGATGATCTTGCCGACCTCGGGGCTGCCGGTGAAGAAGCAGTGGTCGAAGCCCTGGTCGAGCAGTTCGGTCGTCTCCGCGACCGCGCCCTCGACGACCGCGAAGGCCTCCGGGTCGAGGTACTTCGGCACGAGCCGGGCAAGAAGCGACGAACAGGCCGATGTCTGCTCGGACGGCTTGATGACGGCACAGTTACCCGCGGCGACCGCGGCCACCAGCGGCGCGAGGCACAGGTGGATCGGGTAGTTCCAGGGCCCGATGATCAGGACGACGCCGAGCGGCTCGTACTGGTACCAGGCCTTGGCCGGCCGCACGGCGATCGGGACGGGGACCGAGGTCGGCTTCATCCAGGACTGGACGTGCTTGATGGCGTGCTTGGCCTCGGAGGTGATGGGGGCAAGGTCGGCCAGCCAGGCGTCGACGGCTGGGCGTCCGAGGTCCATCCGCAGCGCCTCGACGAACTCGGACTCGCGTTCAGAGACCATCCGGATAATCGCGTCGAGCTGTTCGAGGCGCCATTCAAGCGGCTTGGTGCGGTTGCTGCGGAACGTCGCGCGCAGATGCGCCACGGTGTCGGGAATGCTGCGTGGTGTGGACACGCGCGAGGCGGAGACAGTCATGGGACAACCCTTCGAATGGTCCTACGTAGCGTTCGTTACGTTACGCGACGACATCTGCGAGTCGTTCCAGTGACGCCGCACCGAGTGGTCGTCGTCGGAGCCTCATTGGCCGGTCTGCGTGCGGTCGAGGCGGCCCGCAAGGCCGATGCCGACTGCTCGATCACGCTGGTGGGTGCCGAGAGGCACGTCCCCTACGACCGTCCGCCGCTGTCCAAGGACCTGCTCAAGGTCGACGCGGACCGCGACCACACCGAGTTCCGAACCGCGCAGACCCTGCGGGACGAGATTGGGGTCGAACTGGTCCTCGGCGCCACCGCCGAAAGGCTCGACACGGCGGCGTGCACGGTCGTCGTGCGCGACGACGGTGGATCCCGGGAGATCGACTACGACTCGCTGGTTCTCGCCACGGGCTCCTCACCCCGGCAACTGCCCGGCACGGAGGGTCTGGACGGTGTGCACGTCCTGCGCACGATCGAGGACTCCCGTGCGATCCGGGCGGCGCTGGAGAACGGCGCGCGGACGGTCGTCGTCGGTGCCGGGTTCATCGGTTCGGAGATCGCGTCGGCCGCCCGAGCCCGCGGCCTGCCCGTGACGATCGTCGAGGCGATGGACACCTCGCTCGTGCGCGCCGTAGGCAGTCGGCTCGGTGCGGTCTGCGGGGCCCTGCACGCCGCGAACGGCACCACCTTGTTGACCGGGGCGAAGGTGGACGCGATCGAGGGCGACGGCCACGTCGAGCGGGTGCGTCTCGCCGATGGTTCGGTCCTGGACGCGGACCTCGTCGTCGTCGGGGTCGGCGCGGCCCCGAACACCGGATGGCTCGAGAGCAGCGGACTGTCGATCGAGAACGGCGTGGTCTGCGATGAGTATCTGCGGGCCGGCCCGCCGGGCGTGTTCGCTGCGGGGGACATCGCCCGCTGGCACAACCCGATCTTCGACCGCTCGATGCGTATCGAGCACTGGACGAACGCCGCCGAGCAGGGCGGACGCGCGGCGCGCAACGCCCTCGACCTCGAGAACGCGACGCCGTACGCGAGCGTGCCGTACTTCTGGTCGGACTGGTATGGCTCGCGGATCC
The DNA here is from genome assembly GCA_039937915.1 of Jatrophihabitans sp. GTDB lineage: Bacteria > Actinomycetota > Actinomycetes > Mycobacteriales > Jatrophihabitantaceae > Jatrophihabitans. The sequence goes on along the minus strand of JBDTFN010000046.1, from coordinate 13,707 downwards.
AGTTCGTCGGCGTCCCCAACGACGACGAGGTGCAGGTCGTGGCCGGCGAACTCGGCAGCGACCACTTCGTCGCCCTGTATCGCGAGGACGACCGGATATGCGGAGTGCTCACCCTGAACGGTCAACGCCACGTCATGAAGTACCGGAAGTTGATCAGCGCGCGGGGCTCCTTCGCCGATGCCCTCGAACTCGCCAGGACCATCCCGGCGCGCACGTCCTCGGGCGACTGATGGGGTAGCAGTAGCGTGACCGGCAACCGAGGGAGCCTGCATGCAACGTCCGATGACCGTGTCCGAGAGCGTCGTGATCGCCGCCGATCCGAAGACCGTCTACGCCTCGGTCAGTGACCCCACGCTGACCGGCAACTGGAGCCCGGAGAACACCGGCGCGCAGGTCGAGAACCGGACCGGCTCACTGGAGGTAGGCGACGTCTTCGTCGGTAGCAACAAGCGGGGACGGATCCGGTGGGTGACCCGCTGCCGGGTCGTCGCCGCCGATCCGGCACGCCGCTTCCAGTTCCGGGTCGAGGCCATCGGGTTGCGCACACCGCGGCTCTCGGCGCCGATCGCGACCTGGACCTACGACATCGAGCCCGTCGACGGCGGCAGTCTGGTGATCGAGACCTGGGACGACGACCGCCGGAAGTGGCCGGACGCGGCTGCGAAGATGTTCGACAAGCTCGCGACCCGCACGACGTTCCCGGAGTTCAACAAGCGCAATATGCGCACGACACTGGACAATCTCAAACACGCTCTGGAGTCGTCGACGTCGTGAGGGCCGAGTCGTGACCTCGCCGTTGAGCGGTGTTCTCGTCGCGGACTTCAGCCGGGTGCTGGCCGGCCCGCTCGCGACGATGACGCTGGCCGACCTCGGCGCGACGGTGGTCAAGGTCGAACGTCCGGGCAGTGGGGACGAGAGCCGCGCGTGGGGCCCGCCCTGGACCGCGGACGACGTCTCGACGTACTACGAGTCGCTCAACCGCGGCAAGTACAGCGTCGCGCTCGACCTCACCGTGCCCGAGGATCTGCGCCGTGCGGTCGAACTGGCCCGGCGCGCCGATGTACTCGTCGAGAACCACAAGCCGGGCTCGCTGGCGCGCTACGGACTGGACTATGACGCCGTGGCCGCGGCGAACCCGCGCGTCGTGTACTGCTCGGTTACCGGCTTCGGCGACGGTGCCGGCCGGGACCGGCCAGGCTATGACTTCCTGGTCCAAGCTGTCGGTGGGCTGATGAGCGTCACCGGCGCGGCCGACGGCGAACCGACGAAGGTCGGCGCCCCGCTGGTCGACGTGCTGACAGGCAAGGACGCGGTGATCGGCATCCTCGCCGCGCTCCGGGCCCGCGAGGAGACCGGCCTCGGCCAGCACGTCCGCGTCGAACTGCTGTCCAGCCTGCTCGGGGGTCTGGTCAATCAGGCCGCCGGTTATCTCGCGTCCGGTACCTCGCCGACCCGGTTGGGCAACGTCCACCCCTCGGTCGTGCCGTACCAGACCCTGCACTGCGCCGACGTCCCGATCGCGATCGCGTGCGGGAACGACGGTCAGTTCGCTCGCCTGTGCGCGGTCGTGGGCCGCGTCGATCTGGCCGGTGACCCGCGCTTTGCCACCAACTCCGATCGCGTCGTCCACCGCCTGGAACTCGAGACCCAGCTCGAGGTCGCTCTGGCCGCCGAGGACGCCGCGGTCTGGGAGCAGCGATTGATCGCCGCCGGCGTCCCGGCCGGGCTGGTCGGCACGGTTGCCGACGCGATCGCGCGGGCGACCGATTGCGGTCTCGAGCCCCTCGTCGACCTTGGTGCCGGGCGCATGCCTCAGGTGCGACATCCGGTCCGCTACTCGGCCTCGCCCCTTGCGGTCGCGACACCGTCGCCGTCGATCGGGCAGCACGACGACACCGTCCTCGCCTGGCTCGACGCGCCCTCCGCCCCACTTCCGCGCATCGCCTAGAACCTAAGCGAGGCCGCCGGGGTCAGCGGACTCCGCGTGGACGGAACTGGACGCTGATCCGTGGCCCGACCGCCCGCGCGGTCTTGGGGACGCAGTGCTCCCAGGTGCGCTGGCACGAACCGCCCATGACGACGAGGTCGCCGTGCCCGAGGTCGTAGCGATGGGAAGAGCCGCCGCCGATCGGGCGCAGAGCCAGCGCCCGTGGCGCGCCGAGTACGAGGATCGCCACCATCGTGTCCTGGGTGTTTCCGCGCCCGACGCGGTCGCCGTGCCAGGCCACGCTGTCGTGACCGTCGCGGTAGAGGCACAGCCCCGCGGTGGCGAACGATTCGCCCAATTCGGAGGCGTAGTGCTGGTTCAGGACCTGCTTCGCCGACACGAGTGCCGGGTCGGGCAGTGGGGTGCGCTCTCCGACGAAGTGCAGCAGGCGCGGCACGTTGACGACCCGGTCGTACATGGGACGTCGCTCGGCCTGCCAGGGCACGCTATGGCGCAGCCGGTCGAACAAGGTATCTGCGCCGCTCACCCAACCGCGGCGAAGATCGAGCCACGCGCCCGCACTGAGCGGCACCCGGCGCACGGTGTCGCCGAGCGGTCCCACGTCCACCTCGGTCGAGTCGTCCAGCAGCGAGGGCTGGAACGAAGCCGAGAACGTCGTCATGCGTGGACGTTATCAAAATTACGTTCGATATAGTGCGGAACTACGCCGCCCTCAGCCGGCTGACGTACCGTGGATTGGTGCTACGCCGCTACTCCTTCGCCTGCCGACCGGGCTGGATCGTGCTGCACGTACTGACCATCGCCCTGGTCGTGACGATGGTGTTGTTGGGTCGCTGGCAGTTGATCGTGTCCAACGAGAAGCACTTCAACCTGCGCAACTTCGGCTACGCGCTGCAATGGTGGGCGTTCACGGCGTTCGCGCTGCTGATGTGGGTGCGGATCCTTCGTGACCAGGCCCACCACGTGCACGACCCGCAAGCGCCGGAGATCACGTCTGCTGTGAGCGATGACGAGCCGGTCGCCTATCGACGCTACGTTCCTCCCACCACGACCGAGGTGGGCGACGATATGCACGCCTCGTACAACGACTATCTGGCCGGGCTGCACGCGAAGCGGCGCGGCCCGACGGAGAGGCGACCATGAGCGAACGGGGACTCATCGGCGGCGACGGGCTGTTGTCGGTCAAGCAGCCGAGAGTGACGCGGGCGCAGCTGGACGAGGCGTCGAAGCTGCTCTCGGCGTACCGCGTGATGGCCGTCCTGACCGGTGTCGTCCTGCTTTCCGGGACGATCGAGCTGATCGTGAAGTACGCCGCCGACGTCAATCCGCCGATCTATGCCGCGCTGTGGATCGGCCACGGTTGGCTGTTCATGATCTACGTGATCGTCACCGCACTGCTGGGGTTCCGGTTGCATTGGCCGCTGCCTCGCTACGGCCTGGTGATGCTCGCAGGCACGGTCCCGACCATGTCCTTCGTGGCCGAACACTTCGTCACCCGCTCCAGCCGCGCGGCTGCTGACGCGCTGCCGGAGCCCGCGCGCGACTGACGTCGCTGTGACCCCGCGCTCCGCGGGCACTTTCGTCTTGCCCGGGCGCCGCCTGCTCGCGCTGCTCGCGGTCCTGGTCGGTCTGTTCGCCGCGACGTTGCTGTGGGCGGCCCCCGCGTCCGCGCACGCGACGGTCACGGCGTCTGACCCTGCCGACGGATCTCGGCTCACAAGCGCCCCTACCGCCGTGAGCATCAGCTTCGACGAGCCCGTCGGCCTCGGCGGCGTCGGCTACCTCAATGTCACCGACCAGACCGGCAAACGGGTCGACGGTGGGGCGGCGGGGTACGCCGGGAGCAACCAGGCCACGATCCGGGTCCCGCTCGCCGAGGGCCTGGGCGACGGGACGTACACAGCAAGCTTCCGCGTCGTGTCAGCCGATTCGCACCCGATCGCCGGGACGATCCGGTTCGTCGTCGGTGACGGCGCGCTGGTCCGCGGCAGCGTCTCCGAGTCGAGCGGCAATCTCGGCAGTGCGACGTTGCTGGACGTCCTGCGCTGGGTGTCGTTCACCGGCTTCGCGCTCCTCGGCGGGGTGTGGGTCGTCCTCACCCTCTGGCCGCAGGGCCGAACCGATCCGCGCTCCCGCCGGTTGCTCTGGGGTGGCTGGGGGATCACCGCATTCGGCGCGGTGACCGAGGTGCTGATGCAGGGCCCGTACAGCGCAGGCTCGAGCCCGGCGCATGCGTTCGACCCCTCCTTGATCGACTCCACGCTGCACTCCCACTTCGGTCAGTGGCACATCGTCCGACTCGTGCTGTTGGCGGTGTTGGGGCTGGTGTTCGCGCGGTCCCTGCGGCCCGACGCGTCCAGGAACCGGTGGGAGGGCGTGGTCGCCCTGCTCGGCATCGGCCTGGCCGCCTCGTTTTCCTCGATCGGGCACCCCGGAACGACGGCGCCGACGGGACTGTCTATCCCGGTCGACCTGGCACACCTGCTTGCGATGTCGGTGTGGGTGGGCGGGCTGATCATGCTCGTCGGGGCGGTGCTGCCGCGCCGCGAACCGTCCGAACTGAGCGCTGTCGTCCCGGTCTTCTCGACGGTCGCCTTCGTGGCGATCGTCGTCCTCGCGGTGACCGGCACGTACTCGGCCTGGCGCGGCATCGGCACCGTCGACGCGATCCTCACCACGACGTACGGGCTGCTCGTGATCGGCAAGGTCGTCCTGTTCATCGCGCTGCTCGCGCTGGCCAACCTGTCCCGTAAGACCGTGCGCCGGGCTCTGTCGCACCCAGTGGCCACCGAGCGGCTGCGCCGCTCGGTGTACGTCGAGTCGCTCGCCGCCCTGGTCGTGCTGGCCCTCACCGCCGTCCTCGTCGCCGAGCCGCGGGGTAACGAGGCGCTGGCCGCGCAGTACCGCCAGCCGATCTCGGCCAGCGCCACGCTTGGTGCGGGTCGCATGCTGACCGTCACCTCCGATCCCGGGACGCACGGCGAGGTCAACCTCACCGTGGACGTGTCCGCCGGACCGACCCCGACGTCGATCACCGCCGGGGCCACCCAGATCGACAAGGAGATAGGCCCGGTTCCGGTGACGCTCACCCGCGCGGGCGGACGCACCTTCAGTGGCTCGGCCCCCCTCACCGTGGCCGGCCGGTGGCGCATCAGCGTCGTCGTCACGACCTCCGAATTCGACGCCGTGACCGCGGACGTCACGCTCGACCTGCACTGATCGACTGAGAGGAAACCTTTCGTGTCCCGACTTCGCACAGTTGCCCTTGGCACCGTGGTGTCCGTGTCTGCCCTGTTCGCGCTTGCCTCGCCCGCGACCGCCCACGTCACCGTCTCCTCGCCAGGGGCGACGCAGGGCGGGTACGCGGTCGTGACCTTCCTCGTGCCGAACGAGCAGGCGGCGGCGAACACCACCAAGGTCGAAGTGCAGTTCCCCACCGACACCACGTTCGCGTCCGCGAGCGTCCAACCGATCGCCGGGTGGACGGCGGTGCCGGCGAAGACGGCGCTCGCCAAGCCGATCACCACCGACGACGGCGTGATCACCGAGGGCGTCTCGACAATCACGTGGACCGCGAGCGCAGATGCGGCCATCAAGCCCGGACAGTTCCAACAGTTCAACGTCTCGGTCGGGCCGCTGCCGGAGAAGGCCAGCATCACCTTCAAGGCGATCCAGACCTACAGCAACGGCGACGTCGTCCGCTGGATTGAGACCCCGGCGCCCGGTTCCACAGAGGAACCCGAGCACCCGGCTCCGATGCTCACCCTGGCCGCGGCCACCGGTGACGCGCATGCGCACGGCGGCGACTCCGCTGCGAGCCCGTCGGTGTCCGCTCGACCCGAGGTCTCGGCTTCTGGTGGTGACAGCAGCAACACCGTGCCGGTTGGGGTGTCGATCATCGCGCTGGTGCTGGCCGTCGGAGCTCTTGGCCTCGGCGTCGTGAACCGGGCCAAGCGATCCACGTGAGGTTGCTCCGCCCGCCCCGTCCGCTCCAGGAGGTTGAAGTGATCCGTCGGTGCATCGTTCTGTTCGCCGCGCTGGTGCTCGTCGCCGGCTGCTCGACTGGCGGGGGCGGCAAGGCAACGCCGTCGGAGCTCAACCCGAACGCCGGCGCCGGGCCGTACCAGGGGGCGGGGCTGACCCCGCCGCAGCCGCGCCCCAACTTCACCCTCACCGACACGACGGGCAAGAGGTTCGACTTCGGGTCGGTCACCGCGAAGCATCCGACGTTGCTGTTCTTCGGCTACACCCACTGCCCGGACGTCTGCCCGACGACGATGTCCGATATCTCGATCGCGCTGAAGTCGGTACCGGCCGCGGTCGCGAAGGACACCTACGTGGTGTTCGTGACCACCGACGTCAAGCGGGACACCGGTCCGGTCCTGGCGCGGTGGTTGTCGAACTTCAGCGGCGGCGCGAGGGCGAAGATCGTCGGTCTCACCGGGACGCAGGCCCAGATCGACGCTGCGCAGGCGGCCGCCCATTCGCTGGTGGCGGAGGACAACGGACAGACCCACTCGTCGAAACTCGTGCTCTACGGGCCCGATGACTATGCCCGCGTGGCCTTCCTGCAGAGCACCATGCTGCAGAAACAGATCGCCCACGATCTTCCGCTGATCGCCGCCGGGTAGGGCAATGGCAGAATCGGCCAACGTGAAATGGAACACCGCGCGCCCCTGGCTGGGCACCGTCCTCCGGCTCGTCCTCGGTGTGGTCTGGATCTGGGCCGCCTGGGAGAAGCTGAAGTCACCGCGTGACTTCGTCCAGGCGGTCCGTGCCTACGACGCGACGCCCGAGTGGCTCTCGCAGGCGATCGGCTACGGACTGCCCGTCCTCGAGTTGTGCATCGGCATCGTGCTCATCGTCGGCGTGGCGGTTCGTCTCGCCGCGATCGCGTCCGTCGTGCTCTTCGTGGTGTTCCTCATCGGGATCGTCCAGGCCTCCGCGCGTGGCATCTCGCTGGATTGTGGCTGCTTCGGTGGTGGCGGGACGACCGAGGGTGGGACCACGTACACCCTGGACATCCTGCGCGACATCGGCCTCGGCATCCTCGCGGCGTTCCTCGTGTACTGGCCGCGCACCCGGATTTCGCTCGACGAGTTCATCTCGCGCCACGACCAGGTGGCGACGCCGTCGGCGAAGCGCCTGCGCTCTGATCAGGGACGGCGCAAGTACAACGCGCTGCTGGAGTCCCGCAAGCGTGCGGCCCGCTCGCGCGATCGCTACATCAGCGGCTCGCTGGCCGGGGTGATCGTGCTCGTCTCGATCATCGGCATCGGTGTGCAGTCCGGCCGCGCGAAGATCGCGGGTTCCCTGGTCGCGAAGAACGTCTCGGTGACCAACGGCGTCGTGTTCGGCAAGAAAGCTGCCGCGACCGTCGACGTGTACGAGGACTTCCAGTGCCCGAACTGCCGTGAGTACGAGGATCGGGTCGGCGCCACCATGGAGGCGGCTGTCCGCGCGAACAAGGCGCAGGTGCGCTACCACGCGATCGCGTTCCTGGACAGTGGGTCCAACGGGAACCGGTACTCCTCGCGGGCCGCGAATGCCGCCTACTGCGCCGCAGAGATATCCGTCGACGCCTTCTACCGCTTACACAAGGTGCTCTACGGCAAGATCGGCGGAAAGCAGGTCCAGCCCGACGAGGGCACCAACGGACGCACGAACGACGACCTGCTCTCCTACGCCAAGGCTGCGCAGATCACCGGCTCGGACCTGACCAACTTCACCGGGTGTGTCGAGAGCGAGAAGCACAAGGCGCTGGTCGAGGCCATCACCGAGCGATCCAGCAAGGACGGGGTCAGCGGTACCCCGACCGTGTTGGTCAACGGCAAACCGATCGGCCTCACGGAGAAGGACTTCACCGCGGCGGTGACCAAGGCGCTGAAGAAGGGGCCGAAGCCCGACCCGTCGACGACCCCGGCTGCGTCGGTCACGCCCAGCGCGCCGGCCACGACGAAGTCCCCATCCGTCGGGACGTCGAAGACCGCGTCCACCGTGCCGTCGAAGTCTGCGGCCACCTCGACGTCCAAGACTCCGTAGACGTTTCTCACCCGGGAACGACGAAGGCCCGCCACCGGCTGATGCCGGGGCGGGCCTTCGTCCGTGCGGGGTGCTACTTGTTCGCGGCTTCCTTCAGTGCACTGCCCGCGGTGAACTTCACCGTCTTGGCGGCAGCGATCTGAATGGTCGCGCCGGTGGACGGGTTGCGTCCCTCACGGGCGGCGCGCTCGCCGACGGCCATGGCGAAGAAGCCGGGCACGCTGACCTTCTCGCCCTTGCCTGCACAGTCTTCGAGCGTGGCCTGAAGCGCGCGAAGAACGGAGTCGACCGTCTTCTGCTCCAGGTCAGCGCCCTCGGCGACGGCTGCTACCAGTTCCTTGCGGTTCACGAGGTCTCCCTTGATCGTCGGTTGTGTTACTGCCCCCAGTATGGCTGCCACGCTTGGATAGCCCGTATTTAGGGGGGTCGACCCGTTGGGCGTGTCGGTTTTTCTAGCCCGGGCGGCCCGCTTCGCGAAAGACCCGCACCCGGTCGAACGAGGCCTGCTCAGCGCCGACGAGTTGAGCCAGTTCCGCCCACTGGGCCTTCGTCACGATGGGGTTGGCGCGAGCCGTACAGCCGGTCTTGATCGCAACGACCACGGCGCGCAGCAGACCGTCGGACGCCAGCCCGGACTTCGCTGCCGTGGCGTCGGCAAGAAGGGCGTCGTGAGCGGTCTCGTAGACCCCGCGGGCGCCGTCCGGACTGGCGAGCCCCAGCGTGGAGCCCAAGGTGGCCACGACATCGGAATTGCCCTTGCCCTCGATGACGTACTGCGCCCCGAGCAGGCTCTCGAAGCGGCAGGCCGCCTCGTTGGTCGTCATGATCTGCGGGAGGGCCAGAACTGCCGACGCCGGCGGGGCGCTGAGCTGCACCGTCGAGGCGGAGTTGTCGGGCTTTTTGCTGTCGCTGGAGCAGGCCGCGGTGAGGACGGTGGTGCCCACCACGAGTGCGGCCAATGCCTTGCGTGCGCTCACGATCCTGCTTTCATCGGCTGATACGTCGTGAGAATCGTAACGATGTGCGCTGAGGTTTCGCGGGTGAACGGCACCTGGTCGGACGGGTTCCCGCGCCCGTGTAGTCTTGGCAATCGTCCGCCTGGCGGGCACGCAAGGGGCTGTGGCGCAGCTGGTAGCGCACCACACTGGCAGTGTGGGGGTCAGGGGTTCGAGTCCCCTCAGCTCCACCCGGAATCGTTGGCCTAGAGCCACCTGTGGAATCGAACGAAAATTGCCTGGTAGCCATTTTGGTAGCCATTGGTGCAATCGGCAAGTTCTATATGTAGTGGTCGGAGTCCGCTGAAATGCGTCCTTACTCTCACTTGTTGATTAACTGAGACTAAGGTTCGGGCGTGGTTTCAGATGCCGGCTGGCCTCGAGTCGGCTGGGAAGTCCGGCCGTGGACGCCTCGGAACGCGCCCGATCCGACCTCGCTCGGAGCCCGTCGGCAGGCGCCGCGTTCGTACCGGGCGGCAGTGCCCGCGCTCATCGCTGTCCGGGCTGTGGACCTGCCCTCAGCGGTCGCTTCGCTGGCCGAAGAGGCGTCGGTCGAGATCGCGCGCTTCGACGCCGAGCTTGAAGCCGAGGCTGCCCTGTTCGGGGCCGTTCTCGTGCAGGCGGAGTCGGTGGCGTCATCACGGATCGAAGGCATCTCCGCCGGTGCGAGCGCGATCGCGCTGGCCAGCCTGGGCAGCACCGCGAATGACGATGCCCAGGAGGTCGTCGGCAACATCGCGGCGGTGCACGCTGCGGTCGAGTCGGCCGACGATGTCGACGGGATTCTTGATGTGCACTACGCGCTGCTCGGAGATCTGCATCCGGACATCGCCGGCCGATGGCGCGATGAGCAGGTCTGGATCGGCGGGATGTCGGCCAGCCCCCACGACGCGATGTTCGTCCCACCACACCACGAGCACGTGCCTGCGCTGATGGACGATCTCGTCGCATTCGCTGGCCGGACGGACCTACCGCTGTTCGCGCAAGTCGCGATCGCCCACGCCCAGTTCGAGACCATCCACCCGTTCGCCGACGGCAACGGCCGAACCGGGCGAGCGCTGATCCACGCTGCCCTGCGTCGGCGCGGGCTGACGTCCAACGTCGCGGTGCCGATCTCGACTGGGCTGCTCACCGAAACGAAGACGTACTTCGAAGCGCTCACCGCGTATCGCAAGGGGGACGCGTCGGCGATCGTCGAATGCCTGGCAAACGCGTCGTTCGCGACAACGGCGAGCGGACGACAACTGGTGGCCGCTCTCCACGCGATCCGACTGAACTGGGACGACACGATCAAAGCGCGCCGCGGAGCGTCCGCTTGGCGAGCAGCCGACCTTCTTTTACGCCAGCCCATCATCGACGCCGCCACCGTGGGCGCCGAGCTCGGCATCGAGCCCCGTAACGCCCAGCGCGCTATCGCGCCGCTCGCAAACGCCGGCGCGGTGACCGAGTTGACCGGCTCCAAACGCAACCGCCTGTGGCAGGCAACCGAGGTGTTCGCTGCCTTCGACCGGCTCACCCTACGTGGCATCTGATCACCCGCATAACGCCGATCATGCCGACCTCGTGGTTATGCCGACCGGCCTCTTGTGATGTTGATGGAGTGGTGTGATGCCGCTGCGGGGGTCGGCATAACCAGCGGTCTGGGCTGACTCTTCTTCTAACCCATTTGGGAGAAGGAGGAGAGCCATGTCCAGATCGACGGTGTGGAGCGAGGGTGTTGAGGCGCTGCTTGCTGGTTTCAGCGTCTACCTGCGCGAGCAGCGATGCGTGTCGGCGTTGACGGTCGCGGCCTACGTGTCTGACGCGCGCCGGTTCCTCGACCGGTGCGGCAGTGAGGGCCTGCGCGGGTTGACCGCGGGCGACGTGGTGCGAGCGATGGTGAGCGAGGCCGATGGCCGGCATGCGCCGGCGACGGTGCGCCGCTACGGCGGCTCGATGCGAGCTTTCTTGCGCTATGCCCACCTGGAGGGGTTGACCACAAACGATCTGTCTGCGGCGGTGATGCCCGTTGCCGGGCGACAACTTTCGCTGCTGCCGCAAGGGCTGCCCCCCGCCCAGGCAAAGACGCTTCTACGGAGCTGTGACCGGCGCCGGGCGGTGGGCCGGCGGGACTACGCGATGATCGTGCTGATGCTGCGCCTGGGGCTGCGCGCCGGCGAGGTGGCGGCGTTACAGCTTGAGGACATCGACTGGCGCGCCGGGCAGATCACGGTGCACGGCAAACGAGCCCGGCGCGACGAACTGCCGCTGCCGGCCGATGTCGGCGCGGCGATCGCCGGATATCTGCGGCGCGGCCGCCCCAGCACCTCGGCACGCACGGTGTTCATCCGCACGGGTCCACCGTTGGTGGGCGTGTCCCGCAGCGCCGTGTCCTCAGCGGTGCGACGCGCCAGCGAACGAGCCGGTCTGGAGGCCTTCGGCGCGCACCGGCTACGGCACACGACGGCCTGCGATCTGCTGCGCGCGGGCGGGTCACTGGTCGAGATCGGCCAGGTCCTGCGCCACGAGTCGCTCGGCACCACCGCACGCTATGCCCGGGTGGATGTTGAACGGCTGCGCACGATCGCCCGGGCGTGGCCGAACGGACCGCTGTCATGACCTCGGTGACCGAACATGTCGAGGACTATCTGCGGCTGCGCCGCGCACTGGGGTTCAAGCTCACCGGCTACGACAGGCCGCTGGCCAGCTTCGCCGCCTACGTCGACGCGGCCGGTGCAGGCACGGCCACCGCTGAGTTGGCCACGACCTGGGCCTGGCAGCCGGCCGGGATCAAGCCGGTCACCGCCAGCTTCCGGATGGGCTGGGTGCGTGGGTTCGCCCGCTACCTGCATGCGATCGACTCTGTGCATGAGATTCCACCGCCCGGCCTGCTCTCAGTCCCACGCCGGCGACCAGCGCCCTACCTGTATTCACCCGAGCAGCTGCTGCGGGTGCTGGCCCAGGCCCGGCGGCTACGCCCGCGGCTGCACGCGGCAACCTACGAGACCTTGTTCGGGCTGCTCGCTGCCACCGGCATGCGCGTGGGTGAAGCTCTCGCCCTCACACGCCGAGACGTCGACTTGGGCGAGGGCACTTTCACCATCAGGCACGCGAAGTTCAACCGGATGCGACTGGTGCCCCTGCACCCGAGCACGATCGAAAGGCTGCGCCGCTACGCCCGCACCCGGGACCGGCTCCGCCCCAATCAGTCCTGCCCTGACGGTCTCGATGACCGGTTCTTCGCCACCTCGACTGGGCGGGTCATCCAACGCTGGGACGCCGAGCGGATGTTCCTCCAGATCACCACCCAGCTCGGGCTGCGCACCGCCACCGTCCACCCGCGCATCCACGATCTCCGGCACACCTTCGCAGTGCAAACACTGATCGGCTGGCAACGCGACGGAACCGATGTCCACGCGATGCTGCCGGTGCTCTCGACCTACCTCGGCCATGTCGAACCGAAGAACACCTACTGGTATCTGTCCGCGACACCGGAACTGATGCAGTTGGCTGCGGACCGCCTGGACCAGCACTTCGGTGACCGGTCATGACCGCGCTGGCTCCGCTGCTGCAGGCCTTCTTCACCGATCGGCTCGCCGCCCAGCGACACGCCTCCCCGAATACCGTGCTCAGCTACCGAGACGCGATGCGGCTCCTGCTCGACTACGCAGCGCACGCCACAGGGAAGAAGCCATCCGCGCTCGACATCGCCGACCTCGACATGCGCTTGATCACCGGCTTCCTCGACCACCTCGAACACGAGCGCCGCAACAGCGTCCGCACCCGCAACAACCGGTTGGCCGCGATCCATTCGCTGTTCAGCTACGCCGCGCGGCATCACCCCGAGCACGCCGACACCATCGCTCAGGTCCTCGCGATCCCGGTCAAACGATACGACCGCACAATGCTGACCTGGCTCACCGAAACCGAGGTCGACGCGCTACTCGCAGCCCCGGACCGCGCCACCTGGACCGGACGACGCGACCATGCGCTGCTCGTGCTCGCAGTGCAGACCGGGCTGCGCATCACCGAACTGATCAGCCTCACCCACGCCGACATCCACCTCGGCGCCGGAGCCCACGTCCAGTGCATGGGGAAAGGACGCAAACAGCGCGCGACCCCGCTGACCAAACACACCGTCGCGGTCCTTCGCTGCTGGATCGACGAACAGCCCGGCGCGCCAAACCACCCGCTGTTCCCGACCCGCACCAGCGCCACGCTCAGTCGCGACGCGGTCGAACACCGCCTCGCCGGCTACGTCGCGAACGCCAGCAGCAACCACATCTCACTGCAAGGCAAGCGAATCACCATGCACACCCTGCGTCACACCGCCGCGATGCGCCTTCTCCAGAGCGGCACCGACACCGCCGTCATCGCGCTCTGGCTCGGCCACGAACAACTCGGAACCGTCCAGATCTACTTGCACGCCGACATGGAACAGAAAGAGAGAGCGATCGCCAGAGTCACACCGCCCGGCACCCGCCCCGGCCGCTACCAACCACCCGACCCGCTACTCGCCTTCCTCCAACAGCTCTGATCATGCCGACCCAGCCAGACCGAAAACCCCGACCCGCAGCCCGTCCACGAAGGTCATCGGCATAACCACGAGGTCGGCATGATCGGCGTTATCGAGCGTCCCTCGTGGTCAACGCAAAGCGTCGCCGGCTCAAGCCGTGCGGTCTGGATCAGCAACGGCTCGGCTCCAGGTCGGCCTGGGTTATTTCGTGTTGTTCCAGGGCACTG
>JBDTFN010000045.1:0-6625 GCA_039937915.1 Jatrophihabitans sp. | reverse complement strand
CGCAGGACCGGAACGTCCAGTAGCTTCACCGAGGGCACAGGAGGTCGGCACGTGAACGTCACAGACGATTACGGCTCAGCCGCATACAGCTCACCGATGGAGGACTTCGGGTTTCCGATGTCGGTCGCGCCCCCCAGGATGGGTCGACCCGAGTTGGACCTCATCGTGGACTCGGTGGTCGAGCGCATCGAGCAGCGCGTCATCGACGAACTCGAACGCCGCGGACGGCGACACACCCCGGGAGTCTTCTGATGGCTGAGCTCGAGAAGGCCTTTCTCCAACTGGAGGGTGGAACGCGCATCCCCTGCCTGTTCAACCCCTCCACGATCACCGTCGGCCGACGCAACAACTGGGCGGCCGACCCGATGCCGGGCAAGGGAGTCTCCAAGCTGCGCTACATCGGCGCGGAGTCGGGTTGGTTGCGCCTCGACCTCGTCTTCGACACCACGAGCGACGGCACTCCGGTCACGAACTACACCGGCAAGATCATGGCACTCATGGACGTCGATACCGCTATCCCGGGCACGGATGAGACGACCAACAACGCCCGGCCGGCCACGGTGACCTTCCACTGGGGCGACATGCACTCCTTCCCCGCGGTGGTGCGCGACCTCGGCCTCAGCTTCACCTACTTCTCCTCCTCCGGCGTACCGCTGCGGGCGCAGATGCACCTGGAGTTGCGCCAGTACGAGGCCTCCCAGGCGTTCGGGCCACAGAATCCGACATCGGGTACGCCCCGCCCGCACCGGGTTCACCGGGTTCAGCCGGGCGAGACCCTGGATCGGATCTCCGCCAAGTACTACGGCGATTCGACACGCTGGCGTGAGCTGGCTGGGGCGAACGGAATCGAGGATCCGCTTGCCGTTCGGCCCGGCACGTTGTTGAACGTTCCCCGCAAAGGCGCCCAGTGAGCACTGCGCTCGGCGTCGTCGCACCGGAGATCAAGGTGGACGGCGCCCCGCTGCCGGCCACGTGGTCCGACGCGTTGACCGAGCTGCGCATCGAGCGTTCGCTGTGCTTGATGGCGCGCACGACCCTGCGGTTCGCCGACTCGGGCTACCGACTGTCAGCGAGCTCCACCTTCGCGCTGGGCACCGACGTCAAGGTCGGGATTCAGGGCGGCAGTGAGCCTTTGATGGCGGGGGTGGTGACCGGGATCAGCCTCGAGCAGACCAGCAGCGACACCCCCGAACTCGTGGTGACCGTCGACGACAAGGCCTTCAAGCTGGCCATCGGCACCCGTGTGAAGACGTATCTGACGTCCAGCTACAGCGACGTCCTGCAGCAGATCGTGGGTAACTGCGGCTTGTCCGCGAACGTGACTGCGAACGGGTGGAGCACGCCGCACGACTACGTTCTGCAGAGCGGCTCGGACGTCGCGTTCCTGCAACAGCTGTGCGAGCGGACCGGCGCGGTCTGGTGGATGGACGGCACGACGCTGCACGTCGCCGACGCGAGCGCGACGCGAGCCACGGCCGGGGTCGAGCTGGGACGGACCCTGACCGAATTCTCCGTCCGTGCCTCTGCCCTGCGTCCGACGTCGGTGACGGTGGGTGGCTGGGATCCCAACGCCCAACAGGACGTGAGTGGTCAGAACGGCACGGCCGTGACGACCGCGTCATCGAACTTCGTGGCCAAGTACATCGGCAGCGCACCGAGCAGCCTCAACAGCTCGGTCCAGTCGAGCTTCGACATGAACCCCGAGGATGCCGACGACGCGAAGCGGATCGCCACGGCGCTCAACGACACCTGGTCCTCGAGCGCGGTGATCGCCCGCGGCCGCGGGCTGGTCAACGCGGCCATCGACCTGATGACGACGGTGCAGGTCGCCAACGCCGGCCCGACCTCGGGCGACTACACCGTGAGCCAGGTCGAGCACATCTACCGGCACGACGGCTTTTACACCCGGTTCGTCGCCGGTCCGCTCCGCCCCATCGGCCTGGTCGACACCCTCGGTCAGACCGCCCCCGACCCGGGTTTCGAGATCGGCGGTCTACTCACCGCCGTCGTGACGAACCTTGCCGATCCCGACAACGTGGGACGGGTGAAGGTGCGCTACAACGCCGCCGGCGGCACCATCGAGAGCCCGTGGGCCCGGGTCGTCGGGATGGGCGCGGGCAAGGGGCGCGGATCGGTCTTCCAACCGGAGGTCAACGACGAGGTGCTGGTGGGTTTCGAGCGCGGCGACACACGCCGTCCCGTCGTGCTCGGCGGCCTGTTCAGCAAGACGAACACACTCCCCGCCGGCGCGGCGGTGGTCGGTGAGAGCAAGGTCGAGTACCGGCGCATCATGTCCCGCCTCGGCCACATCATCGAACTGGCCGACGGCACGGCAGCGACGGCTCAACACGTCCTGCTGCAGACCGCCTCGGGCCACAAGATGCGGCTGGGAGCCGATCGCTTCGACATCGAGGTTGCCTCCGGAAAGCCGATCGCGATCAAGGCCGGTTCGGCCAAGTTCGAGATCGACGAACAGGGAAATGTCTCGATCGAGGGCACCAAGATCAGCCTCAAGGCGACCGGTCAGCTGTCGATTGAGGGGCAGGCCGGCGTGGAGGTCAAGACGACCGCCAAAGCCTCGATCCAGGGAACGATGGTCGAGGTTAAGGCATCCGGCGTGGGCAGTGTGCAGGCCGACGGCCCCCTGACCCTCAAAGGTGCGATCGTGGCGATCAACTGATGACCGAATCACTTCCGGCTCGCGTCGACGACACCGTGCGGTACGACGCCTCCTTCATCGGTCGCGGCTTCAGCTGGCCCATGAGCGTCGACCACACGGGCGCGATCAGGCTCACCAACGGCTCGGAGGATCTGGACCGATCGATGCAGATCGTCCTGCTCACGGCCCCCGGTGAGCGCGTGATGCGCCCACAGTTCGGGTGCCGCATCTGGGATCTGCTGTTCGAACCGGTCACCCCGAACCTGCTGGGTTTGATCGCCGAAGCCGTCCGCGATGCGTTGGCCCAGTGGGAGCCGCGGGTGGAGGTCGAACAGGTGCTGCCGATCCCGGACGGCAACGAAGGCGGCCTCATCCACATCGAGGTCATCTATCGCGTGCGGGCCACCAACGATCGCCGCAACCTCGTCTACCCGTTCTACGTCATCCCGCACGATTCGGAATAGCGAGCGAGCCCATGCCACTACCTGCCCCAGAACTCGACGACCGGAAGTTCCAGGACATCGTCGACGAGGCCAAGCGCCTGATCCCTCGGTTCTGTCCTGAGTGGACCAACCACAACGTCTCCGATCCCGGTGTTGCCCTCATCGAGCTGTTCGCGTGGATGAGCGAGATGGTGCTCTACCGGGTGAACCAGGTTCCGGAACGGCTCTACGTCCATTTTCTGAACATGGTGGGCATCGATCCCTTCCCGCCATCGGTCGCGCGCGTAGACCTGACGTTCTGGCTCACCGCCGTGTTGGAGACGCCGGTGGTCGTGCCTGCAAACACCCAGGTGATGACCGCGCTCGGCGCGAGTTCGGGCAGCACCGAAGCCGTTGTGTTCAGCACGGTCTCGGATCTGGTCATCGCGCCGCCTGAACTGCGGGCGGCCAAGACCATGACCGCGGCCGACGAAAGGGTCATCGACGTCTGGGACGACCTGCGTTACGACGTAGGCGGCGTGCGATGCTTCGCCTCCGACGCGCTGACCCCGGGTGACGCGTTCTACCTCGGCTTCGCGAACAGTCTGGCCGGATCGGTTATCCGACTCTCGCTGGCGGCTCAGGCCGAGGGAATCGGTGTTGACCCCCGCAATCCCCCGATCGTCTGGGAGGTCTGGAACGGGGAGGGCTGGATCCCTGCCGTCGTGAACGAGGATTCCACCGGAGGCCTGAACCGCGACGGCGAAATCGTGCTGCTCATCCCGGTGGAGCACGAATTGCTGACGGTGGGCAATGAGGCCTCGTACTGGCTGCGCGGCCGGCTGCTGGTGCCGCTGCCCGGGCAGCCCTCGTACCAGAACTCGCCCCGCATTCACAGCGTGGTGGTGTCTGCGCTCGGCGGAACGGTGTCGGCGGAACACGCTGAGACCGTCGAGGCCGAGACGATAGGCCGAAGTGACGGCAGCCCGGCCCAAAGCTTCTTGGTCTCACGGGTTCCGGTACTCCCCCGCAAGGCTGGTGAACACGCCCAGATCGTCGACAACGACGGCGTCGTCGAGTGGCAGGAGGTACCGGACTTCACGACGTCCGGGCCACATGATCACCACTTCGTGTGGGACAACGCGACCGGAGCGGTCCGGTTCGGTCCGCGGGTTCGCTATCCCGACGGCACCGTGCGTCAGCATGGCGTGATCCCGCGCGACGGGGCGCAGGTGCGGGTCACCGGTTACCGCCACGGCGGCGGCGGTCGCGGCAACGTCGGCGCGCGAAGCCTGACGGTGCTCCGCTCGTCGGTGCCCTTCGTTCGTGGGGTGATCAACCTGGTCTCCGCGTCCGGTGGCGTTGATGCCGAGACGGTGGCCGAGGCCAAGGTGCGCGGTCCGATGACGCTGCGAACCGGTCAGCGTGCCGTGACGGCCGGCGACTACGAACGGCTCACCCTCGAGGCCTCGGCCGAGGTGGCCCGGGCTCGTTGTCTGCCGGCCTCGCGCGGCAACGGTTCGGTGCGTCTGCTGGTGGTGCCGCAGGTGCGGGGCGACGCCGCCCAACACCACCTGGACGACTTCGCGATCGCCGCCCCGCTGATGCGTCGCATCAGCGACCAACTGGACGCCCACCGGGTCGTCGGGACCGCGATCGAGGTCTCGACGCCGTTCTATCAAGGCGTCTCCGTCGCCGCTCTGGTCCACACCGGCCCTGGCCGCCCTGGCGGCCTGGTCCGGCAGCGCGCCCTTGAGGCGCTCACCCGCTTCATCAATCCGCTCACCGGTGGACCCGACGGCACCGGGTGGCCCTTCGACGCCGACATCAACGCCGCGGTGATCGCGCAGCTACTCGAGAGCGTCGACGGCATCGAGCGGGTCGAGGAGTCGCTGCTGTTCGAGTACGACCTGCGCACCGGTCGTCGGCTCGGATCGGAGAAGGACATCATTCGCCTTGACGGGCACTCATTGTTTCTGTCCGCACCACATCAGGTCGTCGTGCGATGACGGCGCTGGTGCCACGGTCGACATCGTTGGTCAAGGCCGCGCCCAAGATGCAACGCAGCCCGCAGTGGCTGCTCAACCAACTCCCCGTCGGAATGCTCGACAACGAATTCTTCGTGCGCTTCGTGTCCATCTTCCAAGAGGTCGGCACCTCCCTGCTCGAGAACGCCGACAACGTCGACTACCTCGCCGACGTAACCGTTGCTCCGGACGCGCTGGTGCGCTGGCTGGGGTCCTGGATCGGTACCGAGACGATAGATCCCTCGTTGCCCGATGAATTGCAGCGTCGCATCGTCGCCGGGGCGGCCGCGACCCTGACCTGGCGCGGCACCGCGTCGGGACTGCGCCGGTTCCTCGAACTCATCAGCGGCGGACCCGCTGTGGTGGAGGACGGCGGCGGGGTGTGGCGCGACGGCGACGCGCCGATGGATACTGCGTGGGTACGCATGCGTGTACAGACGACCGGGTGGATGTCCGAGGCGGACTTCGTCGACCTCGTCCGCGACGAGGTGCCGGCGCACGTGTATGCCGAGTTGTTCGTGGCCGCGCGTCGGGTATGGCCGGCTGAGGATGAAGGTGGACCCCGGTGACCAGTGACCTACATAGGCCCAGCCCGCGGCATTATGGCCCGCGCAACGACGGCCCGCGCGACGACGGAGTCGATCCGGGCGCGCAGACGACGGCCCTGGAGCCGATCCCGTCCTACGTTGCGCCTGAGGTCCTTGCCGTTCCCATCGTGCCCATGGCCACCGAGACGCTGACCTGTCCTGAGTGCGGCACCGTCGCCAGCGTGACTCTCAATCGACGCGATGCCACCGACTTCTGCCGCAGCTGCGATTACCCGATGTTCTGGACTCCGGCGCGGGTCTATACCGATAATCTGGCCCGCGCCGCACAGGAGGCCCTGCGTCGGCTCCCCGGCACCGTGGGCCGGGCCACCGTGGCCTCACGCGCGTGCCCGCACTGCGCCGAGCCGAACGCGTTGTCCGCGCAGCTCTGCGTGCGGTGCGGGCTGTCGATGTATCCCGTCCAGGCGCCGCCACCGCCACCGCCCGTGGTCGAGTACGTCGCTCCGCCGCCGGTCTACGTCGAACCCGAACGTGGCGTGGCCTGGTGGGTGTGGGCCCTGCTGGCGCTCGGGTTCGTCGTCCTGGTGGTCCTGGTCGTGCTGTCGGCGACCAACACCATCAACTGAATCCGGAGCGCCCGACGGCTTAGCTCACCGCGATCGCGATGGGCCCGACCGTCGGGCCCGCGACGTCGAACGCGCTGTCGCCGGTCTCGGTCACCGGGGGGGGTGCGGGGGTTCCGGGCGCCGTGCAGGTGACCTTGGCGTGTGCCGTCCAACTGGCGCCGTAGGGGATGCCGCTGAAGGTCGCGCTGCCCGACAGCGCATCCACCTGGGCCGGCGCGCTCAGTCCGCCCGGCGCCACCAGGACGATCGTCGCGGTGTCCGGAGAGGGCGGCAGGTTGCTGATCTCCACGGTGACCGTCGCCCCGACCTCGGTGAGCGCGATGGTGCGGGACGGTGCAGCGGC
>JBDTFN010000044.1:0-4597 GCA_039937915.1 Jatrophihabitans sp. | reverse complement strand
GAGGCGGTCTAGGCCTGGACGACACGCCGGATCTGCTCGGCGGGCGCACGCTGGGCGAGGAGTTGCTCACGCCGACCCGTATCTACGCGTTGGACTGCCTGGCGCTGATCGCCGAGTGTGGGGCGCACGCCTTCGCGCACATCACCGGCGGCGGCTTGGCGGGCAACCTGGCCCGGGTCCTCCCGGCCGGTGTGCAGGCCGTGGTCGATCGCGCGACCTGGGAGCCGCAGCCGGTCTTCGACCTCGTCCGTCGTACTGGCGACGTCTCCCGCGACGATCTGGAGCAGACCTTCAACCTCGGCGTCGGCATGGTGGCCGTGGTCCCCGCCGACCGAGGCGTCAAGGCAATCGACTTCTTGACCGCCCGCGGAGTCACGGCGTGGCCGCTCGGAGCCGTGCGCGACGCGGAGCTCCGGGCGGGCCCGGGCGTCACGGTGGTGTCGTCCTACGCCGGCCCAGCGGCCGATTGGACCTGACCCGTCGGTCCTACGACAGGGTAGCTAATAATATTCGGCGCGCTATGGACGTGTAAGCAGCTCAGCTGGGTGATCACGCACCGTAAGACGGTTCTACTCTCGGTAACCGAACGGCCGGGTCACCGGTCGGTGCCGGTCCACCCGTCGTAATCGTCGGCGTCGTTCTCTGCCGACTCTTCCACGCGACTGCCGCCAGGGGCGGAAGTCCCGAGCTCGCGCTGTAAGGCGTCGAGGTCGGTGAAATGCGTGTTGTATTTCAAATCTCGGGCCACTTTTTGCTGCTTGGCCTTCGCACGGCCGCGCCCCATGGCTCGACCCCCTCGCTCGCACGCTCATCCGACGCCGGGGCTGCGAACACTCGTCAGCGGGCCGTGCCGGGGAAGTTGTCATGTCGTGCCATCAGCGTACCTCGCGCACAAGTGACCTTGCACCCTGGGAGTTCATCGTCGCCTTGTGTCCGCAAGTGTCCAAATTCGTCGTATTTGCGGCCCAGAAGAATCGGACAAGAACTACCGGCCTGGCACAGACTGGACAGATATGCGTCCAGGCCTGTACGCCAGCTTCACATCAGGCATACTTGCCTCACTGTGCGAGGAACAGGACTCCTCGTGACGAAGCCATAGAAGGGCGGCACCACGATGACGACGGCACGCGTTCGTCCCGAGACCGAGGCTCTACTCACCCCGTCCGAGGTCGCGACGCTGTTCCGCGTCGACCCGAAGACTGTGACCCGGTGGGCCAAGGCCGGAAAACTGACCTCCATCCGGACGCTCGGCGGCCACCGCCGCTACCGCGAGACCGAGGTCCGCTCGCTGCTCGCCGGCAACACCGCAGCCGCTGACGCCTGAGGCAATCCCTACTCGCGATCCCGACGCCGCACCAGAGCCGCCAACGCGGCTCGGGTGCGGCGTCGCTGTCTTGCGAGGGTGCCTCGTGGCCATGCGGTGGTCAGTGTGACGACAGCCACCTACGGTGGGTGGTGTGACGACTCCACTTTCCTACGCGAGCGGAACCTCGCAGGTTCCCTTGCTCGGTCAGACCATCGACGCCAATCTGCGGGCGGCGGTCGCGCGCTTCGCTGACCGGGAGGCGGTCGTCGATGTCGCCACCGCTCGGCGGCTCACCTACGCCGAGCTCGACGGCGAGGTGGACGCGCTGGCGCGCGGGCTGCTGGGGCAGGGAGTGTCCCGCGGTGATCGGGTCGGCATCTGGGCGCCGAACTGTCTGGAGTGGTTCCTCGTCCAGTACGCGACGGCGCGCATCGGCGCCGTCCTGGTCAACATCAATCCGTCCTACCGGACGCACGAACTCGGGTTCGTGCTCAGACAGGCCGGCATCAGCACCCTGGTCTCGGCGGTGTCGTTCAAGACCAGCGATTACCGCGCGATGATCGAGGAGGTGCGTCCCGGGCTCACCGCGCTGCGCGAGGTCGTCTACATCGGCGACGCGTCGTGGGACGCGTTGGTCGCTGGGGGCGTCGACGTCCCGGCGCAGGATGTCGCGGAACGGTCGGCACAGCTCTGCTTCGACGATCCGATCAACATCCAGTACACGTCCGGGACGACGGGCTTCCCCAAGGGCGCGACGCTGAGCCACCACAACATCCTCAACAACGGCTACTTCGTCGGCGAGGGGATGAGCTACACCGAGCGGGACCGGATCTGCGTGCCGGTGCCCTTCTATCACTGCTTCGGCATGGTCATGGGCAACCTCGCGTCCACCTCGCACGGTGCATGCGTGGTGATTCCGGCACCCGGGTTCGATCCCGCGGCCACCCTGCAGGCCGTTCAGGACGAGAAGTGCACGTCGCTGTACGGCGTCCCGACGATGTTCATCGCCGAACTTGCGCTGGCGAACTTCGGCGAGTACGACCTGTCCTCGCTGCGAACAGGGTGCATGGCCGGCTCGCCCTGCCCGGTCGAGGTCATGAAGCAGGTCATCGCCACGATGAACATGGCGGAGGTGACGATCGCCTACGGCATGACCGAGACCTCCCCGGTGTCGACGCAGACCCGCAAGGACGATGCGCTAGAGCGCCGTACGGGCACCGTCGGCCGGGTGCACCCTCACGTCGAGGTGATGGTCGTCGACCCTGAGACCGACCTGCCGGTGCCCTGCGGAGAGCCCGGGGAACTGTGTACCCGCGCGTACTCGGTCATGATCGGCTATTGGGACGAACCCGAGAAGACCGCCGAGGTGCTGCGCAACGGCTGGATGCACACCGGCGACCTCGCCACCATGGATAGCGATGGCTACGTGCAGATCGTGGGCCGTATCAAGGACATGGTGATCCGGGGCGGGGAGAACGTGTATCCCCGCGAGATCGAGGAGTTCCTCTACACCCATCCCGATGTCGTCGACGCGCAGGTTATCGGCGTACCGGACGACAAGTACGGCGAAGAACTCATGGCCTGGGTGCGGCTGCGCGACGGTGCCGATGAGCTCAGTGCCGAGTCCCTGCGCGAGTTCTGCGCCGGCAAACTCGCCCACTACAAGATTCCGCGCTACGTCCACGCGGTTGACGAGTTCCCGATGACGGTCACCGGCAAGGTGCGCAAGGTCGAGATGCGTGAGCGATCCGTCGAGCTGCTCGGCCTGCGCTGACCAAATCGCAAAATCTTCGGGACTTTTGTCCCTTCCACTTCCAGGAAGTTGTCAAGCGGACCCAAAGTGGGTATTACTTGTGAGGTACAAGTAGTTGCTGGACTCATGCATCGAAGGATTTTTACCAAATGACCGATTTAGCCGACGATATGCGCTCCGCACCGCCATCGTCCGATGCCGATATCGCAGACCTCGCCGAGAACGTCCTCGCCCTGGTGCGAACCTTCAAGAAGAGTCGTGAGCGCTGGTTGGCCGCCGCGGCACACGACGTCGAGTGGTCGGCGCAGGTGCTGCTCAAGTGCCTGCACAGCGAGGGGGCGATGCGCGCCGGGGCCGTCGCGGAGTCCCTGCAGTCCGATCCGTCCACGGTGAGCCGTCAGGTGGCGTCGTTGGTGAAGGACGGCATGCTCGAGCGTCGTTCTGATCCAGACGACGGGCGGGCCAGCATCCTGGTCCTCACGCCGAGGGCCGAGCAGGTGCTGGCTGAGCACGACAAGATCCGGCTGACCCACTTCGAGAAGATGCTCGCCGGGTGGAGCGCGGGCGACATCACCCAGCTC
Organism: Jatrophihabitans sp.; assembly: GCA_039937915.1. GTDB lineage: Bacteria > Actinomycetota > Actinomycetes > Mycobacteriales > Jatrophihabitantaceae > Jatrophihabitans. Next base: position 957 of record JBDTFN010000044.1, on the reverse strand, counting down.
GCCGCCCTGCTGGGCCGGTTCACCGAGGCCTACGAGGTCGCCAACAGCGAGTTGATCACAGAGAAGATCGCGGGAAGATCCGCGCGGACAGGGAGTAACGCCTGATGGCTACCACCGCCGAAGAGGCGACGTCTGTGACCGTCGAGCCTGGTGGGCTGACGCACAAGCAGATCATGAGCATCCTGTCCGGGTTGATGGTCGGAATGTTCCTGGCCGCGCTCGACCAGACCGTCGTCTCGACCTCCATCCGCACGATCGGTGACGATCTGAACGGATTGTCCGTCCAGGCCTGGGTCACCACCGCGTTCCTGATCGCTTCGACCATCTCGACGCCACTGTTCGGCAAGCTGTCCGACATCTACGGACGCAAGCCGCTGTTCATGATCGCGATTACGATATTCGTCACCGGGTCGGCGTTGTGCGGGCTGTCCCAGTCGATGTACGAACTCGCCGGGTTCCGCGCCTTCCAGGGCATCGGCGCCGGCGGCATCATGCCGCTCGCGCTCGCGATCATCGGCGACATCATTCCGCCGCGGGAGCGTGCCCGCTACCAGGGCTACTTCATGGCCGTGTTCGCCACGTCCTCCGTCCTCGGTCCGGTCGTCGGCGGATTCCTCGCCGGGCAGGCCCACATCGTCGGCATCCCCGGCTGGCGCTGGATCTTCTACATCAACGTCCCGCTCGGCATGATGGCGCTGATCATCGTCACCCGAGTGCTGAACCTCGACCACGTCCGACGCGACCACCGCATCGACTGGGGCGGTGCCGCCGCGCTGGCGACCGCGCTCGTCCCGTTGCTCATCATCGCCGAGCAGGGGCGGACGTGGGGGTGGGCCTCGATCGGCGCCATGACCTGTTACCTGCTCGGTGTCGGGGGCGTCGTGGCCTTCCTGCGCATCGAGTGGCTGATGGGCGATGAGGCGCTGCTGCCGCTGCGGTTGTTCCGTGACCGCACCT
>JBDTFN010000043.1:0-7026 GCA_039937915.1 Jatrophihabitans sp. | reverse complement strand
GATCGCGGGTGTGCGCGGCATCCGGGTAGCGGGGGTCGGCGCCGAGCCCGTTTACTGCGACGGTCAGTGCTGCGATGTCAGTACACACCGGGGCGGGCAGTTCGCCGGGCGAGACGTTGAATCCTCGAGATGATCCGTATCGCTCGACGTCCGGAGCAAAGATCACGAGCTGCCCGTTGGTGGCCAGGAAGTCCACGACGATCGAGGAGTAGTCGCTGACTAGGATGTCGGTGACGGCGAGCAGATCGTTGGTGGGCACATGATTGGGCACGAGGAAATCGGCCAGCCGTCCGTCAGCGTATGCGTCCTGATAGATCCGCTGGTGAACCTTGACCAGCAGGCGTAGACCCGGACGCAGACCCGCGGCGAAGGACCGCACCTCGCGGCACAGCCCGTCCAGATCATCGTCGGGGTGAGCGAACGACCCGCGCCAGGTCGGGGCGAAGAGCACGATGCGCTCGTCCGCGCCCACCCCGACACCGCCGGGACTCAACCGCGATCTCGCCCGGGCCCGGTCGGATTCGCCGGAAAATTGCCGGTCCACACGCGGGGTTCCGACGCGCAGGAGGGCGCCGCGGTAAATCGAGCGCATGCGATAGGCGTCGAGGTACATACGTTCGGTCAGCTCGTTGGGGGCGAGCAGAAAGTCGGCGGAGACGAAGTTCCGGACGATATTCGCTGATTCGCTTGCGCCGCCGGGCATGTCGTAACCCATGGCCTTCAGCGGCGTCCCGTGCCACGTATTCACATAGGTCTGACCCGCCCGCTTGGCGAATGCATGCGGAAAGGTGGCGTTGTTGACCAGATAGCGGGCCGAGCCCACGGCGCGGTAGTACGCCGGTGAGCGGCGCCGCACGAACGTAACGCGAGGATCATCGGCTAACTCCGCTCGCGCCGGATCCGACCATGCTCCGGCGCTCAACCCCCACACGAAGCGAAGCGGTCGAAGGTCCGCCGCCGCGTGGCACGCCCGGAAGATCGCTTCCGGATTGCAGAGCATCCCGTTTCCGCCGAAAGATTCCAGGAAGACCACGTTCTCCTCGAGGGCCTTTTTCCTCCCCCGGAGGGCCGCCTCCTGCTCGAGGACGCTGACGACGCGCCGGCCCAGACTTGATGCCCGCCGTCGAAGACGGGGGACTGCTGAGATGGACACGCTCTCCCCAATCCGACAAAGCGCCGGTCCCGCTCGCGCAGAGTGCGACGACGACTGGAGGCCCGTCAGTGCCGGTATATCCCCTCAGCGTAGGGGGTCAGGAATCACTCAGCGTGAAGGCTCCGCGCGGATGACGACGGCGTAGGAGCCGACCCCCACCAACCGGTTGCCGGCGATCTGGTCGTGGTCCAGGACGATTGCAGTGACGGTGCCCGACGACGGGTCGAACTCGACGTCGGTGACCGTGCCGATCTCGTCGCCGGTGGTGGCGAGCGCACGCTTGCCGATGAGTCGGTGGTCCTTGCCGAGCAGGTCGGTCACGTCCGCGTCGGCCTCGGTGAGCCGTTCGACGCCGGTGACGGTGACGGCGTCCGCACCGAAGGCCGTGATGTCGGCCCAGCGCAGCGTGTCGCCGGAATCGGTCTTTTTCAGCGCGAGGGCGACCACGGTCGGGATTCGCGGGTCGACGACGAAGTCGTCGATCTTGCCGACGCTGTCCGCGGTGGAGGTGCTCACGACCTTGCGTCCCATCGCTTCGGAGAACCTCATCGCATGCCGCCTTCGAGTTGGGCGCGGAAATCCTTGACCGCGGCGCCGAAGCCGGCGAGGTCCTGACCGACGAAGTCCTTCGCGCTTGCCGGCACGATCAGGTGCTCACCCGATGCGGCGATCGTGTCGGGTAGCGGAATCAGCAGTCGCGTGCCTTTCGTGCCGAGCGCCTCGGAGGCTTCGATCTCGTACCCGACGACGTCGCACTGGCCGCCGTTCTCCCCGGAGACCTCGATGACGACGTCGACCACGGTGCCCAGATCCATCCCGGTGTCGGTCAGTACCTGGGAGCCGAGGATGTTGCCGCCCGAACCGCCGGAGGACGCGGAGGCGTCCAACACGGCTTCGGTCGGTTGCAGCGCGGACTCAGCCTCGATCATGACTGCGTCCGCGCCCAAGGCCGCTACCGAGGTCCACACCAGGCCCTGCTTCAATGGCCCGGCGAACAGGCCACGACCGGCCAGGGTGAATCCGCCGACTGCACCTCCGCCGGCGGAATAGACGACGTCCTTGATCTGGGCGACGTCCTCACCGGCGTAGGTGACGACCGGGCGCTTGGCGACCTCGGAGGTCCGCATGAGCCGACTCATGCGTCGCCACCCGGTCCGTGGCGTCCCGGCCGTCGGCCCGGATCGATGATCACACCGCCGCGCCGACGGCGGGCCTGGATGAGGATGAAGGCGCCGACGAGCACGAGCACGGCGACGACAACGATGATGAGAACGGTCAAGAAGTCCATGGGAGCAACCTCGGCGGCGAAGGCAGAGACAAGCGGCACGTCTCGGCGCCGCAGAACCGTGACGAGGTAGTAGTACCCGTTTGCGTGCGCTGTCTAAGCCGGGTTCGGGGTCAGCCGAAGTCCGGACCGGCCCGCGGGCGGGGGCTCGGACGCGACCGGCCGGACGCCGAAGCGGGACTCGGTCGATCCTCCGCGGTGGCCCGCCAGACCCAGTTGTCCACGAGGCCGTCCCAGCGTCCACCGGCCCGGAATGCGCGCACGAACACCACGACACAACTCGTGAGGATCAACAGGCCGCTGATCAGGAACGTGATTGCGGCCCGCGTCATGCTGCCTGGTCTGGCTTGGTCCAGGGTGGTGGCTACCGCCTGCTGTGGCACGACCGCGGCCAGGAAGATACCCGAGCTCGAGGTGTCCGGTGCAGTCCCCCGGACCTGCTTGTTGTCGGTCAGGAACACCGTGGCCGTCACCGCGTAGCAGGTGTTCCTGCTGGCGACCGGCGTCCGGAAGGTGTAGTTGCCGTCGCCGCGGGTGGTGAGCGTCGTGCGTTGCGCCTCAGCCGTGGCAATGTCCTGTGCCGCGGCCGGGAAGGTGGCGTCCCGGCAGCCGGTGATCGGCGTCGAGGTCGACTGGCGCAGCCCGACGCTGATGATGCCCGGGAACTGGAAAGACCCGAGAACGGTCACGGTTCCCGTCATCGACTTGCCGATCTCGCCGGCGGTGTCGAGCGCGGTGATGGTCAGCGCAGGCTGCGCGATGATGGTGGTCGTGCCCGTCTGGCCGAGCGGCGTCTGTACCACTGCGGACAGTCCGTCCAGGGACACGACGCTGCGCGCGGCGAGGGTGTAGCAGCCGAGCTTGCTCACTTTGGGCACGGTGATTTTGCCGGCCAGCGTGGAGCCCGCGCGAGCCAGACTGACGGCCTCGGACTGCCCGGCCGCTCGCGCCGACGTCCAGTCCACGCCGGCGCACCCGTCGCCTTGGGGAGGGACCGGGCCACGGGCGTTGATCGTCGTCGAGACCTGCGTGCGGCCAGGCTTGGTGCCGATCATGGTCGCGCTGATACTGCCTGGCGGAGCGATCTCGTCGCCCACCTTCTCGGTCAGGGTCAACGTCGACACAGTGATCACCCGAGCGCCGGACGCGGCGGTCTCGCGCGGCTCGCTGTTCGACGTCGCCACGGAGGCCTGCAGGACGTAGCAGCCGGGAGTCAGCGTCGGCGTGTCTCCGGCCTGGTGCGGTCCGTCCCCACTGAAGCTGAAAGTGGAGTCCCACGCCGGGTTGCCGGTCGTGACCTGGGCCGCGGTGAGCGCGGCACAGGTCTTTCCTGCGCCCGGGGCGACCGGGCCGGTGAGGGCGAGGGTTCCGTTGCCGGAGTAGCCGAACGTGCCGGTCACCGTGGCCGTCGGGGTGAGGCTGCCGCCGTCGAGCACAAGCTCGTCGCTACTCACGCTGACGACCGGTTTCGGGTGCAGGGCCGGGCGGAGCACCGCGGATCCGCTCGACGTCGTCGTGGGGCCGAGCCCGACCGACGAGGGATCGGTCGCGTAGATGATGAGCGCGGTCGGCGCTTGGACCTCTGCGGTCACCGTGCTCGCCGCTGCGGCGGGCACATTGATGGTTGCCCCGGCGACCCCGGTGCGGTCCGTGACCGCCGTGGACGTCTGCCCGTCGACCTGGAAGTCCACGGACAGGCCAGGGGTAGCGGTCCCTGAGGCGGCGACGACCCGGGCGGTGACGGTCGCGGTGGTCCCGGGAATCTTGTTCGCGGGCACGTCCACCGAGATCGTGTACGGACCGGCGAACTTACGGGCGTCGGCGAGCCGCGCGGCCGCGCGGGCTGCGCTCGTCCCGCCCTGACCAAGACATTTTTGTTGCCGGCTGCCGTCCCCGGCCACGGACGCGATGTCGGCGCTGACCTCGGCGAGAACCGCGGGCGAACCGGCGCTGGTGCTCTGGATCAGATACGCGACGGCTGCGATGTCCTCGGGCGTGAAACCGGCCTGGCCCGGGGTCATCGCGCTCGGGTTACCGTCCAGGGGCGCGGGTGGGTACTGGCCATCGGCCTGGACGATGTCCTGCGTCGAGAATGCGGTCTCGATCCCGTTCACCGTCCACGCGCCGAGCGGAACGGTCGAAGCGCCGAACTGGCACAGGATGCCTGAGTACGAGGCCCCGGTCGTGCCCCACGGCTCGGCGTTGGCGACGTCCTGGAGCGCGCCCAGGCCGAGCACCAGCACGGTCAGGGCCAGGACTGACCATCTGGTCAGTCGTCCCTTGCGTCCCCCCTGCACCGCACGATTGCACCACGTCGGGGGTCGGTACGCCCGCTGAGACGGGCGGCAGAGCTACCCCGTCAGGATGGCGAGCGCGGCGTTCAGTGTGGGGCTCGGGCGCATCGCGGCGGCGATCTTCTGGGTGTCGGGACGGTAGTAACCGCCGATGTCGACCGCGTCGCCCTGCACAGCGTTCAGCTCCTCGACGATGGTCTGCTCATCGGCGGCCAACCGCTCGGCGACCGCGGTGAACTTCGACGCGAGTTCGGTGTCCTCGGTCTGCTTCGCCAGTTCCTGGGCCCAGTACAGCGCGAGGTAGAAGTGGCTGCCGCGGTTGTCGAGTTCGCCGACCTTGCGGGAGGGGGAGCGGTTCTCCTCCAGGAAGGTGCCGGTGGCCCGGTCGAGGGCGTCGGCCAGCACCTTCGCCTTCGGGTTGCCGGTCTTGTCGGCCAGCATCTCCAGCGACGGCGCGAGCGCGAGGAACTCGCCGAGGGAGTCCCAGCGCAGGTGGTTCTCCTTGATGAACTGCTGGACGTGCTTGGGCGCGGATCCGCCTGCCCCGGTCTCGAACAGCCCGCCGCCGTTCATCAACGGAACGATCGAGAGCATCTTCGCGCTCGTGCCGAGCTCGAGGATGGGGAAGAGGTCGGTGAGGTAGTCGCGCAGGACGTTGCCGGTGACCGAGATAGTGTCCTCGCCGCGGCGGGCACGGTCGAGGGTGAACCGGGTCGCGACGCCGACGTCCATGATGTGGATCTGCAGCCCGTCGGTGTCGAGGCGCTCCAGTTCCGGATGCACCTTCTTCAGTACCTGTGCGTCATGGGCGCGGGTCTCGTCGAGCCAGAAGACAGCGGGGGTGGCGCTGGCCCGCGCGCGGTCGACGGCGAGTTCGACCCAGTTGCGGACCGGCGCGTCCTTGGTCTGGCACATCCGAAAGATGTCGCCGGTGTCGACCTGCAGTTCGAGCAGCGTCGTCCCGGCGTCGTCCACGACCCGGACGACGCCCGGTGCGGCGATCTCGAAGGTCTTGTCGTGCGAGCCGTACTCCTCGGCCTTCTGCGCCATCAGTCCCACGTTCGGCGTCGTCCCCATGGTCGACGGGTCGAACGCGCCGTGCTCACGGCAGTGGTCGACGGTCTCGGCGTAGAGCGGGGCGTAGGCGGAGTCCGGGATGACGAACTTGGTGTCCTGCAGGTCGCCGTCGGCGTTCCACATCTGTCCTGACGTGCGGATCGCGGCCGGCATCGACGCGTCGATGATGATGTCGCTCGGGACGTGCAGGTTGGTGATGCCGCGGTCGGAGTCGACCATGGCGATGGACGGGCCGTTGGCGATGGCGGCCAGGACGGCCTTGGACGCCTCCGGGTGAGCGCTGAGCAGGCTGCCGAGCCCGTCGTTGGGGCTCGCATCGGGGTAGACGTCATAGACATCGCCGACCACAGCGCGGACGGCGTGGCCGAAGATGATCGGGTCCGAGACCTTCATCATCGTGGCCTTGAGGTGGACGGAGAACAGCACGCCCTGGCGCTGGGCCTCGGCGACCTGCTTGCGCAAGAACTCGGCCAGCGCGGTACGGCGCATGACAGCGGCGTCGATGATCTCGCCGGCGAGCAGCGGCGTCGCGTCCTTCAGGACGGTGGTCGTGCCGTCCGGCGCGACGTGCTCGATGCGCACCGTGGTCGCGTCCGGGACGGTGGTCGAGATCTCGGTGGAGCGGAAGTCGCCGTCGGTCATCGTCGACACGTGGGACTTGGAGTCGGTGGACCAGGCGCCCATCGAATGGGGGTGCTTGCGGGCGTAGGCCTTGACGCTCGCCGGGGCGCGGCGGTCGGAGTTGCCCTCACGCAGCACCGGGTTGACCGCTGAGCCCATCGTCTTGCCGTAGGTCTCGCGGTCCGCCTCGAGGTCGGGCAGGTCGAAGCCCTGCGCGCGCAGTTCGTCGATGGCGGCCTTGAGCTGCGGGACGGATGCGGACACGTTCGGCAGCTTGATGATGTTGGCGTCCGGCGTCTGGGCGAGGGCACCCAGCTCGGCGAGGTCGTCCGGGCCGAGGTCGAACGCGGCGAGGATACGACCGGCCAGGGAGATGTCGCGCAACTCCAGTTCGACGCCGGCCGGGGCGGCGAACGCCTCGATGATCGGCAGCAGCGACAAGGTGGCGAGGGCGGGCGCCTCGTCGGTGTGGGTGTAGATGATCTTCATGCGACATCCTGAGCTCGGCGGACGGTTGGCCTCACGCTATCGAAGGCTGCGCCGAGCTACCCCTTGGCCTCGGACCAGCGCCGGATGACGCCGATGTCGGCGACGAA
>JBDTFN010000042.1:0-4693 GCA_039937915.1 Jatrophihabitans sp. | reverse complement strand
GCGACATGACGCGCCCGCGCATCGTCGGGGCAACTCCGAGTTGGACCGACGCGTTGGCCGCCGTCGTGACAGAGAGCATCGCCATCCCCGTCGGGATCAGCGCCAGCGCAGTGAGCCAGAAGGTCGGCATCAGCCCCGAGACGATCTCGGCCACGCTGAAGACCGTGGCGGCGGTGAGCAGGAACATCGCCGACGGGCGGGTGGTGCGCCGGGTGGCCGCGACCGCGCCACAGAACGCGCCCAGCGCCAGCGAGGTGGACAGCAGGCCGTAACCTCCCGCGCCCGCGTGGAAGACCTGCTTGGCCATCAGCGCGCAGGTTATCGCGAAGTTCAGTCCGAACGTGCCGATGACGAAGATCAACACCATGGTGAGCATCAGGTCCTTGCGGCCGCGCACGTATCGCAGCCCCTCACGGACCTGCCCCTTCGCTCGGCGCACCGGCGGGGAGGGGAACAGTTCCTCCGGCCGCATCAGGTAGAGCGCGGTGAGCACCGCAGCGCTGGACGCTGCGTTGCCGAGGAACGCCCACCCGGTACCGACGGCGGCGATCATGACGCCGGCCACCGCCGGCCCCACGATGCGCGCGCTGTTGAAGATCGTCGAGTTGATCGCGACGGCATTGGTGAGTTCGTGCTTACCGACCATCTCGATGACGAACGACTGTCGTACGGGCGTGTCGAGGGCCGCAAAAACCCCCAAGAGGGTGGCCAGCACCAGGACGTGCCAGTAGGCGACCACCCCGGTGACGTCCAACAATCCGAGCACGAGTGCCGCGCTGGCGATCGCGGTCTGGGTGAAGAACAGCATCCGGCGCTTGTCGAGTCGGTCGGCCAGCACACCGCCCCACGCGCCCAGGATGACCGACGGTCCGAACTGCAGCGCGGTGACGATGCCGAGCGCGGTGCCGGAGTTGGTGAGTTCGAGGACCAGCCAGTCCTGCGCGACCCGCTGCATCCAGGTGCCGGTGAGCGAAACCAGTTGGCCCATGGCGTAGAGCCGGTAATTGCGCACCCGCAACGAGCGGAACATGCCCGTGTCCTCGGTGGGGTCGATCCGGCTCGGGGGTTGGGCGAGCGCCGTCACTGCTGGGCCAGCGAGTTGAGGATGGGCACGACGCGTTCGAGCAGGGTTCGCTCGTCGGGAGTCAGTTCGGCAAGACGCCGGGTCAGCCAGGCGTCCCGGGAGCGACGCTCGGATTCCAACAGTGCGGTGCCGGCGGCAGTGATGCCGATGACCGCGCAGCGGCGGTCGGTCGGGTGCTTCTCGCGGCTCACGAAGCCGTATTCCTCGAGATCGGCCAGCACCTTGGTCATCGACGGCGGCTGGACCTGCTCGCAGGCAGCCAGTTCCCCGGCACTCATCGGTCCGTGCACGCCCAGCGTGTACAGCGCGGACAGTTGGGTCAGGGTGACCGAGGTGTCCACCCGCTGGTTCCGCACGAGCCGGGTGAGACGCAGCAGCGCCGGGCGCAGCTGCGACGCGAGTTCGGCGGTGGGAAGTGTCATCACCCGAGTCATGATAGTTAGTCTAACTAACTATCATGACTCCTGCCACCGCACAGATGCTCGGCCAGGGCAGCCACGACCGCGTCGGAGCGCGGGAGCTCGACACCGTCGACCCGATGGATCGGCACCGCGCCACGCAGACTCGACGTCCAGAACGCCGGATGTTCTCCCATCTCGGGCAGGCCGAACTCCTGCAGACGGGTCGGCCGTCCCTCGTCGCGGGCCAGGTCCAGCAGGGCTCGTCGGGTGACCCCGGGGAGCAGGTCATCACGCAGCGGTGCGGTGACCAACCCTCCGTCGGAGTCGAGGAGGAACACGTTGCCCCGGCTGGTCTCCAGCACCGTCCCGTCACCGGCGAGGAACAACGGAACCGCGGATCCGACGGCCTGTTCGACTCGGACGTGCGCGCTCCGATCGGCCCACTTGTGCCGCCACGATCCGGCCGGCCGGACGGCGGTCACGGCGGCGCCGGTCGACGAGAGGTCGGGTAGGGCGCCGACCGCGATGTCGGTGTGCGTCCGGTGGGACACGACCCGCAGCACCGCGCGCCCGGTCGTGGTCGCGGCCGCGGCCCGCGCCCGGTCGGCGACGTCCGGCGGCACACCTACCCCGCGCAGTTCGCGCAACGAGCGATCAAGTCGGGCCAGGTGATCGGCGAGTCGGATCGCCACACCATCCACGACGAGCACGGTCTCGAGCAGCGCAGCGTCCTCGCCACCGGGCGGGCCCGGCTCCGGCTCCACTGGACCGGCCCGGCCCACGGCGGCCAGCAGGGGGGCGGCTTTGTGCAGGCATTCGCGCCACTCGAGCATCGGCACGCTGTCGGCCGTCACTCCGCCGCCGACCCCGAGCGCCAGCTCATCGCCGGCCGTCTCGAAGGTGCGGATTGCGACACTGAACTCCGTGCCCCACCAAGGGCTCACGAAGCCGATGGCACCGGTGTAGACGTCCCGCTCATCGGATTCGAGTTCACCGATCGCCGCGACCGCGCGCACCTTGGGTGCCCCGGTCACGGACCCGGGCGGGAAGGTCGCCCGCAACAGCCCCCCGGGACCGATATCGGCACGCAGGCGTCCGGTCACCTCAGACACCAGATGCCAGACGCCGGGGTGGGCCTGGACGTCGAGCAGCCGCGGCACCCGGACGCTGCCGATCACACAGACCCGGCCGAGGTCATTACGCATCAGGTCCACGATCATCACGTTCTCGGCCGTGTCCTTCGCCGAGGTACGCAATCGGGCCGCGTTCCCGTCCGTGGACGCGTCGCCCGTTCGGGGCAGGGTGCCCTTGATCGGCGCGGTGCGGACGTGCCGCGCACGCAGTTCGACGAACAGCTCCGGACTCAGGCTGACGACGCCATCGACCAGGGCGCCCCGGGCCGGGCGGAGTGCTCTGACGGTGTCGGCGAACAGCGCCGCCGGGCTACCGGCGAAATCCGCGCGCAGTCGGGTGCAGACGTTCACCTGATAGAGCTCACCGGCGCGAATCAGCTCGATGCCGCGCTCGACCGCGGACAGGTGCCGCGCTCGGGGCGGGCCGCTGACCCGGCCCACCGACCACGCGAGCGACGGTTCATCGGCCGAGAGCAGCCGTCGCCAGCGCGTAACCGCCTCGTCCAGAGCGTCGGCCCGCTCGCCACTCCACAGCGCCTCGAAGATCCACCGCCGGTCGATGTAGCGGACGACGTGGTCGTGCAGGGCCAACCGGGGCGAACCCGCGTAGGGCAGCACGCCGAACCACCCACCGCCGACGAAGTCCGGCCCCGGACTGGGCGTGCCGGTCGGTTCGCCGAGCGGCGTCGGTTGCTCGTCCACCGCGGCCAGATCCCGGGCCACTCGTAGCGGGCGGGAGGTCAGCAGCGGTGTCCCACCGGCCCAGTCGCCGCTCAAGCAGATCAGCCCCGGTTCGGCGTGCGCGCGCCGGACCAATCCGAATTCGTCGGGGCCGGGGCCCAGGTCGATGCGGACGGCGCGCAAGCGCAGGCCGCTCATGGTACTAGAATCGCCGTCGTGGCGGACAAGAAGAAGCTGGTGACCCCGCCCCCGGTGCAGATGAACGCTCGACGGATCGTCGCGGCGGGCACCGGGGTGTTCATCCTGGCCGTCGTGGTCCTGTTGCCGTTCTGGGGGTGGCTGGGTCGCCACGACCACCGCGACTGGCTATGGACGTGCGTGGCCGGAACGGTCATGGGCATCGCCGGCTGGTCGATCATGACGCGGCACCGCTCGATGGGCCGCACGATCTGAGGATCAGCGTCCGGCGGTGATCTCTTCGCCGTCGTCGTAGACGACGTCGCCGATCTCGGCGAGGGCCGAAGTCGCCGGCTTGGTGCTCGAATGTGCGCCGCAGCCGAACTCGACGCTGACGACCGTGCCGTCGGTGTCGGTCACCTCGTTGCCGCAGACGCCGAACGCGGCCGACAGCGATCCGGCCAGGCCAAGGAAGAAGCCACAGGTTCCGCAGGGCGCAGGGGCCTGCTTGGCCATCGGGGCGTCCGGCCCGTGCTCGCCGAGGTACCAGCGCTCGGCGGCCAGTTCACGGCCGTCGCGTGACATGACCTGTTCCCGGCCGACCCCGAGCTCGTAGGCCAGCGCCTTCACCGCGCCGTCGAGCTCGTCATCGCCGGTCAGCGTGTACGACGGGACGAGACGGATGTCGTCGGGGTGCGGCGGGAGCAGATCGCCCGGGCTGAGGTCGCCGGCCTGGACCCGGTCGCTCCACGGCACCCACGTCGGGGCCAGCAGTGCGGTCTCGCCCGGCAGCAGGACGACCTCGTCCACGGTGGCCTCGCGACTGCGGGAGGCGCGTGCGGTGCTCACCGCCCAGTACCAACCGACGTAACCGGGCAGGGTCGCGGCGAAGGCGTGAGTCACGATGCGCTCGCCCTCGGCCCGCACGCCGAGATGTTCACCCACCGCGTCCGCGCCGACGGCGGCAGCGGCCTCACGGGCGATGTCGACGGCGTCGGCCAGCACGACATCCGGTGCCGCCGGCAGGGCGAAGACGCGTTCTGGGTCGCTTGGCGCATCGGCCTCGACACTGACGTCGACGGGCTGCGTCGGAAGTTCGGTCGGAACGTCGTCGATGCTCACGCACCCATTCTCGCCGATGTCACGCCGTTGTGCTCCCGCGCCCCCCGACATACGTGCACTCATGAGGCAGGATGGAGGCGTGGCGAAGGGCAAGG
>JBDTFN010000041.1:0-7325 GCA_039937915.1 Jatrophihabitans sp. | reverse complement strand
CCTCCGAGATCCTCGAGCACATCCCCGACGACCGGGCCGTGATCGCTGAGATCGCGCGCGTCGTGCGCCCGGGCGGCACCGTCGCGGTCAGCGTCCCGCGCCGATGGACCGAGCAGATCTGCTGGGCCCTGTCGGATCAGTATCACGAGGTCGAGGGCGGCCACATCCGGATCTACCGAGGTAGCGAATTGGAGCAGTCGCTCGTCGCGGCGGGCCTGACTCTGCTCGGCAGCCACCACGCCCACGCGCTGCACTCGCCGTACTGGTGGCTCAAGTGCGCGGTGGGTGTCGACACCGACAATGTCCTGACGCGGACGTACCACCGGCTGCTCGTCTGGGACATGATGAGCGCCCCGTGGGTGACCCGTACCGCCGAGCGGCTGCTCGACCCGGTGCTCGGCAAGAGCCTCGTCCTCTACCTGAGCAAGCCGTGACGCCGGTACTTCCCCACCTACCCGGTGTCGTCACCTCGGGCCAGCTGCAGCAGACCGTCGCGCACATCGCGAGCGAACAGCAGGATGACGGACTCATCCCGTGGTTCAGCGGCCATCACGGCGACCCGTGGGACCACATCGAGGGGGCGATGGCGCTCACCGTCGGCGGTTTGATCACCGAAGCCCGCCGCGCCTTCGAGTGGAGCGCGCGGCACCAGTCGGGCGCCGGGACCTGGCCGATGGAGACCGTCGGCATCGAGGTCCGCGAGGCCAGCGTCGACGCCAACCAGTGCGCCTACATCGCGGTCGGGGTGTGGCACCACTGGCTGATCACCCGGGACCGCGGCTTCGTCGCCCACATGTGGCCGGTCGTGCGGCAGGCCATCGAGTTCGTCGTCGATTTGCAGCAACCCGGGGGCGCAATCTCGTGGTCCCGAGACGCGGCCGGCGTGGCCAATCCCGACGCGTTGCTCACCGGCAGCGCCTGCATGGTCCTGTCGCTGCGCTGCGCGACGGCCCTGGCCGACGTCGTCGATGACCCACAGCCGGAATGGGAACTCGCAGCCGCTCGCCTGGCCCACGCCGTCGCCGTCCACCCCGACACGTTCGCCGACCAGAGCCGCTTCTCGATGGACTGGTACTACCCGGTTCTCGGCGGGGCCGTGAGCGGCGCCGCCGCCCACGCTGCGTTGGCCGCACGCTGGGACGAGTTCGTCGTCCCTGGACGCGGCATTCGCTGCGTCGCCGACCGACCCTGGGTCACTGCTGCCGAGACCGCCGAACTCGTCCTCACCCTCGACGCGATAGGCGACCGTGACCGCGCGCGGACCCTGCTGCGTGACATCCAATTCCTGCGCGACGAGTCCGGCGGCTACTGGACCGGGTGGGTATTCCCGGAGGACACGAACTGGCCGGCCGAACAGAGCACCTGGACCGGCGCGGCGATCATCCTGGCCACTGACGCGCTGGTCCGGCACACTCCGGCGAACGGGATCTTCCGCGGTACCGGGTTGCCGCGACTACTTGACTTCGGCCGCTGCGACGACCACTGCCACGCAGTGGCCGGCCGGACCGCGCGATGAGTGCTGCGCAGGCGCCGGACCCGCTCGCCGTCGCGGACGCGGTTAAGGGTTTCCTGCCCGCGGACGAGGCGGACGCACTTCGGGCGGCCGCGGCCGGTGCCCCGGCCGGCACCTGGCTGGAGATCGGTACGTACTGCGGCAAGTCGACGGTGCACCTCGGCTCGGTCGCCCGTGACCGGGGCGCCACGGTGGTCACCGTCGACCACCACCACGGTTCGGAGGAGAACCAGCCCGGGTGGGAATGGCACGACGCCGATCTGGTCGACCCGCACACCGGCCGCCTGGACACCCTGCCCTCGCTACGGCACACGCTCGCCGACGCCGGCCTTGAGAACGTGGTGACGGTCGTGGTCGGGTCCACGGCTCAGGTCGCGTCCTGGTGGAGCACGCCGGTGAGCTTGCTGTTCCTCGACGGCAACCACACCGAGGACACCGCCCAGTACGACTACGCGGCCTTCGCGCAGTACGTCAAGCCCGGTGGCGTCCTGGCCATCCATGACGTTTTCCCCGATCCCGCCGACGGCGGCCAGGCGCCGTGGCACGTCTTCCAGCGCGCCACCGACGGCGGCGCGTTCGAGCAGATCTCGCGCACCGGATCCCTGCGCGTGCTGCGCCGTACCGCCGCTCCGCTGAGCTGAGACGACCCCCGAGTCGCGGGAGCCGCGCGCGTAGGGAACGGTGGGCCGAAGCCAGCCCGGCCGCTCGAGCGCACTGCGCCGGTCGAGTTCGTTGCCGTCGAGGGTGGCAAGCACGCGCTGCTGCGTCATCACCGCGAGTTCACCGACGCCGCGGTGACGTTCGTGTCGCGTTCGCTCCTGGCGGAGTGACCGGCGATCCTCAGGCCGCGCTGACCGGAATTCGCGGGGCGTCCTGCTCGACCTGGTGTCGGCCTCGTCCGATGACGATCTCGACGAGGCAGACGACCAGCGCGGCGCCAACGAAGAGTAGGGCGATCAGCAGCCCGTGTTCGAACGAACCGGGGAAGTCGCCGCGCGAATCGGACAGCCGGGTGAAGAAGGCCGAGCCCACGGCGGCGATACCGACGGCGGCGCCGATGCGTTGCCCGGTCTGCAGCAGACCGTTTGCCGTGCCCGCGTATCGGACGGGAACCTCGGATACGGTAAGGGTCTGGTTGGGCGAGATCACGAGTCCGTTGCCAAGCCCGGCGATGAGCAGCGGAACGAGCATCGCCAGCCCCGTGTGGTGCTCGGGGTACAGGCGCGCAGCGTAGAGCGTGCCGACGAAGCCGACGACGACCAGGACGAGGCCGAGCAGGACGACCTTTCGGCCCAGCCGGTCCACGATCCGCCCGCCGATCCCGGACGCGACGCCGGAGCCGATGGCGAACGGGGTGATCGCGAGCCCGGCGAGCAGGGCGGAGTACTGCTGCCCGGTCTGCAGGAACAAGGTGAACACGAAGAACAGCGGGGTGAAGCCGGCGAAGTAGAGCGAGATGAGTCCGACCCCGAAGCTGTAGGAGCGCAGCCGGAACAGTTCGAGTTCGACCAGAGGTTCCTTGCCGCGGCGTTTGTAGAACAGGTCCCACACGACGAACGCGGTCAGCACGAGCAGCGCAGCCGGGACCAGCAACCACTTCGCTGCGCCGGACCACGTCCGTTCCTGGACGAAGGGCAAAAGCAGCAGGACAGCACCGATGCCGAGCAAGATCACGCCGACCGGGTCGAGATCGTGCTTGCGCTTTTTCGCAGAATTCGCCTTGGGCAGCAGACGCCAGGCGAACGGCATGGCGACCAGTCCGATCGGGATGTTGACGAAAAAGACCGCGCGCCATCCCGTGTGGTCGCCGAAGACCTCGATCAGGACCCCGCCGAGAAGCGGACCGATCGCCGTGGAGATCCCGACGACGCTGCCGAACCAGCCGAAGGCGCGCGCCCGTTCCTTGCCCTGGAACAGCTCCTGGATGGTCGCGGCGATCTGCGGGGTGAGGATCCCGCCGGCCAGACCTTGGACAAGGCGAGCCGCGATCAGCAGAGACGGCGTCGGCGCGGCACCGCACGCAGCGCTGGCCAGCGTGAACATCCCCAGCGCGCCCACGAACACCGTCCGCCGGCCCCACAGGTCGCCGACGCGACCGGCGGGGACGAGGAGCAGGCCGAAGGTCAGTGCGTACCCGGACACGATCCATTGCAGGTCGCTGTCGCTCGCCCCGAGCCCGGAGCGGATCGAGGGCAACGCGACGTTCACGATCGAGACGTCGAGCAGGACCATGAAGCCCCCGACGAGGCACACGGCCAGCGCGCGCCAACGGTTCGGGTCGGGGACGTGCTCGTCGCTCACGTCGCAACCAATACCCGGTGGTGAGCCGACCTAACGAGTCACGGCCGTAAGACTGGACACGCGGTTGTGCAACGTGGGTAACGTGGCTCATGATCGTGACAGCGGATGAGGGAGGTGGCTGATGGACGCACGCAACGCGTTGCTGAACTGGCCGCTCGTTCGCCAGCTCACCGGCCCGGACCGTAGCGGGCGTGGCGAGGCGGCGCGCGCGCCGTCAACCGGAGCCGTTCCGGCGCGTACCACTACCGCCGACCGGGTCGTCGACAGCGTGTGCCCGTACTGCGCGGTCGGCTGCGGACAGAAGGTGTTCGTCAAGGACGAACGGGTGGTCCAGATCGAGGGTGACCCGAACTCGCCGGTCTCTCGTGGACGCCTGTGCCCCAAGGGCTCGGCCAGCGAGCAGCTCGTGAACGCCCCGGGCCGTCAGACCGCGATGCTTTACCGCCGCCCGCACGGCACCGAATGGGAATCCCTCGACCTCGAGACCGCCGTCGACATGATTGCCGAACGGGTGCTGGACTCTCGAGCCCGGACCTGGCAGGACACCGACGACCAGGGCCGCGCGCTGCACCGAACCCTGGGCATCGCCGGGCTCGGCGGGGCGACGCTGGACAACGAGGAGAACTACCTCATCAAGAAGTTGTTCACCGCGATGGGCGCGATTCAGATCGAGAACCAAGCCCGTATTTGACACAGCGCCACCGTCCCCGGTCTGGGGACTTCTTTCGGACGTGGCGGCGCCACGACCTTCCAGCAGGACCTGCAGAACTCTGACTGCATCGTCATCCAGGGTTCGAACATGGCCGAGTGCCATCCGGTCGGCTTCCAGTGGGTGATGGAGGCGAAGAAGCGCGGAGCGAAGGTCATCCACGTCGACCCGCGTTTCACCCGGACGTCAGCCCTGGCCGATGCCCACGTCCCGGTTCGAGCGGGCAGTGACATCGCGTTCCTCGGTGGGATCGTCAACTACATCCTGAGCAACGAGCTGTACTTCCGCGAGTACGTGCTGGCCTACACCAACGCCGCGACCATCCTGCGTGCGGACTTCGTCGACACCGATGATCTGGACGGTGTCTTCTCCGGCTACGACCCGGAGACCGGTACCTACGACACGTCGTCGTGGCAGTACGAGGGCGTCGAGGAACCGGCCGCCGGTGGTCAGCGCGAACTGGCCGACCAGCTGAAGGACCGCGACGCCGGATCGAGGAGCAAGGGCGAGGACGAACGCTCCCAGGGATCGCGCGGTGCCGCGCACGAGACCGGTGGCCACGGCGCACCGCTGCATCACGCGCAGGTAGAACGCGACGAGACGCTCTCGGATCCGCGATGCGTCTTCCAGGTGCTCAAGCGGCACTTCGCCCGGTACACGCCCGAGATCGTCGCGCGAACCTGCGGCGTGCCGGTCGAACAGTTCCTGTCGGTCTGCGAGGCGGTCACTGCCAACAGCGGGCGCGAACGCACGACCAGCTGGGTCTACTCGGTCGGGTGGACCCACCACTCGGTCGGGGTCCAGTACATCAGGACCGCGGCGATCGTGCAGTCGTTGCTGGGCAACATGGGCCGGCCCGGGGGAGGCATCCTGGCGCTGCGCGGGCATGCGAGCATCCAGGGCTCGACCGACATCCCTACCCTGTTCAACCTGCTGCCCGGCTATCTGCCGATGCCGAAGGTCGGCGTCCACGACAACCTCGACGATTATGTCGCCACCATCACCAGCCCCGCCCAGAAAGGGTTCTGGGCCGACGCCGGCAAGTACACCGTCAGCCTGCTCAAGTCGTACTGGGGCGAGGCCGCGACGGCCGAGAACGACTACTGCTTCGACTACCTCCCGCGGCTGACCGGCGACCACGGCACCTACGCCACCGTGATGGACATGATGAAGGGCGACGTCGAGGGCTACCTGCTCTTCGGGCAGAACCCCGCCGTCGGATCGGCGCACGGCAAGATGCAGCGCCTGGCGATGGCGAAGCTGAAGTGGCTCGTCGTCCGCGACCTGAACATGATCGAGTCGGCCACGTTCTGGAAGGACTCGCCGGAGATCGAGACCGGTGAACTGCGGACCGAGGACATCGCCACCGAGGTGTTCTTCTTCCCGGCCTCCGCGCATGTCGAGAAGGACGGGACGTTCACCCAGACCCAGCGCATGCTGCAGTGGCACCACAAGGCCGTCGAGCCGCCCGGGGACTGCCGCAGCGAGCTCAACTTCTTCTTCCACCTCGGCCGCAAGCTGCGCGAACGGCTCGCCGGCTCGACGCTCGCACGGGATCGTCCGCTGCTCGACCTCACCTGGGACTACCCGGTGGACGAGCACGGTGAGCCGTCGGCCGACGCGGTGCTGCGCGAGATCAACGGCGCGCACCTGACCGGCGAGAAGGCCGGGCAGATGCTGAGCAGCTACACCGAGATGGCCGACGACGGATCGACATCCGGCGGGTGCTGGATCTACACCGGTGTGTACGCCGACGGTGTGAACCAGTCCGCCCGCCGCAAGCCCGGCAGCGAGCAGTCGTGGGTCGCGCCCGAGTGGGGCTGGGCCTGGCCGGCCAACCGGCGCATCCTCTATAACCGCGCCTCGGCCGACCCGGACGGAAAACCCTGGAGCGAACGCAAGGCTTACGTCTGGTGGGATGAGGACGAGCAGAAGTGGACCGGGCACGACGTTCCCGACTTCGAACTGACCAAAGCGCCGTCCTACCGTCCGGAGCCGGGTACCGGCGGGGTCGCCGGGCTGGCCGGGGACGATCCGTTCGTCATGCAGGGCGACGGTAAAGCCTGGCTCTACGTCCCGGCCGGTCTGCTCGACGGCCCGTTGCCCACACACTACGAACCGGCTGAATCGCCGGTGCGTAACCCGCTCTATCGCCAGCAGGCCAACCCGGCGCGGCAGGTGTTCCGCCGAAAGGACAATCCGCAGAATCCCTCGCCGCCCGAGCCCGCCTCCGACGTGTTCCCTTACGTCTTCACCACCTACCGACTGACCGAACATCACACCGCGGGCGGGATGAGCCGCTTCGTGGCCTATCTGTCGGAATTGCAGCCGGAGTTCTTCTGTGAGGTGTCGCCCGAGCTCGCCCAAGAGCGGGGTCTCGAGCATCTGGGCTGGGCGACGATCGTCACGGCACGGACCGCCATCGAGGCCCGGGTGCTGGTCACCGAACGGATAACGCCGCTGCTCGTGGACGGCCGCACCCTGCATCAGATCGGCCTGCCTTACCACTGGGGCGTCGGCAAGGACGCACTCGTCAGCGGTGACTCGGCGAACGATCTATTCGGCATCACGCTGGATCCGAACGTGCACATCCAGGAGTCCAAGGTCGCGTCGTGCGACATCCGTCCGGGCCGGCGACCGACCGGGCCGGCGCTGTTGACCTACGTGCAGGAGTATCGAACCCGTGCCGGCATCACGGTCGAGACGGGCAACATCAAACGCACCCCGGAGGACGCTTCATGAGCGACGCTTGCGGAGCGAATCAGGAAGCAACGGACGAGCCGCCAGGCGAGAATGGCCGGC
>JBDTFN010000040.1:0-11813 GCA_039937915.1 Jatrophihabitans sp. | reverse complement strand
AGACGCTGCGACTGCTCGCCGAGGTTGTCTTCGGCAGCGGTTCGCTGGCCATCATCGGCGGCACCGTCGGCGTCATCGGCTTCCTGTGCTTCTTCACCGGGACCGAGGTCGGCCTGCAGGGCTACGCTGCACTCGATCAACTAGGCGTCGCGTCGTACTCCGGCTTCATCACGGCGTTCTTCAACACCCGCGAGATCGCGCCTATCCAGGCCGGACTGGCACTGTCGGCGACGGTGGGTTGTGGGTTTACCGCCCAGTTGGGTGCCATGCGCATCAGCGAGGAGATCGACGCCCTCGAGGTCATGGCGGTGCCGAGCCTGCCCTTCCTGGTGACCACTCGCATCATCGCGGGTTTCGTGGCGGTGATCCCGCTCTACATCATCGGGTTGCTGTCGTCCTACCTCGCGTCGTACGCGATCGTGGTCTTCTACTTCCAGGACTCCGCGGGCACGTATTCGCACTACTTCCATCTTTTCCTGCCACCGATCGACGTCGTCTACTCCTTCCTGAAGGTGCTCATCTTCTCGGTGGTGATCATTCTGACGCACTGCTACTTCGGCTACAACGCCTCGGGTGGTCCCGCCGGTGTGGGGGTGGCCGTCGGCCGCGCGGTGCGCTTCGCAATCATCGCCGTCATCGTCTTGGACTTCTTCCTGTCGTTCGCGATCTGGGGTTCCACCACAAGCGTCCGGATTGCTGGTTGACATGCCCAAAGAATCACTAGCAACCGTCACTAAGCGTCGACTCTTCGGGGTGCTGTTCATCGTCATGGTGGTCGGGTTCGTCTCGCTGTCGATCGCGATCTACAACAAGGTGTTCACCGATACCGTCGACATCAAACTCAAGGCCAACAGCACTGGCAACCAGTTGATCCTGGATTCAGACGTCAAGATCCGCGGTCTCATCGTGGGGTCGGTCCGCGGGATCTCCAGCAACGGCAAGGACGCCACGGTCTCGATCTCGCTCATCCCGGAGCGCGCCAAGCTCATCCCGCAAAACGTGACGGCCCGAATCCTGCCCAAGACCCTGTTCGGGGAGCAGTACATCGCGTTGGCGATCCCGCAGGAGGATCTGGATCCGAAGAACGCCAAGGACGTGAAGTACATCAAGCAGGGCGACGTCATCGAGCAGGACCGGACGAAGGGGGCGCTCGAGGCGCAGACCGTCCTGGACCACCTGCTCCCGGT
The DNA here is from genome assembly GCA_039937915.1 of Jatrophihabitans sp. Lineage (GTDB taxonomy): Bacteria > Actinomycetota > Actinomycetes > Mycobacteriales > Jatrophihabitantaceae > Jatrophihabitans. The sequence goes on along the minus strand of JBDTFN010000040.1, from coordinate 10,626 downwards.
GTTGACCGCAGTCCGACCGGCCGACCTGAACGCGACGTTGACCGCGGTCGCCACGGCCCTGCAGGGGCGCGGCGAGAAGCTCGGTCAGACGCTGGTCGACCTCGACCAGTACCTCAAGGCGATTAACCCGCACACCAAGGAACTGATCTCGGATTTGAAGAAGCTCGGTCAGGTTGCGCTTGAGTACAACGGCGTCGCGCCAGACATCTTCGACTCGCTGAAGAATTTGCAGACGACGATGAAGACGGTCGTGGAGAAGAAGCAGGGCATCGACAACCTGTTCACGACCGGCGCTGACACCTCGGTTGTCCTGACCGGTTTCCTCGAGCAGAACCAATCACGGCTGATCACGCTCACGCAGCAGACCGCGCAAACCTATCCGCGTCTGGCCGAGTTCGCGCCTGAGTTCACCTGCCTGTTCGGCGGGATCGCCAAGCTCGTCGGGCTGGCGAACAAGGCGATCTACAACAACCAGATCCATCTCAGTGCCACGGCAGATCTGACCAATATGGGCAAGTACGTGCCGGGGCAGCAGCCTCGGCTGGTCCGGGGCCTCGGAGCGAACTGCTTCGGACTGCCGGACAACCCGCAGCCGATCGTGAACGGGCACTTCCAGATCCCGGACAAGTACCGGTGCGTCAACGACGGAGCTCCATTGACGAACGACCCTTGTGGGCGCAAGCCGTCCGCGGCCGGGTACACCGCACTGGGTTCGGCCCAGGAGAACTCCTTGGTGAACACCCTGATCGCGGGCGACCTCGGCACTGACCCGGACAAGGTCCCCGGTGTCGCGACGATCCTTGCCGCGCCGATGTTGCGCGGCCAGCAGGTGGACCTGAAATGAGAGGCCTGCTCGCACCCCTGATCAAGCTCGCCATCTTCTTGATGGTGACCGTCGTGTTCACCTACGTACTCGCGGCCACCATCTCCAACCAGTCCTACGGTGATTCGGTCTCTTACCGGGCAATGTTCACCGATGTCACCGGTCTGAGCGAGGGTGATGATGTCCGTATCGCCGGCGTCCGGGTGGGCACGGTGGACTCCATCGAGCTGATCAAGCGGAAGGACCAGCCGAGCGTCGCTCGCATTGCCTTCACCGTGCAGAAGTCGCGGACATTGCCCATGAGCACCACGGCGACCCTGCGCTACCGCAACCTGGTTGGGCAGCGCTACCTCGACATCGCCCGCGGTGCGGGTGCGTCGAACGCCACGATGAAGTCCGGGGACACGATTCCGCTGGACCAGACCCAGCCGGCCGTTGACCTGACGGTGTTGTTCCAGGGCTTCCAGCCGTTGACCCAAGGCTTGGACGCCTCCACGATCAACCAGTTGTCCTATGAGATCGTCCAGACCCTGCAGGGCGAGGCGGGCAGCTTTGAAACATTGCTGGCCAATCTTGCGGACCTGACCAATGCGCTGGCCGACAAGGACGCGGTGATCGGCAGCGTCGTTGACAATCTGTCCGAGGCGCTTGGTGCGGTCAGCAGTCGGGACCAACAACTCACGCAGCTGATTATCCAGCTCAAGAACTTCGTCTCGGGGCTGGCTCAGGACCGCAAGACGATCGGGAGCGCCATCGACGGCATCAACGGCCTGGCGACCTCGACCGCGGGGTTGTTGACAAAGGTCCGCACGCCGCTCCGCGACGACGTCGTTCAACTCAATGGCGTGCTGTCGACCCTGAACCAGAACAGCGGCACGACCAAGTTCGTGCTCCAGCAGCTGCCGCCGACCATCGCCGGGCTGATCCGTACCGCGTCCTACGGGTCGTGGTTCAACTTCTATCTCTGCGCGGTCGAGGGCACCATCAAGCTGCCTGGGGGAGCGACGATCCCGATCCCCAGGGTTGGCGCGGGCGGCGCCGATAACAACCGGTGCAACGCATGAGCGACGCAAACGGCCCCTCCACGGCGAGCGGGGGCGAGGTCGACACCTCGCCGGTGAAGACGCGTAGAGCGCCGAAGATCGGCAAATCGTTCTCGCAGCGCAATCCGCTGCCTATCGGTGCGATCGGCCTGGTGTTCATTTTGGTGCTGCTCTTCGCGGCCTTCAACGCCAAGTCCCTGCCGCTGATTGGCGGTGGAGTCGAATACAAGGCGCAGTTCACCGAGTCGGCCAATCTCAAAGAAGGCAGCGACGTTCGCATCGCCGGCGTCAAGGTCGGCGAAGTCAGCTCGGTCACCGTCGACAACAACACCGTCAACGTGAGCTTCGAGGTCAAGGACGGCTTCGTCGGTGATCAAAGCACCCTCGACATCAAGCTGCGAACGTTGCTAGGAGCGAAGTATCTGTCCATCGACTCAGTCGGCTCCCACAGCCAGAATGCCAGCCAGACGATCGGCAAGGACCGCACGACAACGCCGTTCGACGTCTACCCGGCTTTCTCCAAGGTCACCGACACGATCGATAAGATCAACACAAACGGTCTGCAGGACGCGCTCGGGGTGCTGTCGACCGACTTCTCCGGAACGGCTAAGTCGGTCGCGCCGGTCGTGCGCGGGCTGTCCCGATTGTCCGAGACGATCTCATCACGGGACACCCAGTTGCGTCTCCTGCTCTCCCGCGCCAACGACGTGACCGGCGTGCTCGCCGCCCGCGACGCCGACCTGCAGAAGCTGCTCAGCGACGGGAACCTCCTGCTCGAGGAGCTCAACCTTCGGCGGGACGCCATCCACTCATTGTTGATCAACACCCAGGTGCTGTCGGTCCAGTTGCGTGGCCTGGTCTCGGACAACGAAAAGACGTTGGGTCCGTTGCTGAGCAACCTCGACCAGTTGCTGACGTTGTTGCAGAACAATCAAGACAGCCTCGACCGCGGTCTGGCCCTGCTCGGCCCGTTCTACCGGGTCTTCAACAACGTCATCGGTAACGGTCGGTGGTTCGACAACTACATCCAGAACCTCAACGGGGCTGGCGTGGCCGGCCTGCTCACCGGTGGCAGCCTCATCAAGGGCGGTTCCTGATGGCCAAGTTGCCCACCACTGTCACGCGGATCCTGGTTGCCGTCGTTGTTGTCGCGATCGTCGCCGGTGGCGTGTTCTACCTGACCCGTAACAACGGCTCGAAGACCATCAAAGCGCAGTTTTCCGCCGCAGTCGGCATCTATCCCGGCACGCCGGTGCGGCAACTCGGGGTCAACGTCGGCGAGGTCACCGTTGTTCACCCCAGGGGGGCGTACGTCGAGGTAGCGATGGAGTACGACCAGGGGTTCAACGTGCCGGCCAATGCGAGCGCCATCGAGGTCGCCAACTCCCTGGTCAGCGACCGATTCATCCAGCTGACCGCCTATTCCGGCCACGGACCGAAGTTGCGCGACGGGGCCACTATTCCGCTCAACCGCACCGCTGCCCCGGCTGAACTGGACGACATCTACAAGGCACTGAACACCTTGTCCGTCGCGCTCGGCCCGAACGGAGCCAACAAGAACGGCGCGCTGTCGACCCTGCTCAAGGTAGGTTCGGCGAACCTGAAGGGCAACGGCGCAGCACTGGGTCAGAGCATCGACAACCTCTCCCGTGCGGCGAAGACCCTGTCCGACGGCCGGACCGACCTGTTCGGCACGGTCACGAACCTGCGCAAGTTCACCGGCGCGCTCAAGGACAGCGACGGCGAGGTCCGCAAATTCAACCTGCAGCTCGCCCAGGTTGCGAGCGATCTGGCCAGCGAACGCGGTGACCTCGGCGCAGCGCTGAAGCAACTCGGCCTTGCACTCGATGACGTCAGTCGCTTCGTGAAGTCGAACGCCTCGAAGTTCCACAAGGACGTCGGCGGGCTACGGACGATCACCGACATCCTCGTCCGGCAGAAGGCGTCGCTCAACGAGACCTTGGCGATCGCTCCGGTGGCCCTGGCCAACATCGTGCACGCCTACCAACCGGATCTCGGTGTCATCGCCACCCGGAGCAACCTGGCGTCGCTGACCGACCCGGGACAGCTGTGCGCGGTCCTGTCCGCCGTGCCGAAACTCTTCGAGCTGGGGCTCGGCAATGTGCTCGGGCCGCTGACGGGAACAATTGTGAGCACCTGCAAGACTCTCCTCGCCCAGCAGCCGAGCCTGCTCAAGATCCCGGGTCTTACACAGATCGGCACGACACTGGGTGGGCTGCTCGGCCCTGGTGTCGGCGTCCCGATCGTGGGTGGCTGACGATGCGTGTAACGAAGATGATCGCCGCGGCGGGAGCGGGTGTCCTGATGCTCAGCGGGTGCGGCTTCCAAGGCCTGTATTCCGCACCATTACCCGGCGGTGCCGATCTCGGTAACCACCCGTTCACGATCGTGGCGTACTTCGACGACGTGCTTGACCTGGTGCCCCAGTCCGCGGTCAAGGTCAATGACGTGGCGGTTGGCAAGGTGAGCGCGATCAGCCTCAAAGGCTGGCAGGCCAAGGTCACCCTGGAGATCAACGACTCGGTGAAGTTGGACCTGAACTCCACCGCGGAGATAGCGCAGACCTCTCTGCTGGGGGAGAAGTACGTCGGGCTCACCGCGCCGCCGATGAGCCAGGAGCGTGGCAGCAACCTCACCAACGGGTCGGTCATCAAACTCGACCACACCCGATCTGCGGCCGAGGTCGAGCAGGTGCTCGGCGCGCTATCGCTGCTGCTGAACGAGGGCGGTCTGCGTCAGATCAGGGTGATCGGTAACGAACTTGTCACTGCTTTCAAGGGTCGCGAGCCGCAGATCAAGGACCTGCTCACGCGGCTCAACACGTTCGTCAGCACGCTGGACATCGGCAAGAACGACATCACCAACGCCCTGGTCAACATCGACAAGCTCGCCCAGACGCTCAACCGGCAGAAGCAGGTTCTGATTGACACGCTTGACACCTTCCCAGCCGCTTTGCAGGTATTGAGCCAGGAACGCACCAAACTCGTGACGCTGCTGACCAGCCTGTCCCGTCTCGGTTCGGTGGCCACCAACGTCATCAACTCGACCCAGACGAACCTGGTGACCTCACTGAACGCCCTCAACCCGGTCCTCACGCAATTGCGGCTCAGCGGTAGCGACTTCCCCGAGTCGCTCAAGATTGCGGGAACCTTCCCCTTCCCGCTCGGCACCACCCGCACAATCGTCCGCGGCGACTACGCGAACCTGGATGCGACGTTGAACCTGGATCTGACCGACACCCTGTGCGGGTTGAGCAAGGCGCTGTGCACCGGGCTGAACCTGGCCTCGAAGGATTCGGCGAAGGTCAAGAACGAACCCCAGCCGATCATCATCAGGTCGGGGAAGTGACGCGGCGATGTTGAGACGATCCACGAAGGTGCAGCTGATCCTGTTCGTCATCATCACCCTCGTCGGTGTCTCCTACGTCTCCGCGGAGTACGTCGGGCTGACCAAGGGGTTGTTCGGCAACGACGGGTGCACGGTGACGGCCGATTTCGCCGACTCCGGCGGCATCTTCACCAACGCCGAAGTCACTTACCGCGGCTACGCGATCGGCAAGGTGGGCGAGATCCATCTGCGCAAGACTGGCATCCGGGTCGACCTCGCCCTCGAGGACTGCACGACGAACCGGGTGCCGGCCGCAGCGTCGGCCGTCGTGACGGACCGCTCGGTGGTCGGTGAACAGTACGTCGACCTCATCCCCAAGACCGGAAAGGGGCCCTTCGTCCATAACGGCTCCAACATCCCCGCCAGCCGGACGAAGATCCCCACGCCGACCAACGAACTGTTGACCAACCTCAATGACCTCGTGCAGTCGGTCCCGATCGATGCCTTACGCACAACAGTGGAGGAGTTGGGCCAGGCGTTCAACGGCCGGGGCCAGAACCTCGGCAGCCTGCTGGACTCGACCAACTTGCTGCTCAAGGCGGCGACGCAGAACCTCCCGGACACCATCGCCCTGATCAACAACTCGGCGACGGTGCTGAGCACCCAGCTCGACGTTCAGCCGGCGCTCAAGGTCTGGACGAAAAACCTCAACCTCATCTCCCAGCAGCTCAAGACCAGCGATCCCGATATCCGGCGCCTGCTCGACAACGGCCCGGATGATCTGTCGACGGTGATGAAGTTCGTCAAGGACAACCAGAGTGGTCTCGGCGTCGTGCTGGCCAATCTGGTCACCGTCGGCGACATCGTCGTGCGTCACCTCGACGGCGTCGAACAGGTCTTCGAGCTATACCCGGCGCTGGCGTCCGGCGGACCCTCGGCGCTGAGGGCCGACCCCAACCACCCGGGCCACAACGTCGGTGCTCTCGGGCTGGTGCTCAACAGCGCCAACGATCCGAAGGACTGTGGCGACCCGAACAAGGGGAGCCAGGGCTACAACGGCACCAAGCGCTTGCCCGACAAGCTGGCGCCGATCTCGCCCAATGTGGGTGCTCGCTGCACGGCGCCGGTCAGCAGCGGGACCAACGTGCGCGGTTCGGCCAACATCCCCGGTGGGGACCCGATCAGCGTCTCCGGTGGCGGGGTCGCGTACCCCCGGGTCATTACCGACAACACCCTTGCCGTGGACTCCTCGCTCCGCCACGTCCAACTGGGCGATGCCGGCTGGATGGCCGTCCTGACGGCGTCATTACGGTGATTCTCACCGTCACGACGTAACATTCCCGGCGGCCCGTCCGGGGCGGGCGAAGAAGTTCGTACGCCATGGCCGTGCAGCCGAGCAACAGCCGAGGAGAACGCAACACGATGCCCGACACGCGCCGCTACGTGGCGCCGATGATCGCCACCGCGATCGCGGCCGCCGTCATGCTCGCCGCCATCATCGTGTACTTCGTGGTGGGCGGCGGCCAGTCCGATAAGGCCAAGGGGGTGCAAGCCTTCTCCTCCCAGGAGTTGGCTGCGGTCAGCGCGGCCCAGACGGAGGTCGCGAACCTGACTACCTTCAGCCGTGCGAAGTTCGAGTCGGACTTCAAGCGCGCCCTGGACGGCGCTACCGCGCGTATGCAGGTTGATATCAAGAGCAACCGTGCCCCCACCTTGGACGCGATGACGAAGGGCAAATTCGACCTGACCTCGAAGGTGACCCACGCGGCGCTGGTCGGCCCGGTCAGTAAGGACAAGGTCACCGGGTACGTGGTCCTGGTCAGTCTCAACGGTTACCGCTCCACCCAACTCAACGCGCCCACCCAACAGAACCTGCAGGTCACCGTCATCAAGAACAAGAACGACTGGCTCGTGGACTCGGTCGACATGATCGGGGTGGGCTGATGAACAACTTCGACGATCCCGATCCCGTTTCCGAGACCGGAAGCGACGTGGAGACCGGCACCGACACCGGGAAGGCCAAAGCTGCACCTACTCCGGTCTCCGCCGCGTCCCGTGCCCGTCGCATGGGTGGCGGGGCCGCGGGCCTCGCGCGCGAACGCGCCGCGGCATCCCGCGAGCCTGCCGATTCCGGCCCGCCCGTCGACCCGAACGCTGACCTGAGCGCAACCAGGACCCGCGCGCGCCATCGAGATGACGGGACGGCCACCGTCCCCGAGACCTCGTTGAGCAAGACGGCATCGGCACCAGCGACGGACACCGCCGAGGACGATTCGAGCGAGTCGGAGCCGAAGGCAGCGTTGACCTTCTCTGTTCCGGCCTGGCTGGCGTGGGCACCTCCAGTGGCCTTCGCTGCGGTGGCCGCGGTGTTCATTGCGTTGTTCATCGCTGATCACGTCGGCAACGGCGCGTCGGTCACCTCGAACACCGAGCGCCAGACGGTGCTGGCCGCCGCGAAGACGTGCGTCGCGACCCTCAACACCTACGACTACCGAACCCTCGACGCGGCGGAGAAGTCCGGCGTGGCGTGTACGACGGGGCGCCTGACGACCGACTACCAGGCGACGATGACAAATGTGATCATGAAGAACGCGCCGGAGTTGAAGAGCGGCCAGGTAGCCAAGATCAACACGGCGGGGATCGAGTCGGTCTCGCCGTCGGGCCAGCAATTCACCGTGCTGCTCTACGCCCAACTCAACGTGAGCTCAGCGAATTACCCCAAGGGCAGGGTGGACCCGTTCGCGGCCTCGGCGATCATGCAGAAGGTCGGCGGCAAGTGGTTGATCGCCAAGATCAACACCGTTTCGTCCCTCAGCGGCTGACCCGCGAAACGCCATAAAGACCGGAAATGCTTGACGTCGGCACTCCGGCGAGGCACTCTTTCTGGAGCACGGCACGGGAACGGCGCAAGATTCGCGTCCGGCGGTCCATTCGCTGGAGTGGCGTGAGCGCTCGCTCGGCAGTGCGCGCCGATTTCGGTGTGGTTGCTTGTCGTGCCTGAAAGCGTTACTGTTCTCCTTTGCGCTGCCCTCATCCACCCGGTGGCCCGTCAAGGGTCTGTTTTCCCGTGCCCCGCACCTTCTGGGGCCAGAGTCCACCGGTTGTGGAGAGTGCTGCGTGAGTTGGCTCGGCTCTCTGTTCGACGTACGAAGTCGGTTGTTGTTCGGTTCAGTCCTTGGAAGGACGCATCTTGGCAGTCTCGCGCTCCGGTAAGTCTCGTTCCGCCCTCAGGTCCGGTATCCCCGGTGCACCGCTACGGACCTCTTTCGCAAAGATTCGTGAGCCGCTGGAGGTGCCGAACCTCCTCGCGTTGCAGACCGAGTCGTTCGACTGGCTCATCGGCAACGATCTGTGGCGCGGACGCGTCGCTGATCAGGCCATCTCCCGGTCCGGCCTCGAGGAGATCCTCACCGAGCTCTCCCCGATCGAGGACTTCTCCGGCTCCATGAGCCTGTCCTTCTCCAACCCGCGCTTCGAGGACGTCAAGGCGTCCATCGAGGAGTGCAAGGACAAGGACATGACCTACGCCGCGCCGTTGTTCGTCACGGCAGAGTTCACCAACAACACCACTGGCGAGATCAAGTCGCAGACGGTGTTCATGGGCGACTTCCCGATCATGACCCGCAAGGGCACGTTCATCATCAACGGCACCGAGCGCGTAGTGGTGTCCCAGCTCGTCCGTTCGCCCGGTGTCTACTTCGACCGCGCGCTGGACAAGACGTCCGACGTCGACGTCTACAGCGTCAAGGTCATCCCGAGCCGCGGCGCGTGGCTGGAGTTCGACGTCGACAAGCGTTCGACGGTCGGCGTCCGGATCGACCGCAAGCGTCGGCAGCCGGTCACCGTGCTGCTCAAGGCGCTCGGCTGGAGCGAAGACAAGATCCGCGAGCACTTCGCGTGGTCGGAGACCCTGCTGGCCACCCTCGAGAAGGACCACATCGGCTCGACCGACGAGGCCCTGCTCGACATCTACCGCAAGCTGCGTCCGGGCGAGCCGCCGACGCGCGAGTCGGCCCAGGCGCTGCTGGAGAACCTCTTCTTCAACGGCAAGCGCTACGACCTCGCGAAGGTTGGCCGTTACAAGGTCAACAAGAAGCTCGGTAACGACGTCGGGATCACCACCGGCACGCTGACCGAGGAAGACGTCGTCAAGACGATCGAGTACCTGATCCACCTGCACGCAGGTGACGACGGCTACGAGACCGACGACATCGACCACTTCGGCAACCGTCGCCTGCGCACGGTCGGCGAGCTGATCCAGAACCAGATCCGCGTCGGCCTCTCGCGCATGGAGCGGGTCGTCCGCGAGCGGATGACCACTCAGGACGTCGAGGCCATTACGCCGCAGACGCTGATCAACATCTGGCCCGTCGTCGCCTCCATCAAGGAGTTCTTCGGCACCTCGCAGCTCTCGCAGTTCATGGACCAGACCAACCCACTCGCCGGCCTGACGCACAAGCGTCGTCTGTCGGCGTTGGGCCCCGGCGGCCTCTCGCGAGACCGTGCCGGCATGGAGGTCCGCGACGTCCACCCGAGCCACTACGGCCGGATGTGCCCGATCGAGACGCCAGAAGGCCCGAACATCGGCCTGATCGGCTCGCTCGCGTCCTACGCGCGGGTCAACCCGTTCGGCTTCGTCGAGACCCCGTACCGCAAGGTCGAGAAGGGTCGCGTCACCGACGAGATCGCGTATCTGTCCGCCGACGAGGAGGACCGCTACGTCATCGCGCAGGCGAACGCCATCATCGACGCGAAGGGCAACTTCTCCGAGGACAAGGTGCTCGTCCGTCGTAAGGGCGGCGAGGTCGAACTGATCGACCCGTCCGACGTCGAGTACATGGACGTCTCGCCGCGCCAGATGGTGTCCGTCGCCTCGGCGATGATCCCGTTCCTCGAGCACGACGACGCGAACCGGGCGCTCATGGGCGCCAACATGCAGCGGCAGGCCGTTCCGTTGCTGCGCGCCGAGGCGCCGCTCGTCGGTACCGGTATGGAGCTGCGTGCCGCCGTCGACGCTTCGGACGTCATCATCGCCCACAAGGCGGGTGTGGTCACCGAACTGTCGGCCGACTACATCACCGTGATGGCTGACGACGGCACCCACGAGACCTACCGGTTGCAGAAATTCGCGCGCTCGAACCAGGGCACGAGCTACAACCAGAAGCCGATCGTGGACGAGGGCGACCGCGTCGAGGTCGGCGAGGTCATCGCCGATGGACCCTCCACCGACGACGGTGAGATGGCCCTCGGCAAGAACCTGCTCGTGGCGTTCATGCCGTGGGAGGGTCACAACTACGAGGACGCGATCATCCTCAACCAGCGCATCGTCCAGGACGACGTCCTCACCTCGATCCACATCGAGGAGCACGAGGTCGACGCCCGCGACACCAAGCTGGGCGCCGAGGAGATCAC
>JBDTFN010000039.1:0-5972 GCA_039937915.1 Jatrophihabitans sp. | reverse complement strand
AACCGGAACCCGGGCACCCGCCCGGCACGAACACCTCATGTGCACCTTCGCGGCGGGACCAAGGACGCGCGAGGGATGCTCCGACGACTGGAGCGGCGCACGAGACCAGTCGACGCCGAGACCCGCGAGGCTCTGGGTCGCCGCTGGCGCGACCTACCCGGCCACGTCCGGACTTCGTCCCAACTGCTCGGTCGGCACGCGTTGGGCTGCGAGGGAACGCACGGCGTCTTCCCGCGCTGCAATCTGTCCTGCACACCGTGCTATCACAGCCGCGACGCCAACCGGGTCGCCACCGTCGGCAGCCACACGGTGCGCGAGGTCGCCGCGCAGTTCCGGATGCTGCGCGAGAAACGTGGCCCCCGCGCCCACGCCCAGTTGATCGGCGGCGAGGTCAGCCTGCTCGACCCCGATGATCACGCGGCGGCCCTGCTCGCCATGCGCGGGTACGGCCGTGAGCCGATGAGCATGAGCCATGGCGATTTCGACTACGACTACCTGCGCCGCCTCGTCCTGGACCACGACGGAAGCCCGCGCCTGCGCCGAGTGTCCTTCGCCGGTCACTTCGACATGCTCATGAGTGGACGCCGCGGCCTCGAACGCCCCGCCGACGAGGTGGCCCTTGATCCCGCCCGCGCACGGTTCACCGCCATGTTCGAACGGCTGCGTCGCGAGGAGGACGTGCGGTCCTTCCTCGCCCACACGATGACGGTCACCCCGCGCAACCTCGACCAGATCGCCGACGTCATCGCCCGGAACGCGCACCTCGGCTTCGGCATGTTCAGCTTCCAACCCGCGGCCTTCGTCGGGGACGACCACCGCTGGCACGAATCCTTCCGAGAGGTCACCGGCGACGCCGTCTGGACGCAGATCGAGAAGGGCGCGGGCACTCGCCTGCCGTTCCGCGCCCTGCAGACCGGCGACGAACGCTGCAACCGCACCACCCACGGCTTCTTCATCGGGCCCGATTACTTCCCGATCCTGGACGACCTCGACCCGGCCGACCTGCGAGTGCGCGACGCGTTCCTGGCGCATCTCGGCGGGATGCAGTTTGCCGGGGCGCCGCCTGGCGTCCTGGTGCTGCGCCTCGCCCGTGTCCTCGCCCGGCATCCCGGATTGATCACGACGTTCGGCGGGTGGACGCTGCGCATGGTGCGGCGGGTCGGCCTGCGCCGCGTGACTCGGCACCCGCGCATCCGGCCGGTCACCTTCGTCATGCACTCCTTCATGGACGCCGACGTCGTCGCCCCGGCGTGGGCGGCGATGCAGCGCAACGAGACCAGCTCCGACGAGCGCGTCGCGGCGGCACAGGAGCGGTTACGGGCATGCTCGTACACGATGGCCCACCCCGAGACCGGCGCGCTCGTCCCCGCGTGCGCCCAGCACTGCGTCCTCGATCCGGCCGAGAACGCGGCTCTGCGCCAACTGTTGCCGCTGCCCACTCGGCGGCCGGATCGTGCTTGACACCAGGGCGCGGCGGCTGCTGGCCACTCCGCTGGACTCCGCCGCCGCCGCCCTCGCCCGGACGCCGGTATCGCCGCTGGCGGTCACCGCCGTCGGCTGGATCGCCGGGGTCGGTGCGTGCGTCGCGATCGCCCGGGACGCCACCTGGCTCGCGCTGGGATTGTGGCTGCTCAACCGACTGCTGGACGGCCTCGACGGCCCGCTGGCCCGTCGGCGCGGCGCGAGCGAACTCGGCGGCTTCCTCGACATCGTGGCCGACTTCTCGATCTACGCCGGGTTCGTACTTGGCGTCGCGGTGGGTCAGCCGGACGCGCGGATCGCCTGCATCGCGCTGCTCACGGCCTATTACGTATCGGGAACGGCCTTTCTCGCCATGTCCGCCTTGCTGGAGAAGCTTGGTACATCCGTGGAGGGGATCGCAGCGGACGGCCGTTCGCTGCGCTTCGTCGGCGGGCTCGCCGAGGGCACGGAGACCGTTCTCGTCTACATCGCGTTCTGTCTGTTCGCGTCGCACAGCGAACTGATCGCGTGGATCTTCACCGTTGCGGTAGGCATCACCGCCGCCCAGCGCGTCGTGCAGGGCATCCAGCTGCTCCGCACACCCCGACCTCGACAGGAGATTCGATGACCCGCACCCGCCGACGCCTCGCGCTGCTCCTGGCCGGCGCCACGCTGACGCTCACCGCGTGCGGCTCGGACGCCTCCACCGGCCGTTCCGCGCTGGACCCATCGGATTGGAAATCGGTGCTGAACCAGGCGAACGGACAGACGGTCAACTGGTACATGTACGGCGGCGACGACACCCTCAACACCTTCGTCAACGGGTACCTGGCCGACCGGTTGAAGAAGGTCGGCGTGACGATCAACCAGGTGCGCATCACCGACACCGCCGACGCGGTGAACAAGGTGCTCGGCGAGAAGCAGGCGGGACGCACGTCCGGCGGGTCGGTCGACGCCATCTGGCTCAACGGGGAGAACTTCACCACCGGTGTGCAGGCCAAGCTCTGGTACTGCGGCTGGACCGGTGATCTGCCCAATTCCAAGTACATCAGCAAGACCGATCCGACGATCAGCAGCGACTTCGGCACCCCGGTCGACGGGTGCGAGTCGGCGTGGCAGCGGGCGAACTCCGCCCTCGTCTACGACAAGACCAAGCTGGGACCGGCCGACGTCGCCTCGGTGTCTGCCCTGCTCGCCTGGGCCAAGGCGCATCCGGGGCGCTTCACCTACCCCGCGCTCCCGGACTTCACCGGGTCGATGGCCGTGCGCACGATCCTCTACGACACCCTCGGCGGCCCGTCCACGTTGTCCGGTTCGTTCGACGAGGCAAAATACACGTCGGCGGCGGCGAAGCTGTTCGACCGGCTGAACGCGATCGCGCCGAGCCTGTGGCGCGGCGGTAGAACCTACCCGTCCTCCCAGGACGAGGTGGAGAAGCTCTACGCCGACGGGGAGATCGACGCGTACTTCACCTACGGCCCGGGCGCGGTCGGTGACAAGGTGAAGCAGGGGACGTTCCCGGCGAGCACCCGCGAGGCCGTCCCCTCGGTCGGCAACATCGGCAACGTCAGCAACCTCGCCGTGCCGGCGAACGCGGCGCACCGGGCCGCGGCGCTCGTGCTCGCCAACGAGTTGCAGAACCCGGCCACCCAACTCGCGCGGTACAAGGCAGAAGGGATCTACCCCGCGATCGATCTGACCGGGACGTCGCCGACGATCCAGCAGGAGTTCGCCGCCGTCCCGACCAGCCCGTCGGTGTTGTCGCTGACGATGTTGACGCGCAACGTCCAGCCCGAACTCGCCTCCGGGTACGTCACCCGGATCGAGAAGGACTGGAAGACCCGGGTGCTCGAGCGCTGACCGATGGCGGCTCCTCCTCCGATCACCCTCTCGACGGCGTCGCGCTCGACGCCGCCTCCCCTGCGGACGCCTGCGCGTGCGCCGAGCAGACGACGGCTGCAGTTGCCCCGCGCCCTGCGCATCACAATTCTGCTCGCGCCGGCCGGGCTCGTCGTGGGCGTCTTTCTCGTCGGCGGGGTCGGGCAGGCCCTGGCGCAGAGCTTCGGCTACCAGCCGTTCCTGTCGGACTGGTCGTGGTCGGCCGACGCCTATCGCGCGTTGTGGCACGACCCGGCGGTCCGCGCATCGATCTGGCTGACGCTACGGGTGGCGGTGCTGTCCACCGCACTGTCCGCCACCTTCGGAACCATGGCCGCGCTGGCGATCCACCGTGTCGGCCGGGGTCGACGCATCGTCACCGGGCTGTTCCAGGGGAACTTGGCCGTGCCCCATCTGGTCGGCGCGCTGTGCATGTCGCTGCTGTTGGCGCAGTCCGGGCTGCTGTCGCGTCTGTCGACGGCGATCGGGCTCACCGCATCCCCGGCGGCCTTCCCGCAGCTGACCCAGGACGGGTTCGGGTGGGGCATCGTGGCCGAATACGTCTGGAAGGAGACTCCGTTCATCGGGGTGGTCGCGCTGGCGGCCCTGAGCCGCGGGGTGGACGAGTTAGACACCGCAGCCCGCATGCTCGGTGCGCGGCCGTGGCAGCGCGCCCGTTACGTGCTGGTTCCGCTCGTGACGCCGGTCGTCGCGGCCGCGTCCGCCCTCGTCCTGGCGTTCGCGGTGGGTTCCTACGAGATCCCCAGCCTCCTCGGGCGCCCGTACCCGGCCACCCTGCCGGTCGTGGCGCTGCAGTATTACCGCGACACCGATCTGACGCTCCGGCCGCAGGCCATGGCCGTGGCCGTGCTCGTCGCCGCGTTCTCGACGGTGCTGCTCGCCACCTACTTCGCGCTGACCTCGCGCCTGGCCCGGAGGCCGGTGTGATTGCGCGTCGTAGCTTCATCGTCCTGCTCCTGGCCGGGCTTGCAATCCCGCTCGTCCCGCTGCTGGTATGGGCGTTGAGCGGGCAGTGGCGCTACCCCGCCCTCGTTCCGCAGCAGGGATCGCTGCGCGGGATCCGGCTGCTGGGTGCCCCGGCTACCGACGCCGTGCAGGGCGTACTCACCTCGACGTCGATCGGCGTCGCCGTCACGGTGCTGGCGTGCGCGATCGGGCTGCCGGCCGGGCGCGCGATCGGTGCGTACCGTTTCCGTGGCCGTCGCGTCGTGCAGTTCCTGCTCCTCGCGCCGGTCATCGTCCCGTCGATCGCGGTGGCCCTCGGCATACAGGTGTTCTTCGTCCGGTACGGGCTGTCCGACACCCCTGCCGGGGTTGTGCTCGTCCAGCTCATCCCGACCGTCCCGTACGCCGCCACGCTGCTCGCCGGCGCCTTCGCCAATCTCGATCTTGACTACGAACGGCAGGCGCGGGCTCTCGGCGCGGGGCCTGTTCGGGTGTTCGTCTCGGTCACCCTGCCGTTGCTTCGTCCGGCCCTGACCGTGACCGCGCTGTTCACGTTCCTCATCTCCTGGAGCGAGTACATCCTGACGCTGCTCATCGGCGGCGGCGAGGTCAAGACGCTGCCCCTGCTGCTCTTCGCGGCCATCGGGTCCTCGGACCGGACCGCCGCCGCTGCCCTGGGCCTGCTCGTGATCGCGCCGCCATTGGTACTGGTGCTGGCTGCGTCGCGGCTGCTCGCCGATCGTTCCGGCGCCGTCGTCGGGTTGGCCAGGCTATGACAGCGACCCTGTCGGTCGTCGGGCTGCGCAAGGCCTACGGCGACGTCACGGCTCTCGATGGCCTTGATCTCGAGGTGGCGGCGGGGTCGTTCACCGCGGTCGTCGGACCGTCCGGGTGCGGCAAGAGCACCCTGCTCTCGATCGTGGCCGGGCTGCTTACCGCGGACGCCGGCGACGTGCGGTTGGCCGGCGTCCCGCTGACCGGCGTGCCGGCCGAGCGGCGCCCGGTGTCGCTGGTCTTCCAGAAGCCGCTGCTGTTCCCCCACCTCACGGTCGCGCAGAACGTCGGTTTCGGCCTACGGATGCGGCGTACCCCTAAGGCTGAGATGCGGACGCGGGTCGCGGACGTGCTCGAGCAGGTACAGCTCACCGGCCTCGGGGACCGGCGCGTCGGGGAGCTTTCCGGAGGCCAGGAGCAGCGGGCGGCGCTGGCGCGGGCGCTCGTCCTCTCGCCTCAGCTGCTCCTGCTCGACGAGCCCTTCTCCCAACTGGATGCCGCACTGCGGGTCGAGATGAGACACCTGGTGCGTACGTTGCACGACGCCTCCGGGACGACGACCGTCTTCGTCACCCACGACCAGGCCGAGGCGGTCGACGTCGCCGACGAGATCGCGCTCGTGCTCGATGGCCGGTGCGCCGGGCAGGGCCCGCCGGAGTTGTTCTACCGCCACCCACCGTCGCCCGCCGCCGCGCGCTTCTTCGGAGCAGGGAACGAGCTGTCCGGGACGGTCCGCCAGGGGGCTTTCCACGGCGCGGGTGGGCTCGCAGTCGCAACCGGCGTCGCGGACGGGCCGGCCCTGCTCGTAGTGCGCCCCGAGGCGTTACGGCTGGTCGACGGTCCGGACGGTCTGCCCGGACGACTCGCGTCCGCCACCTTCGCCGGGACCCACA
>JBDTFN010000038.1:0-5238 GCA_039937915.1 Jatrophihabitans sp. | reverse complement strand
CACCGCCAGTCTCGACCAAGCACAGCCCCAGCAGGATTTCGTCCAACAAGGGAGCCCCAAAGAATGAAACGCACAAAGAAATCCGGCAGCGTGACGTTGGTCGCTGTCGCCACCATCCTTTCCCTCGGGCTCGCGGCTTGCGGCTCGTCCGGTACTAGCAACAAGACCTCGGCGGGTGCGCAGCCCAGCGGCGGCGCGAGTGGCTCAGGCAGCAGTTGCGCAGCGTCCAGCAATGCGGGACCCGGCGGCCCGACCGGCGGCGCAACCGGCACCGGTGCGGCCACCCTGCCCACCGGTCAGCCGGGCAAGGGCAAGCCTGCGGTCACCATGGGCGACAAGGACTTTGCCGAGCAGTTCCTGCTCGGCGAGCTCTACGCCCAGGCGCTGCGGGCACGCGGCTACACGGTCAACCTGAAGGAGAACATCGGCTCGTCGGAGATCATCTACAAGGCGCTCACCAGCGGCAAGATTCAGATGTACCCGGAGTACACCGGTGTCCTGTACAGCAACGCGATCCTGGCAAACCTCGGCGACAAGCCGAAGTCGGCCGAGGTCACCTATCAGGGTGCCAAGAAGTTCTTGGAGGGCAAGGGCTACGCACTGCTGAACCCGACGCCGTTCCAGGACGCTGATGGTGTTGCCGTGACCAAGGCCTTCGCGACGAAGAACTGCCTCAAGACGATCTCGGACCTGAAGAAGCTGAAGTCCTTCACCTACGCCGGCCCGAAGGAGAACCGCAACCGCTACCAGGGCGTGCTCGGCCTCCAGCAGGCCTACGGGCTGAACAACTTCCAGTTCAAGGCGCTGCCGACCGGTAGCCAGTACAGCGCGCTCGACCAGGGCAGCGTCGACAGCATCGCCATCTTCACCACCGACGCCCAGCTCAGCTCCGGCAAGTACGTCGTCCTCCCCGACACCAAGGGCATCTTCGGCTACCAGCAGGTTGCGCCGATCGTGAAGCAGAGCGTGCTCGCAGCTGAAGGCCCGGAGTTCGAGCAGACCCTCAACGCGGTGAGCGCGCTGCTCACCACCGAGTCGATCATCGGCATGAACCAGCAGGTTCAGGTCAACCAGAAGAAGCCGGCCGACATCGCGAAGGCCTTCCTCACGGCCAACAAGATCGTGGGCTGACCCAACACCGACACCGCAACCGCCGGTCGCCCCGCTGGGGTGGCCGGCGGTTGTGCGTCACGGCCGTGATCAGCGCGCGCCAGCACCCCGCGGCGGGTCGACGTCACTGGCTCCGGACGCGACCACCCAGTCGATGCAGGCAGTCAGCGCCTCGACGTCTGCCGGCTCGACCGCCGGGAACATCCCGACCCGCAGTTGGTTACGGCCGAGACTGCGGTACGGCTCGACATCGACAATGCCGTTGGCGCGCAGCGTCCTGGCTACCGCCGCCGCGTCGACGTCGTCACTGAAGTCGATCGTGCCGACAACGAGCGAGCGTAGTGCCGGGTCGCCCACGAACGGTGTGGCGTACGGCGAGGCTTCGGCCCACTGGTAGAGATGCTCAGACGACGCGGTGGTGCGCTGGACGCAGAAGTCCAGCCCGCCGCTGGCCAGCATCCATTCGATCTGGTCGGCCAGCAGGATCAGCGTGGCCAGGGCCGGGGTGTTGTAGGTCTGTTGCAAGCGCGAGTTCTTCAGGGCGGTCGTCAGGTTGAGCGACTCCGGTACCCATCGATCGGTGGCGCAGCTCAGCTCACCGATGCGGTCGACCGCGTCCGGACTGACGAGCGCCAGCCACAGTCCGCCGTCGGAGCCGAAGGACTTCTGCGGCGCGAAGTAATAGACGTCGGTCTGCCCGACGTCCACTGGCAACCCGCCGGCGCCGGAGGTCGCGTCGACCAGGACAAGTGCGTGCTCACTGTCCATCGGACGTTGGACCGGGCTCATCACGCCGGTCGAAGTCTCGTTGTGCGCCCACGCGATCACGTCGATGCTCGGATCGGTGGTCGGGTCGGGCGCATTGCCGGGTTCGGCGGCGACCACGATCGGATCCGTCAGGTGCGGGGCGGCCGTGGTGACTCCGGCGAACTTGGCCGAGAACTCGCCACACACCAGGTGCAGCGCCCGAGTGCGGACCAGGCCTGCGGCAGCGGCGTCCCAGAAGGCCGTGGAGCCGCCGTTTCCGAGCACCACCTCGTAGCCGCCGGGCAGGGCGAACAGCTCGGCCAAACCTTCCCGGACCCGTGCAACGACGTTCTTCACCGGCGCCTGCCGGTGCGAGGTACCCATCAGGTCGTGCATGGTGGCCAGTCGGTTCAATGCGTCCCGGCGCACCTTCGACGGACCGCAGCCGAAGCGCCCGTCGCCGGGTTTGAGGTCGTCGGGGATGTGACGTACCGCGTCGGTCACGATGTGCTCTCTGCTCGGCCAGCAAGGTCACCTGATGTTATCGAGGTGTCGAGTTCCGGTGTATCGAGCGGTGCAGGCCGTAGATTCGCAGTCGCCGCCTGACGCTCGCGTGTCGACCAAGGAGCACCGCATGAGTTCTGATCCCGCTGATTCGCCCTCCCCGAACGGACGACCTGAGCCGTGTGTCCTGGTGATCTTCGGCGCGTCGGGCGACCTGACCTTCCGTAAGTTGCTGCCGGCGATCGAGCGGCTGGCGTCCCTCGACCGCATCCCCGCAGAGCTGGCGCTGGTCGGAGTGGCTCGGAGTCCGATGAGCGACGAGGAGTTCCGTGCGCACTGCCGCGCTGCCACCCAGCGCGAGGACGGCACCTCGCCGCTGTGGGAGCGACTCGTCAGCTCCGCGCGTTACGTCACCGGGGGCTACGACGACCCGGACACCTACGCCCGCCTCGGCGAAATCCTGGCCGAGTGCGATGCGACGCTCGGCACGAGGGGCAGCCGGGCGTACTACCTGGCGACACCGCCGAGCGTCTTCGGCGTCGTAGCGAGCAACCTCGGCCGGGCCGGGCTCAACGTCGGCGCCGGAGACGGCTTCGCTCGGGTCGTCATCGAGAAACCGTTCGGCTGGGACGAGGAGTCCTCCCGGCAGCTCTACACCGACATCGCCCCGTCCTTCGAGGAGAGCCGGATCTTCCGGATTGATCATTACCTCGCGAAGGACACCGTCCAGAACCTGCTCGCCCTGCGCTTCGCGAACTCGATCTTCGAGCCCATCTGGAACCGCACCTGGGTGGACCATGTTCAGATCACCGTCGCCGAGACCCTCGGTGTCGGCGAGCGCGGCGGATTCTACGAAACCGCGGGCGCGATGCGCGACATCGTCCAGAACCACGTCCTGCAGGTGCTCTCGCTCTTCCTGATGGAGCCACCGACGTCCTTCCACCCGGAGGCGATCCGCGACGAGAAGGTCAAGCTGCTGCGCGCGATCCGCACGTGGGACACCGAGGAGGAGATCCGCGCCAACGCCGTCCGCGGGCAGTACAGCCGCGGCGGGACCCGCGACAATCTGATGCCCGGCTACCGCGACGAGGCCGGGGTCGATCCACTGAGTTCGACCGAGACCTTCGTCGCCCTGCGGCTGTTGATCGACAACTGGCGCTGGGCCGGTGTCCCCATCTACGTGCGTACGGGCAAGCGACTGCCCACCCGGGTCACTGAAGTCGCGATGCACTTCCAGCGCCCGCCGCAGCTGCCCCTTTTCCCGACCAACGAGGCCAGCCAGGAGCCGGATGCGCTCATCGTCCAGGTGCAGCCCGAGGAGACGTTGAGCCTTCGGTTCGGAGCGAAGGTGCCCGGGCTGGCGTTCGAGCTCCGCAAGGCGTCGATGGACTTCTCCTACGGTGCCGGCTTCGAGGGCCACCAGAGTGAGGCCTACGAACGGGTCATCCTGGACGCGCTGCGCGGCGACCCGACCCTGTTCATCCGGGCCGACGAGGTCGGCCGGTCCTGGCGCATCGTCGACCCGATCCTGGCCCAGTGGGCCGCCGACGATCAGCAGATCCCGCTCTACCAGGCCGCGACCTGGGGCCCTCGCGAGGCGACCGACCTGCTCGCCCGGTACGGCCACCAATGGCGGCAACACTGATCGGCTCGTCCATTCCGGCGGGATCGGGGCGCGAAAGCATGGTCATGCCCACCCAGAGTCGATAGCGTCGGGTGTGTCGGGCGGCGGCGCCCCGCCTCGGCCGAACCCGGCCGGCACGCCGCTCACGAGAGGTGGCTCCTGTGGCCGAAGTGTCGACCGTACGAGGCCCGGTGGCCTCTGATTCCCTCGGGACAGTACTGATGCATGAGCATGTGTTCGTGCTCAATGAGGAGATCCGGCGCAACTATCCGGCGCTGTGGGACGAGGAGCAGCGGGTCGCCGACGCCGTCACCCGCCTGCAGGCGCTGAAGGACCGGGGCGTGGACACGATCGTCGACCCGACCGTCATCGGACTGGGTCGCGATATCGAGCGAGTCGCGCGGGTCAACGAACAGGTCGACATCAACATCGTCCCGGCGACGGGCGTCTACACCTACAACGATGTTCCGTTCTTCTTCCACTTCGTCGGCCCCGGAACGTTGTTTGGGGGTGACGAGCCGATGATCGACATGTTCGTCGGCGACATCACCGAGGGCATCGCCGGTACCGGCATCAAGGCTGCGTTCCTCAAGTGCGCGATCGAGGACCAGCTGACGCCCGGCGTCGAACGGGTGCTCAAGGCCGTCGCCGAGGCCCACAAGCGCACCGGTGTCCCGATCACCGTGCATACCAGCGCGCCGCACCAGACCGGACTCATCGCGCAAGAGATCCTGCTCGGCGAGGGCGTGGACCTGACCCGGGTCGTTGTGGGGCACAGCGGCGACACCACGGATCTGGACTACCTGCGCCGACTGCTGGATGCCGGTTCGTTCATCGGCATGGACCGCTTCGGCCTGGACGTCCTGCTACCCACCGACGACCGGGTGGCCACCATCGTCGCGCTCGTGGCCGAAGGCTTCACCGACCAGATCGTGCTCGCGCACGACGCCTCATGCCACATCGACTGGTTCCCGGCGGAGATGATCGGCCAGATCGCGCCCAACTGGCACTACACCTTCATCCACGACGCCGTGCTGCCCGCACTGCGCGAGGCCGGCGTGACCGACGAGCAAATCACCACCATGCTCGTGGACAACCCGCGCCGATACTTCGAGACGGCGTAGGGCGTAGCCATGGCGCTCGTGCCGGTCCCCCGGTCGCAGGCCTACCCATTCCCCGACACCGGTGTCGCCCGCGACGCCAACGGGGTCGCGTACTACGAGGACCTGCCGGCCTCGCTCGTCGACATGCTG
>JBDTFN010000037.1:0-9542 GCA_039937915.1 Jatrophihabitans sp. | reverse complement strand
CCGATCAGCTCGAGGAGTTGGCCTGTTCGCTGGACTTCGAGGGAGGCCCCGGAATGGGTGGGTCGGGACCATTCGGGGAGTCCTCCGGGGGTCCGCAGTCGATCGCGATCGAGAACTTCGAGGCACTGCGGGAGCGCCAGACCTCCGACGTGTTCGTCGACGCCTCCGACCGCCGCGGCCAGGTCAACCTGCTCAACTGGGACGGCAAGGGATCGGCGGCCGATCTGATGCCCCCGCGTGCCCCAGCCCGCGCAAAGGACAGCGAATCGGACGAGGTGACGCCGTGAGCGCGAGTGGCGCGAAGGTCGGAGACCTGGCGCGCACCCGCGCCCTGCAGGCCGCCGCGCTATGCCTGAACTACCCGGACGAGGCACTGCTGGACCAGGTCACTCTGCTGGGCGAGACCGCGGCCGCGCTACCGGCCGCGGCGGGAGCTCCGCTGGCGCGTTTTGTCGCGCACCTGCAAGGCACCGACCCCGGTGTGTTGACGCGCGACTACGTCGAGATCTTCGATCTGCGCCGACGATGCTGCCTGTACCTGACCTACTACTCCCACGGCGACACCCGAAAACGTGGCATGGCGCTGCTGGAGTTCACGCACGCCTACCGGGGCGCGGGCGTCACCCTCGTCGGAGGTGAGCTGCCCGATCATCTCGGCCTCGTCTGCGAGGTGGCCGCGCGCGCACCTGAGACCGGTCTGGGATTGCTGCGGGACAACCGCGCCGGCGTCGAACTCCTGCGCACCGCGCTGGCCGAGGCCGGCTCGGCCTACGTCGACGTGCTCGACACGATCCGGGCCGTACTGCCCGACGCCGCGCCGAAGGACCTACAGCGGGCCCTGGCGTTGGCCCGGTCCGGGCCGCCGGCCGAAGAGGTCGGTCTGGAACCGTTCGCACCGCCGGAATACATGGGAGCCCGCCGATGAGAACCATCCTCTGGATCATCGTCCCGTACCTGTCGATCGTGATCTTCATCGGCGGCCACGTCTGGCGCTACCGGTACGACAAGTTCGGCTGGACCACCCGATCGAGCCAGCTCTACGAGAACCGGCTGCTACGTCTGGGCTCCCCGCTGTTCCACTTCGGGATGCTGTTCGTGATCCTCGGCCACATCGGCGGCCTGCTCGTTCCGGAGTCGGCGACCGAGGCGGTCGGGATCTCCGAGACCGCCTATCACGCGGTCGCGCTCACCCTGGGCACCGTCGCCGGGGTCATGACGCTGTCCGGTATCGCGATCCTCATCTACCGCCGGCGCACCACGGGTCCGGTCTTCTCGGCCACTACCCGCAACGACAAGGGGATGTACGTCCTGCTCGTCGCCGCGCTTGTGGCCGGGCTGGGAACGACGGTGCTGGGCAACCTCACCGGTCACCCGCACGACTACCGGCTGACGGTGTCCCCCTACTTCCGGTCGATCTTCTACCTCAACCCGAAGGTCGACCTCATCACCTCCGCGCCCATTGGTTTCCAGATCCATGTCACTATCGCCTGGCTGCTCTTTGCCGCCTGGCCGTTCACCCGACTGGTGCACGCGTTCTCCGCCCCGATCGGGTATCTCACCAGGCCTTACATCGTCTACCGGTCGCGCGAAGCAACCGGAGCGCGGCCTGTTCGCCGCGGCTGGGATCCGGTCAGCACTCCTAAGCCGACCCGACCCTCCCGCCACACCGAAAAGGACAAGATCCGATGATCAAGAACATCTCGCTCGAGACGACCGCCCGGGAACAGCTCGACTCGGCCCGCAATCACGCCTCGGCGCGTTCGGCACTGACCGTGTTCGGCGGTCATGAGCACGCGATGCGACAGACCGTGGTCGCGCTCGCGGCCGGGGCCGCGCTGAGCGACCACGAGAATCCCGGCGAGGCGACGCTGCACGTGCTGCACGGGCACGTCCAACTGACCGCCGGCGACGAGGTCGGCGAGGGCCGACAGGGTGATTTCCTGGTGATCCCGGATCAGCGACACGGCGTGCGGGCGATCGAAGACTCGGTCGTCTTGCTGACCGCGGTACCCCGAAGCCACATCAGTTGAGGTAGACACGACTCATGGCGCTTCTCGAGCGGGCCCGCACCGTCGCTGACGCAATGATCAGTACGGCTCGGGTGCACGGTCCGGAGGCGACCGTCGGACAGGTGCGGGCAGCGTTCGACGACGACCACATCCACGCTGTGGTCATTCTGTCGGGCGACGTGCTGGCCGCAGTCATCGAGCGCGCAGACCTGTCCGTCGTGACGTCGGACGCTCGGCCGGCCGCGGCATTCGGGACACTGCGTGACCGAACGGTCGCGCCGGACGTCGAGCTCGAGCAGACGCGTCAACACATGCTGCGGACCGGCCGCCGTCGGCTCGCCGTGGTCGGCTCGGATCGGACCTATCGCGGACTGCTGTGCCTCAAGCGCGACGGGACCGGCTTCTGCTCCGACGCCGACGTACTGGCCCGAGCCGCCGAACGGGTTCAGCGGCGGCGGTGTTCCGCCCCGTAGACCGCCGCCTGGGTGCGGCTGCGCATGCCGAGCTTGGCCAGCACGCCGGAGACGTAGTTCTTGACCGTCTTCTCGGCCAGGAACAGCCGTTCGCCGATCTGCCGGTTGGTCAGGCCTTCGGCGATCAGGTCGAGCACCTCACGCTCCCGCGTGGTCAGTGACTCCAGTTCCGGATTGCCGGGCTCACCCTCGCGCAGGCGGGCCAACAGGCGCTCGGTGACCGAAGGGTCGAGCAGTGACTTGCCTGCGGCGACCTGACGGATGGCGTCGATGATGGCCGAACCCCGGACCTCCTTGAGCAGGTAGCCCGATGCGCCGGCCATCACCGCAGCGAAGATCGCGTCGTTGTCGTCGTACGAGGTCAGGATCAGGCAACGGACTTCCGGTAGCGCCGAGCGGATGTCACGGCAGACGTCGATACCGCTGCCGTCGGGCAACCGCGCGTCGAGGATGGCCACGTGGGGCTCGGTCGCAGGAATGCGGGCCAGGGCCTCGGCCGCGGTACCCGCTTCGCCCACGACGGTGATGTCGGGTTGCGCGTCGACAAGTTCGGCGATGCCGCGACGAACCACCTCATGGTCGTCGAGCAGAAAAACCCGAATCAGCTGATCGGAATCGTCCATCGCAGGTTCGTCCCTCCTTCGGGAGTCTTTTCCAGGTCCGGGTGCGGGAGCGGTGAGGTGATCTCGAACGACCCACCGTGATGCTCAGCGCGTAGCCGGAGGTTGTTCAACCCGCTGCGGCGGGTGGTGTCGCCGAGGCCGACGCCATTGTCCGTGACGTCGATGGTGACCTCCTGGGCGGTGGCGCTGACGTCGACCGCGACCTGATTCGCACCGGAGTGACGCGCAGCATTGGTCAACGCTTCTCGGACTACGGCCACCAGGTCGTCCAGGACGATCGAGGGGACCACGGCATCGACCGGCCCGGCGAAGCTGAGGCGGGGCTGGAACCCGAGTACGGGCGCCACGTCCGCCGCAACCTCGAACAGCCGGGTACGCAGCTCCGCGGTCCGGGCGGCCAGCGGCCCTCGCAGCTCGAAGATCGAGCTGCGGATCTGGCGGATGGTGTCGTCGATGTCGCCGACGATTCTGACGAGGCGATCCGCGCGCGGATCGGGGGCGAGACCGGAGGCCAGCCCCTCGAGACTGAGTCCGGACGCGAACAGCCGCTGGATGACGTGGTCGTGCAGGTCGCGCGCGATGCGGTCGCGATCCTCCAACAGGACAACCCGCTGCTGATCGGCACGCGCGTCGGCAAGTTCGAGGGCCACGGCGGCGTGGTTGGCGAACGTCGCGGCCATCTCAAGGTCCGCCGCGCTGAATCGAGGGCGGCCATGCCGGCGTGCGACCAACAGCGCGCCGCGCACCGCCGGAGCCTGTCCCAGCGGTAGTGCGATCAACGCGCCGACACTGACCGCATCGCTGAGGTGCACCCGGAGTTCGCGGTTCGCGCTGACGTCGTCGATGAGGATCGGCTGGCCGGTCTCCAGGACCAGGCCGGACACGGTGTTCTCCACCGGGTAGCTCATGGCGGTGAGTTGCTCGGCGCCCGCCCCGGTAGCCACCTCGATCATCAGTCGTCGTGGGTCATCGGTGCGCAGGACGACGTTGACCGCGTCTGCTCCGGCTACTTGCTGCAGGCGTCGGGCGATGACCTGTAGTGGCTCCTCGCCCTCGCTGGCCAACAGTTGCTGGGTGATCTCGGTCGAGGCGGCCAACCAGTCCTGCTTGCGACCGGCCTCCTCGAACAGGCGGGCGTTCTCGATGGCGATGCCGGCCGTTCCGGCCAGCGAGGCGACCAACTCCTCGTCCTCGGCGCTGAACTCGCGGTCGTTGTCGCGGGTCAGGTAGAGGTTGCCGAACACCTCGTTGCGGACCCGGACCGGAACACCGAGGAAACCCACCATCGGCGGGTGGTTCTCCGGAAAGCCGACCGAGCGGGGATCGTCGGCCAATCTGCGCAGCCGGATCGGTCGCGGATCATCGATCAACGCACCGAGCAGACCCTTGCCCTCGGGCAGCGGACCGATCTGTTTCGCGGTCTGCTCGTCGATGCCGACGTAGACGAACTGCTCCAGCCCGCCGTCAGGCGCCAGCACCCCGAGCGCGCCGTAACGTGCGTTCACCAGCTCGCACGCGGCCGAGACGATGCGGTGCAGAACACCCGGCAACGACAGCGCTCCGATGACGGCGCTGTTCGCCTCAAGCAGACTGCGAAGCCTGCCTTGCGCGGCCAGCACGTCCTGCGCACGGTCAATCAACTGGGTGAGCAGCTGATCGAGTTCGAGCTGCGGCGCCCTCTGCAGCGGCACATCCGTCGATGGCGCGGCGGATGCGGCGTCGGTCGACTCGGGGGGAAGCGCCATGGTCAACAGAGCCTAGCGATGCGCGATGCGGAACGGTGACGAACCGTGGCTGGTTCATGGGGTGTCGCGCAGCATGTCGACCAGTCGCCTGCGTCGGGGCGCGGGTGTCGCGTCGGCGCGTCCGATTCGCAGCAGCACGTGCGGATGCATGGCAAGGTGCAACTCCTTGCGCAGCGCCTGGCGGGTGGACGGTGTCTCCACGACCTGGGTGAGCGGGCTCGCCGAGTATCCGTGGCGCGTGATCTCGAGCAGCACTCGTTCCAAGCCCTCGCCGGCGGCGATCCATGCGTCGGGCGTGTCCTGCTCGGTCCCGAGCAGGACCAGGCACTGATTCATGCTCGACTGCGTCTGCGCAGGCAGTTCGCCAGACCCGGTGGCGTCGAAGTGCCGCATCGGTAGCTCGTCGTGCGCCGGGCCGGAGCTGGGAACCGCAAAGGTGGGGACGCCGTCCTCACGTTCGGGATCGTTGCTCGTCCAGGCCCGCAATTCGGCCCGGTAGGCCGGATCGGCGTTCTGGTGGCGGTCGGCTCGCTGGCTCAGCACTGCGGTCGCGATGCGGTCGTCGGTGCTGCGGATCGGGAACAGAACGGCCGATTCCTGCGCCGCGGCGCCTTCGAGCAGGTCCACCAGGTCGTCAGGGACGACCCCGGTTTCGAACCGGCGCCGGTTCGTACGCCGCAACTCCACCATCGCATCGAGGGCGGCGAGTGGCGCCCTCGCGGCGTCGGTGCCCGCTCCCGCTGCCGGACCGCCCGGTGCGACGGTCAGTCGGGCGACCAGGCTCGGTCGGGCCGGGTCAGGGAGCCTGTGCACGATGGGGTCGTAGCCGCTGGCCGCCAGTGAGACGCGGGCGTTGAACAGCGCACTGCCGCAGCTGATCAACAATTGCCGACCGGACGTATCGAGCACCCCCAGCCGGCGCGCGGAGTCGCTGTAGATATCCAGGGTCTGCGGGCCCAACTCGAATCGCCATGGCTGGGTGTTGTGCACCGAGGGCGCGAGGGTGGCGCGCACCGCCGCGCGGCGGAGAGCCTGCGCCATCGTGGGGCGGGTCAGCACCGTCATCCGATCCGCGTTCATCGACTCACCCCCGTTCGCTTCATCGCCCATACGATCCAGCCTGTGGTTGCCGGTTAGTACGGAGCAGGGGCGAAGGTCCTACGGGTACCCCGGCGTTCGGCACTTCTTGTCGGACCGACCAGCCGATTGGATCAATACAGGGCCTAAGGAAAGGCAGTGCCGATCTATGACCGAACGACGCTCGCGCGCATCTGACGAGCATCCCCTCTCCCCGGACCAGCTGGCCGCGCTCGACGCCTACTGGCGGGCTGCGAACTATCTGTCCGTCGGACAGATCTACCTGTTGGACAACCCGCTCCTGCGTGAGCCCCTGCGGGCCGAACACGTCAAGCCGCGCCTGCTCGGCCACTGGGGAACCACGCCCGGGCTGAACCTGCTCTACGCGCACATGAACCGGCTCATCCGTGAGCGTGACCTGAACGTTCTGTACGTAACCGGTCCTGGGCACGGCGGTCCTGGACTGGTCGCGAACGCCTACCTCGAAGGCACTTACAGCGAGATCTACGCCCACATCGGGCAGGACGTGACCGGCCTGCAGCGGTTGTTTCGGCAGTTCTCCTTCCCCGGCGGTATCCCCAGCCACGTCGCACCGGAGACGCCCGGATCGATCCATGAGGGTGGCGAGTTGGGCTACTCCCTGGTGCACGCTTACGGCGCCGCCTTCGACAACCCGGATCTGCTGGTGCTGTGCGTCGTCGGTGACGGTGAGGCCGAGACCGGACCGCTGGCCACCAGCTGGCACTCGAACAAGTTCCTCAACCCCGCCCGCGACGGCGCGGTCCTGCCGGTCCTGCACCTCAACGGGTACAAGATCGCCAACCCCACCGTGCTGGCCCGCATCCCCGACGAGGAGTTGGCCGAGCTGATGCGCGGCTAC
The DNA here is from genome assembly GCA_039937915.1 of Jatrophihabitans sp. Classification (GTDB taxonomy): domain Bacteria; phylum Actinomycetota; class Actinomycetes; order Mycobacteriales; family Jatrophihabitantaceae; genus Jatrophihabitans. The sequence continues at coordinate 2,735 of JBDTFN010000037.1, read as the reverse complement.
GGTCACGAGCCGTACTTCGTCGTCGGCGACGATCCGGCCGATGTGCACCAGCAGCTGGCGGCGGCAATGGAACGCGCGGTGGAGCGGATCGCGGCGATCCAGGCCGACGCGCGAGGGTCCGACGCGCCCGTCGAACGACCGGCGTGGCCGATGATCGTGCTGCGCACACCCAAGGGGTGGACCGGTCCCAAGGAGGTCGACGGGCTACCGGTGGAGGGAACCTTCCGGTCCCATCAGGTGCCGGTGTCCCAGACCCGGACCAACCCCGAGCACCGTGCCCAGCTCGAGCAGTGGTTGCGCAGCTACCGTCCCGAGGAACTGTTCACCGACGACGGCGCCCTCGTCCCCGAACTTCAGGCCTTGGCCCCAGTCGGCGAGCGACGGATGAGCGCCAACCCGCACGCCAACGGCGGAGCACTGCTTCGCGATCTCGAGCTGCCGGACTTCCGGAGCTACGCCGTCGACGTTCGGGCCCCGGCCACCGAGCTGAGCGAGGCGACCCGGGTACTGGGGCAGTACCTGCGCGACGTCATCGTCGCCAACCCCGAGACCTTTCGACTGATGGGGCCCGACGAGACGGCGTCCAACCGGCTCGGCGCGGTGTTCGAGCGGACCGAGCGGACCTGGAACGCGCTCACCGTGCCCGGCGACGATCACCTGGCCGTGGACGGACGGGTCATGGAGGTGCTGTCCGAGCATCTGTGTCAGGGCTGGTTGGAGGGCTACCTGCTCACCGGCCGGCACGGACTGTTCACCTGCTACGAAGCGTTCATCCACATCATCGACTCGATGTTCAACCAGCACGCGAAGTGGCTCAAGACCACGCGGGAGATCCCGTGGCGGCGCCCGATCGCATCGCTGAACTACTTGCTGTCCAGTCACGTCTGGCGTCAGGACCACAACGGTTTCTCCCACCAGGATCCGGGCTTCCTCGATCACGTGCTCAATAAACGGGCCGAGGTCGTCCGCGTCTACCTGCCGCCGGACAGCAACACCTTGCTGTCGGTGACCGATCACTGCCTGCGCAGCCGCGGCTACGTCAACGTCGTCGTCGCCGGCAAGCAGCCTGCGCTGACCTACCTGACGATGGACGAGGCGATCGCGCACTGCACGCGCGGGTTGGGCATCTGGGAGTGGGCTGGAACCGCGGACACCGGGCCGGACAGCGAACCGGACGTGGTGCTGGCCTGCGCCGGTGACGTCCCCACCCTGGAGGCCCTCGCCGCGGCGGCAATTCTGCGCGAGCATCTGCCCACGTTGCGGACCCGGGTCATCAACGTCGTCGACCTGATGCGGTTGCAGTCCGACACCGAGCATCCGCACGGGCTGTCCGACCGCGAGTTCGACGCGCTGTTCACCACGGACCGACCGGTGGTGTTCGCCTTCCACGGCTACCCGACGCTGATCCACCGGCTCACCTACCGGCGCACGAACCACCACAACATCCACGTCCGCGGATACAAGGAAGAGGGCACGACGACGACGCCGTTCGACATGGTCATGCTCAACGACCTGGACCGTTTCCACCTCGTCATCGACGTCATTGACCGCGTTCCGAGCCTGCAAGGTCGCGCCGCCGTGCTGCGCCAGCAGATGACCGACGCCAGGCTGGCCGCCCGGGCGTACACCCGCGAGTACGGCGAGGACGATCCGTCGATCACCGGATGGACCTGGTCGCCGGTCGGCTCGCATGGATAGGTTGGTGGTCGTGATCGCCGCGCGCGCAGACCTACAGATCGCACAGGAGACGCGGGCGCTACTCAGCGCATCGCCGGATGAAAGGACGCAGCGATGACATCAGACCGGAGACCCATCGTGGTCGGCATCGACGGATCCCCCGGGACCCTGACCGCACTCGACTGGGCGATCGAGGAAGCACACTCACGCCAGGTCCCGCTGCGGCTGGTCTGTGCGCTGGGCCGCGACGTCACCTATGAGTCACTGCGCATGTTCGGCAAGCTGCCCGATCCAGAACTCGCCGCCGTGCGTACAGCGGCCCGGGGGTACCTCGACGAGGCGGTGCAGTACGTGACCGGGCAGGCTCCGGACCTCGAGGTCGAAACGACTGTGCAGGAGAATGACGCGGCCGGCGCGCTGCTCGGTGAGTCGAAGAACGCGTCGAGCATCGTGCTCGGGTCACGGGGGCTTGCCGGCCTCGGATCGATGGCGTTGGGTTCGGTCGGCATCACGGTGGCGTCCCGTGCGGCGTGCCCGGCGGTCGTCCTGCGCGGACCGGCCGGTGATCCCGCCGAGCACGCCGCGGTCGTGGTTGGCGTGGATGCCCGGGAGTCCTCCGAGGCCGCCATCGAGTACGCGTTCGACTTCGCGAGCCGGCGAGGCCTACGACTGAACGCCGTGCTGTGCTGGCACCCCGATCTGCTGGCCGAGGCGATGTGGCGGGCTGAGCCGCCGCCGCCGCAACGCGCCGAGATGTGGCTGTCCGCGGCGCTGGCCGGTTGGCGCGAGCGTTACCCGGACGTCGAGGTGCGCGCGAACGTCATCAGGGAGCGACCGGCGGCCGGACTCGTGGCCATGTCCGCAGCGGCGTACCTGCTGGTCGTCGGGACACGGGGGCGGCATGCACTCGTCGGCACCCTGCTGGGATCGGTCAGCCAGGGCGTCCTGCACCATGCGACCTGCCCGGTGGCCGTCGTCCCCACGCCCGAGGACTGACCCCGAGCCAGACCTGCCAACACGTACAGAACGACCCGGCGGTACCCATGGGTACCGCCGGG
>JBDTFN010000036.1:0-5223 GCA_039937915.1 Jatrophihabitans sp. | reverse complement strand
TGATCGACTTCGATTCCCATGCCCCAGCGGCGGCCACGAACGCAGTGATCCCACCGAACTGCTCGACGTGCGTATCGACGACCTGCGCCGGCGCGTCCGGGTCACCCATGTCGGCGATGCGCGTTTCGACGACCACGCCAAAGGCGCCGAGAGTGACTGCGGCTGATCGCAAGGCCTCGCCTCGACGACCGACGATCGTGATGTCGAGGCCAGCCCGTGCCAAGGCGACGGCGGTAGCCAGGCCAATGCCGGTGGACCCTCCGGTGACTACGGCGCTTCTACATTGCGGCATCACCACACCCTGCCATCCCCCGGCCACGACGTTCGGCATCGCGCTTGCCGCGCCCCACCGACGCAAGCACAGGTTGAGGATCCCTCAGCGACCGTTGGTGACCGGGCTGGGTAGGCCACTTGCTGCTTGCCGGACTTGCGGGTGAAGCGCATCCTGCAGATATGGAGTTCTGGACCATCGAAGTTGCTGACGGTGCCTGGGCGCCCGCGCGGCGATGGCGTGCGGCTCATGGTGAGCGACTGGTCGAAGCCGCGCTCACCAACCGCGCTCACGAGTGGAGCTGGGTTGTGCGCGGCTGGGGTGTGCTCTTAGAACTCGGCTTCGTCGATGAGAGCGACTGGCTCCGCTTTCGCGACAGTGCGGCCGTTCGTGGCGCGCTCGACGCCGTGCCGGACCCGATCAACGGGTTGTTCGTCTACAGCGGCCGTGGTGGGAGCAGCGCCGCCGGGGTGCCCCGACGTCCCCGTCCCAATCTCGGATCTGGCACCGCGTCGCTACCCGAAACCGAACCTGAACCGTTGCGCCCTCCACCGGGGTTGCAGCTCGCGACCTTCGCCGTCGATTCCGCTAGCGGAACCTGACGCAGGATCATCGCCATCCGCGGGCGAGCCCCGTCCAGAACGATCGAGATCGCGAGCGCGCGGCCGGAATGGCTTCGGCGGCAGCGGTCGACGGGCACCTGGACCGGCCCGCGTCGCACCGGGAATCGACTTGTCGGTACGTCGTCGAACCCGAGGCCATCTCTCGACCCCCGACGGCACCTTGCTCGAGTCACAGTCGGCATAGGATTGGCGATGCCAGTCCTAGGCGGTTGTAGTCATGCTGGTTCGACGGCGTCAACCATCCCGCCAACCGAAGGTGTCGCTGGGGCTTCGCCGGCCGAAACTTCCGCACGCGCCCCGTCCTCCGCCGACGCGGGTGTACCGCAGTCGTGGACGGCCTATCACGCCGACGATGCGCGCACTGGGGCCGTGGCCTCGTCTGTGTCCTTCGATCATGCCCGGATCGTGTGGTCCGACGATCTCGGCGGCGCGGTGAGAGGTCAAGCGTTAGTCGATGCCGGGCGCGTGATCGCAGCGACGGAGAACAACCGGGTGGTTGCGCTGGACCCGAGAAATGGGGCGGTGCTTTGGTCGGTATCGCTAGGACGCCCACTGACCGACGTGCAATCAGTGGCCGGCTGCGGCGACATCGATCCGCTCGGTATCACCAGCACGCCGGTCATCGATCCACGGACCGGGACGCTCTACGTTGTCGGTGAGATCAGCGACGGTCGAGGCGGCGTCACCCACCGTCTTGAAGGCCTGTCCGTCGCCACCGGCGCCGTCACCCTGTCCGAGGACGTCGACCCGCCTCTACCGTCCGGCGAGCACCCCGCCCAACTGCTGCAACGCGCCTCGCTTGCACTCGGGAATGGGCGAATCTACATCGCCTACGGCGGCAACGACGGCGACTGCGGCACCTACAACGGCTGGGTCGTGGGAGTCAATGAGAGCGGGCCGGCCCACGAGGTCAGCTTCCAGGTCGCACCCGACGGACACGGCGGCGCGATCTGGGAGTCCGGTGGCGCACCGGCTCTCGACGCTGCGGGACACCTTTTCGTGACCACCGGCAACGCAAATCCTGACCCACCCCAAGGTGGCCCCGACCCGCAGGAATACACCGAGAGCGTCGTCGAACTCTCCCCGGATCTCGCACCCGTGGCCTCCTACAAGGACCGCACAGCCGGCGGCGACGAAGACCTCGCAACGGGCAATCCGGTGCTGCTGCCCAACGGCGAACTGTTCGCGGTCGGCAAGACCGATATCGGGTTCATCCTGCGCCGCTCAGACCTGTCGCCCGTCGCCACCATCGCCCACGTATGCGGCAGCGATCCAGACGGCGGACCGGCCTACGACCAGGCCACCAACCGCATCTTCGTACCCTGCAGAGGCGGCGGAATCCAAACCATCGACCTTGACGCCCACAAACTGGGCAACAAGCTCGTCGGCGCCGACAGCTCACCAATCCTCATCGGCAGCGACCTCTGGAGCCTCGACAACCAGGCAGGAACACTCGCCCAGTTCGACACCAGCTCAGGACGAAAGCTGCGCAGCATTCCGATTCCGGCCGGTATCCCGATCTTCGACTCACCCAGCACAGCGCTCGGGCTACTACTCGTACCCACCATGACCGGTCTCACCGCCCTGCGCTAATGGTGATCGCGCAGTGACTCACCGTGGATAACGCCGTAGCGCGATCAGCCGGCAGGCGCGGTGATTCCTTCGCTCGCTTCGAGTCAGGCCTCGACCGGAGGGTCTTGGGCGATCAGCTCCAGCACCGGCAGCGCGGCCGCGAGCGTGGCGCGCTGCTCGGGCGTGCACGCGTCGAGACGGATGGCGAGGTAGCCGGTGCGCTGACTGCGCAGTCGGCGGACCTCCTCGTTCCCGTGCGGTGACAACAACACCTGGCAGGCGCGCCCGTCATCGGGATCGGTACGCCGTTCGACCAGGCCGTGCTCGGCGAGGGTAGCCACGACGCGGGTCATCGTCGCGGCAGAGATGCCTTCGGCAGACGCCAGGTCGCCGATCCGCAACGGTTCGCAACGCTCGATCGTGGCCAGCGTGGCCAGTTGGGTGGAGGTGAGCCCGTCCCCGGCGGGGTGCAGCCGCAGCTGGCGGGTGAGCCGGCCGACGATCAGCCGGACCCGGCTGGCGATCTCCGCGGTCTGTTCGTCGGGTGGCGCGGTGTGCTGCGGGCGCTCGGACGTCGTCACTTCTTCCGCCCCCGCAAGGTACTGCCGAGCCCGGCGGGCGCGGCCGGGCCGTGCAGTCCGTCCCTGCCTTCGGGCATGTGCTCGGCAGGGACCGCGACGCCGACCGACCCGCCGGTCGCGCCCGCAGGTTTAGGCGGCCGCAAGGACTCTGCGCTGCTCCGGCCCAGTTCGGCGCCTTCCATGTAGTGGTACTTGCCGCCGCGGAACCACGACGCCACCGCTGCGATCAGGCAGGCTGCGATCGCGAAGATGAACGCGTATTGCAGTCCGCTCTCGAACGGGCCCGAGATCAGGTGTGGGAAGTAGCCACGACTGGTCAGCGTCGCAGCGTTACTGGGTGGCAGCGAACCCAGCACCTGCGGTCCGAGCAAACTCTTGATCGGGTTGTAGCCCAGCAGTGCAGCGAACAGCGTGCCCACCGGTGGCAGCGCTGCGACTTGGTGCGCCGAGACCGCAGGTACTCCTTGACTGATCAGACCCTGGTACAGGTGCGCGGGCAGCGTGGCCGACAGACCCAGGATCAACAGCGTGAAGAAGATGCCGATGGACAGGACCGTCGCGGAGTTCTGGAACGTTGCGGACATGCCGGCACCGGCGCCGCGCTGGTTCGGCGGCAGGCTGTTCATGATTCCGGCGCGGTTCGGCGAGGCGAACAGGCCCATGCCGACGCCGACCAGGAGCAGGATCAGTGCGAACCAGATGTAGGAGAAGTTGACCGGCAGCAGCAGGAACAACGCGAAGCTGCCTCCGGCGATGACCATTCCGCCGGTGGCGAACGGACGCGCTCCGTACCGGTCGGACAGGATGCCGGAGATGGGGGCAGAGGCGAGGAAACCGAGCGTCAGCGGCAGCATGTAGATGCCGGCCCACAGGGGCGTCCGGGCGAAGTCGTAGCCGTGTAGCGGCAGCCAGATGCCTTGCAACCAGATGATCAGGATGAACATCAGCCCGCCGCGGCCCAGGGCCGACAGCAGGCTGGCGATGTTGCCGGCGGTGAAGGCCCTGATTCGAAACAGCGGCAGCTGGAACATGGGGCTGTCGACCTTGGTTTCGATCACCGCGAAGACGACGAGGACCGCAAGCCCCCCGATCATCTCGGCCAGCACGGTCGGGTTGGTCCAGCCCATGTTGTGTCCGCCGTAGGGCTGGATGCCGTAAGTGATGCCGACGAGCAGAGCCACCAGACCGACGGCGAAGGTGATGTTGCCCCACCAGTCGATCTTCGCTGTCTGCCGGATACCGGTGTCCTGCAGTTTGAGGTAGGCCCAGACGGTCCCGAACAGACCGAACGGGACCGAGACGGCGAAGACCAGGTGCCAGTTGATCGGTCCGAGCACTCCGCCGAGCACCAGCCCGATAAAGGAGCCGGCGATCGCGGCGACGCTGTTGATGCCGAGCGCCATACCTCGCTCGTTCTGCGGGAACGCGTCGGTGAGGATGGCGCTGGAGTTGGCGAACAGGAATGCGCCGCCGACTCCTTGCAGTATTCGCATGATGATCAGGTAGAGGGCTGCGTCGGTGCCGTGCATCCAGGACACCGACAGCAGGATCGAGAAGACGGTGAAGATGGCGAAGCCGAGGTTGTACATCTTGACGCGGCCGTACATGTCCCCGACGCGGCCCAGACTCACCACGAGTACCGCGGTGACCACGAGGAAGCCCAGGATCAGCCAGAGCAGGTAGCTCACATTCGAGGGCAGCAACGGGTCGAGCTTGATCCCGTCGAAGATGTTCGGCAGCGCGATCAACAGGATCGAGGAGTTGATCGTCACCATCAACACCCCAAGGGTGGTGTTCGACAGCGCAATCCACTTGTAGTGCGGGTCGTTACGTAGACGCTCCCGCCGAGCCTCCGCCTTCGCCTGCCGACCGCTGCGTGCAGTAGTCACACCGTTCGACGATGCTTGCTCACCTACTGCCACGCGTGACTCCTGACCGCCACTCAGACTATTTGCTTGACAGATACTAACTAATATCACGGTCACTGGCGTGGCCCGAGACGGCGGGACGGTTGTCACCACGGCCATCACTGCCGCCGAGGTCGATCACGGCATTGCCCGACTACCTGAGGGCCACCGCAAGGATCGGTTAGCTGCGACGGCGGCCAGCGTATTCGTTGACTTCGACGAGGTGATGGTGGCGTTCGACGCGAACACGCACGCTCATGTCCGTGACG
>JBDTFN010000035.1:0-5290 GCA_039937915.1 Jatrophihabitans sp. | reverse complement strand
ACGCCCGCGGTGGTGAGCAGGCCGCAACCGGCGAGCGCGACCGCGTAGAGGGCGACATAGGTGCTGCCGCCGCCGAGCAGGAACGCGCCGAAGAGCGAGCCACCGATCAGGATGGCCGAGTAGACAGCCGATTCGAGCCCGAGCGAGATGCCGGACAGGATGACCGTCGCCGCGCCGGTGAGCGAGGTGTCGGCGACGTCCTTGACCGGTTTGCGGACGGTGTCGGTGAAGTAGCCGGTGATCTGCTGGATGAGAACGGCCAGCACGATACCGATCAGGACGGCCACGAAGGCGATGACGGCGGGGTTGCCCGTCGCGTCCGAAACGTGGTTCTTCAGGTCTGCGAACGTGCTGGGCAGGAAGGTGAAGGACGCGATGGCGACGCCGATCAGCGACACGGCGGCAGTGATGAAGAAGCCACGGTTGATCGGGACGAGGCCGTTGCGGTCGCTGGTGCGCAGGTTCGTGGTCAGGATGCCGACGAACGAACTGACGATGCCGATCGCACCGATGATGAGCGGGAGCAGCAGGCCCTCCGCGCCGAAGGCGGTCTGGCCGAGGATGAGCGCGGCCACGAGGGTCACGGCGTAGGACTCGAACAGGTCGGCCGCCATACCGGCACAGTCGCCGACGTTGTCACCGACGTTGTCGGCGATGGTGGCGGCGTTGCGGGGGTCGTCCTCGGGGATACCGGCCTCAACCTTGCCGACGAGGTCAGCGCCGACGTCCGCGGCCTTGGTGAAGATGCCGCCGCCGACACGCATGAACATGGCCAGCAGGGCGCCACCGAAACCGAAGCCCTCGAGCACCGTCGGGGCGTTCTGGTTGTAGATGAACAGCACGACGCTCGCACCGAGCAGGCCGAGGCCGACGGTGAGCATGCCGACGATGCCGCCGGTTCGGAACGCGACGTGGAAGCCACGCTCGCGACCGCCGCCACGGGCCGCCGCGGCAACACGCACGTTGGCCTGCGTCGCGAGGGTCATGCCGATGTAGCCGACAGAAGCGGAGAACACCGCGCCGACGATGAAGAACAACGCGCGGCCGAGCTGGATGGAGAACCCACCCTGGTTCACCGGCAAGAACAGCAGCAGCACGAACACGATGACCGAGAAGACGGCCAGGGTGCGGAACTGCCGGTTGAGGTACGCCTTCGCGCCTTCCTGGACCGCCTTCGCGATCTCCTGCATCTTCGGCGTGCCCTGGTCGGCCTTGAGCACCTCCCGCACCAGGGTGTAGGCAAAGACGAGAGCGGCGATGGCGATCAGGCCGATCACCGCCACAGCGCCCTTTTCACCAGAACTGATGCCTGGTTCAGCGAGCAAGTGCGAGGCCATAGAACTCCCCTGTTTCAGGTCACGGCGACGCGCGGGAGCCCATCACCGATTACGAATTTGTGCACCGGGAGTCCGCAGAGTTCGACCCCATCCGGCGCTGACCCGCGAAGTTTATCCCGACCTGAGAGGCTCCGAACGAGCGGGTACACAGGATCTGAGGCCTCGCGCGGATCACTTATGGTGTCGCGGTGGTCAGTGACCAACCGGAAAGCGTGGGTGTCGGGGTCAGGCCTGGAGCGCGGACACTGCGGCGTCGACGGTCGGATGGATCGCGAAGACGCCGTCCAGGCCGGTGATCGCGAACAGTTTCAAAATACGTTCCTGGTCGCACACGAGCGGGAGCGTGCCGCCGGCCTCGGTTGTCGCCGTGCGGGCTTCAACCAGGGCGCCGAGGCCGGTGGAGTCGAGGAAGGCCACGTCGCTCAGATCGACCACGACGGTGGCGACGCCGGACTGGAGTAGATCGGTGAGACTCTCCTTGAGAGCCGGCGCGGAATAGACGTCCACCTCGCCGCTCACGGCGACGACGGGAACGCCGTCGACTGATTGCCGGGAGACTGAAAGCTCCACCTGTCCACCTACCTCGAAAGTCGCCGGGACGCCGTTCGATAATTGCTACGGCTGCGCTCGGTGCGCTGCGAAGAGCATGCCACAGCACAGGAGGAGGGCTTCGGGGTGCAGGAGCTGCTGGACCGCCTGCTGCTCGGTGTGCCGCCCGGAGACTCGCCGGTAACCCACGTGGAACACGTCGCTCAGCGCAACGGTCGTACCGTCGAATGGCCGGACTGGGTGCCTCCGGCTGTGATCACGCGTCTGCAGGGCCGTGGTGTCGCGCGGCCATGGGCTCATCAGGCTTCGGCCGCGACGACCGCCCACAACGGCGGATCGGTGGTGCTCTCGACCGGCACGGCGTCCGGCAAGTCATTGGCCTACCAATTACCCGGCCTGGCTGCGCTGACCGCCGACGACCGGTCCACAGTGCTGTATCTGGCCCCTACCAAGGCACTGGCCGGGGATCAACTTCGCGCCCTCGCCGAACTCGACGTCGCCGGGCTGCGCGCCGCGACCTTTGACGGCGACACCCCGTTCGAAGAACGCGATTGGGTCCGTTCACACGCCAATTGGGTGCTGACCAATCCCGATATGCTGCACCGCGCAATGCTGCCGGGCCATTCCCGCTGGGCCGCTTTTTTCCGGCGGTTGCGCTACGTGGTCGTTGATGAGTGTCACGCCTACCGCGGCCTGTTCGGCTCGCACGTCGCGATCATCCTTCGTCGGCTTCGACGGATCTGCGCCCAGTACGGCTCGTCTCCGGTATTCGTGCTCGCCTCCGCGACCGTGGCGAACCCGGCCGAGGCCGCGGCCCGGCTCATCGGGACCACGGTCACCGCGGTGACCGACGATGCCTCACCGCACGGACGGCAGACCTTCGCGCTCTGGGAGCCGCCGTTCACCGCGTTGCGCGGCGAGAACGCCGCACCGGTCCGGCGCGCCGCGGGGGCCGAGACGGGCCGAATCCTGGCCGACCTGGTGGTCGAGGGAGCGCGGACGCTCGCCTTCGTCCGGTCGCGGCGGGGCGCGGAGTTCGCCGCCCTCGGTGCGCAGCGTCGGCTGACCGAGGCCGGGCTGGATGCGCTCGTGGCGCGGATCGCGCCGTACCGGGCCGGCTACCTGCCCGAGGAGCGCCGCGCGCTGGAAGCGGCGCTGACCTCAGGCGAACTGCTCGGCGTCGCGGCCACCAACGCGCTCGAACTTGGTCTGGACATTTCCGGCCTGGACGCCGTGATCCTGGCCGGCTTCCCCGGGACGCTGGCCTCGCTGTGGCAGCAGGCCGGCCGCGCCGGGCGTTCTGGCGCGGCCTCTCTGGTGCTGTTCGTCGCGCGGGACGACCCGCTGGACACCTACCTCGTGCACCACCCGCAGGCGATCTTCGGCCGCTCGGTCGAGGCCAGCGTCTGCGACCCACAGAACCCGTACGTGCTCGGGCCTCAGTTGTGTTGTGCGGCCGCCGAACTGCCCCTGCGGCCGGTCGACGTCGCAACCTTCGCCCGCACGCCCGACGCGGCCGGCATCGCGGAGGTGGAGGCGGTACTGGCGGCGCTCGTCGACGAGGGCGCGCTGCGCCGACGTCCGGCGGGTTGGTACTGGACGCAGCACGACCGGCCCGACGCCGACATCCGCGGGACCGGTGGCGGGCCGGTGTCGGTGGTCGAGGGTGGGACGGGATCCTTGATCGGCACCGTGGACGCCGGCGCCGCGCACGGCACGGTCCATCCCGGCGCGGTCTACCTGCACCAGGGACGTTCTTACGTCGTTGATGACCTCGACCTCGACGAACGGGTCGCCGTCGTCCACGCCGAGTCACCGCCGTGGTCCACCTCGGCTCGCGACGTCACCGACATCGCGATCGTGGCGCAGCGCAGTACGGCGCGGTACGGGCCGCTGCAAATCGACCTCGGCACCGTCGACGTCAGCAACCAGGTGGTCTCCTATCTGCGCCGACGGATCGACACCGGTGAACTGCTCGGCGAGACCCCGCTCGAGCTGCCTGTGCGCGAACTGCGCACCACTGCGGTCTGGTACTCGCTGCCCCAGGAGATCCTGGACGAGGCCGGGCTCGACGTTCTATCTGTACCTGGGGCCGTACACGCCGCCGAGCACGCCGCGATCGGTCTGCTGCCGCTGTTCGCGGTGTGCGACCGATGGGACATCGGCGGCGTCTCGACCGCGCTGCATCCCGACACGGGGCACCCGACGGTGTTCGTCTATGACGGCCACCCCGGCGGCGCCGGCTTCGCCGAGCGGGGTCACGACGCCATCCGATCGTGGCTGCAGGCGACCCGCGACGCGATCGACTCCTGCGGCTGCCCGGACGGCTGCCCGTCGTGCGTGCAGTCCCCCAAGTGCGGCAACGGCAACGAACCGCTCGACAAGGCCGGCGCGGTCGTGCTGCTGGACCTCGTCCTGGGGTATCTGTCGTCTGCCGGATGACCCGGGCGTCACCGGGTCACGGTTGCTCGCGTCACGGCCGGCCCGGGCGTGCGCGACGATCACTTCCCCGCCGATCAATGGCACCAGAACCGTGGCCTGGACCGTCACGGTCACCGTGCCGCTGCGCCCGGACAGCGCGAGCGTCGGTCGGCAGGAGCGCAGTCGAGCACCATTGGCCGCGGCGACCCGGGCGGCGACGTGGCACGCTCGATCGCTGATGCCGATCTGTCCCGCCGCGGCGAGCGCAGCGAGGTCGGCGGCGCTCTCGGCGCGGTGCCGAGCAACTATCGCTGCCGTACGCAGCACGACTGTTGAGGCCACCACGAGCAGCAGAGCGCAACACGCGAGCACCCAGATCGAGATCGAACCACGCTCGCTGTTCTCGGTCACGGCGACGCCGCGGCGGGGTGCGGCTCCGCGGCGGCCACGGCGTTTCCCTCGACGGTGAACGACGGCAGCAGCCCACCGAGCGGACGCGTCGTAAGCCGCACCGTCGCGACGATGTCGTCACCGGAACGTGCCGTCGATAGCGTCGCACCCGGTGCCGCTCGCTGCGTCAGTCGTCGCGCGGCGACCTGATCGCCACGTGCAAAGGCGCGGGCCGCCTCGCGAGCGGCGTCCTGGACCCGCACCCGGGCCGACACAACCGACACGGCGGCCAGCGCGACCCCGAGCACGAGGATCAGCACCGGCAGGCACGCGGCCAGTTCGGCGGTGACCATCCCCCGGTCACCGCGAGCGCGGGACGGCTCAGAGCGCATGCAGCGCCGACGTAACGATCGAGCTCAGGGCCGACGACACTGCCGGGCTGCGCACGACCTTGTAGAGCACGACCGCAAAACCGACGGCGGCAACCGTGCCGACTGCGTACTCGGCGGTGGACATTCCTGCGTCGACACCTGCGCGGACCTGCCGCGCGATGCGCTTGAAGAGGTTCATATCGATGAGCCAACCGGCAGGTC
>JBDTFN010000034.1:0-3303 GCA_039937915.1 Jatrophihabitans sp. | reverse complement strand
CCGGCCGGACTGGCTCGTCGGGGACGAAGCGCGATGAGTTACACCTGGGCCGCAGTGCTCGGCGTGCTCGTCAGCATCGTGATCGACCTGGGGTTGCTGCGTACCCGGTTGGTGACGCGACGAGCGTTCTGGGTCAGCTACGCGATCATCGTGTTCTTCCAGTTGATCGTGAACGGGCTGCTCACCGGGCTGGACATCGTGCGCTACGACCCGGATCGGATCGTGGGGCTGCGCATCGTCTTCGCGCCGGTCGAGGATCTGCTGTTCGGCTTCGCGATGGTGCTCCTGACGCTCAGCCTGTGGGTGTGGGCGGTGCCTGTCGACGCGCAGACCAGGCGCCGCGCAGACCGGTGATCCCGACGCTCGCGCGCCGACCCACCCCGACGGTCGCACGCTGGTGGAACACGTCGTAGTCGTTGGCCTCGATCTCGTCGAGGATCTCGGCGTAGAGCGTGAAGGCGGTCCGCAGACAGTCCCGGGACGTCGGATCGACCAGTTCGATGCCAGAGCGGGCCTTGGCGTAGAGGCCTCGCGCGCGCTCGATCTCCCACGCCAGCAGGCTGCGGATGGCCTCGTCGACGATGCCGCGCCGCAGGCGGTCACCGTCGACCCCGAATTCGTCCAGGGATTCCTGGGGCAGATAGATGCGGCTGCGGTCGAGGTCCTCGCCGACGTCGCGGATGAAGTTGGTGAGCTGGAAGGCCATCCCCAGGTCGATGGCCTGGGCCTCTAGCACGTCCCACCGGACGGATTCGTCGCGCCGGCCGAGCACGGGCAGCATCTGCAGGCCGATCACCGCGGCCGAGCCCCACATGTACTTCGCGAGGTCCTCGTAGGTGGCGAACGGGGTGAAGCTCAGGTCGCTACGCATCGCCTCGACGAAGTCGGTGAAGTAGCTCGTGGGGATCTCCCACCGCTGCGCGGTGTCGATCACCGCACGCCCGATCGGGTCGCTGGTGTCGCCCCACTCCAGGTCGGCGAAGAACTCCGAGGTCCAGGCGTCCAGTCGTCGGGCGCGTTCGTCGGCCGGGACGCGGGTGTCATCGACGATGTCGTCGATGAAGCGGGCGAAGCCGTACAGGGCGTGGACGAAGGGCCGCTTCGCCGGCGGTAGCAGCGCGGCGGCCAGGTAGTAGGTCTTGCCGTGTTCGGCGTTGATCGCGCGGCAGCGCAGGTAGCCGGCCCGAAGCGCCGCGCCGGAGATGCCGGCGGCGTCGAGTTCGCGCCGGGCCGTCATGACGTCATCGTGGCAGAGGTCCGGTTACCCGCTGCGCAGCCAGACGCCCCGACACGAGCACCATCGGAACGCCGACCCCCGGCTGCGTGTTCGAGCCGCAGAACACAAGCCCGTCGATGCGGCGGTCGAGGGTCGGGGCGCGGAACGGCCCGGTCTGGACGAAGGTGTGCGCGGCGGCGAACGGCGCACCCTGGGCCATGCCCTGCGCACGCCAGTCGGCCGGGGTGACCAGGTGCTCGACGTCGATCCCGTCGGCGAAGCCCTGGTAGCCGCGCTGATCGAGCGTCTTGAAGATGTGCTCGCGGTAGCGGTCGCGGCCATCGACCCAGTCGACCGAGCCGCTCAGGTTCGGCGCCGGGAACAGCGCGTAGTGGGTGTTGCGTCCCTCGGGCGCGAGGGACGCGTCGGTCACCGTGGGCGAGGTGAGCAGGAAGGACGGGTCGCTCATCACCACGCCGCGGTCGATGATCTCGTCGAAGGTCGACTCCCACGCCGAGCCGAAATTGATGGTGTGGTGCGCCGGTTCGGGCTCGGCGTACGTCGAGCCGGTGTGCAGGACGACAGCCGAGGGGGAGTAGCGCAGCCGCCGCAGGCTGCGGGGTGCCGAGCCGGGGGGCAGCAGTTCGGCGTAGGCAACGGGCAGGTCGGCGTTGACGACCACGACGTCGGCAGGGATCCGCTCGCCCGCCGCGGTGATGACGCCACGGGCCCGCCCGTCCCGGACGTCGATGCGCGCCACGGTGGTGTCGTAACGGAACTGCACCCCGTGCTTGTGCGCGGCGGCGGCCATGGCGGTCGGGATCGCGTGCATCCCGCCCTCGGGGAAGTACACCCCGCGCACGGAGTCCATGTAGGTGATGATCGCGTAGATGGCCAGGGCGTCAGCCGGCGCGAGTCCGGCGTACATGGCCTGGAAGGAGAACAACCGCTGCAGCCGCTCGTCCTCGAGGTAGGACGCGACCTTCGCGCCCAGGCGGCGAAAACCGCCCATTGCCGTGAGCCGGGCCAGCGGTGCGCCGACCAGCTGCAGGGGTGAGTCCAGGTTGCGGTCGATGAAGTGCGGCATCTCGATGCGGTACAACTCGCGCAAGAAATCGACGTACCGGCGGTACCCGGCGGCATCCTTGCCGCCACAGGTCGCGGCGATCTCGTCGGCCATGTCGTCGACGTTCGCACGCACGTGGATGGTGCTGCCGTCGGCGAAACGGGCGCGATAGGCCGGGTCGAGACGGTGCAGCGTCAGCCAGTCGTCCAGGGCCTCGCCCACCGCGGCGAACGGCTGGGCGAGCAGGTCGGGCATGGTCAGCACGGTCGGGCCGGTGTCGAAGCGGTAGCCGTTCTCGGCGATGAGCCCGCACCGTCCGCCCGGAACGGATTCGCGTTCAACGACCGTGACCTGGCGACCGGCACCGGCGAGATGCAGGGCGGCGGACAACCCGCCGAGACCGGCGCCGACTACGACGACTCGGTTCGTGGGACCGGTGACGGTGCGCATGACGGGACGGTACGTCGCGCATGGACGGGTGCGGCGTCCACGGTCGGCGAACGTGACGTCGGCGGCCGTCGACTCAGCCCAGGCGCAGGTACAAATCGCGCATGAGCGCAATCTCTGCTCCGTGGTGGGCGATCTCGTCCAGCGCATGGACGACGAGCGCGGCCCAGGTGTCGTCGGCGTACGGACCCCAGTCCGGTCCGAGCGGGCGACTGATGCCGTCCTCGCCGAGGGCGGTGACCCGCTCGAGGAAGGCAGCCGTGGCGGTGTCGAGCGCACCCAGGGCTGCGTCGACCTCGCCGTACCACTCGGTGACGGGGCGCTCGAGGGGCCGGTCACCGAGGGCGGGGAGATGTAGCCGCACAGACAGTCGGCCGCGATGTGCCACAACCGCCAGGCAATGGTGGTGACAGGGGCCGGGACCGGTTCCCACAGGTACTCGGCCGTGGTCAGCCCATCGAGACGTGCGCGCAGGCGAGTGCTGGCCTCGTTCACACCGGCGAGGAGAAGAGGATCAGCTCAACACTCATGGGCGGGTTAGATCGCGTGACCGACAACGCGCCCGTTCCTCAGC
>JBDTFN010000033.1:0-5078 GCA_039937915.1 Jatrophihabitans sp. | reverse complement strand
AGGATCGGCTGGCCGGCCTGCACGGTGTCGCCGACCGCGACGGCGATGCGGACCACGGAGCCCGGCATGGGGGCGACCAACGAACCGGCGGCGACCTGGTCGGTGGGGTCGACGAAGCGTGGCACGCGGCGCAACCGCACCGGCCCCAGCGCGGAGTCGACGTGCACCTCAGTCGCGTTGATCGCCACCGCGAACCGGCGGCGGACACCGTCGACATCGAGCACGATCTCGCCGGGGAGGGCGTCGACCAGTGCGACGCCGTCGAACGCCTCTGCCCGTAACCCGTCCCGGGTGTGCCGGAATCGGATCTCGTGCTCCTCGAAAACGACCGACTGGGGCTGGCTGACGACGTTGCGCCAGCCGGACGGGATGCCGCGCAGCATCGGGGCGTCGGCACGGTGCTGCGCGTCCACGGCCAGCGCTGCGGCGAGCGTCGAGAGCGCGACGTCGGCCTCGGTAGCCGTAGGCGCGGCCAGGGCGTCCAAGCCGTGGCGATCGAAGAACGCCGTGTCGGTATCGCCGGCAAGGAAGCTGGGGTGGCGCAGGACGTTCACGAGCAGGTCGCGGTTGGTGACCAGACCGTGCAGCCGCATGCGGCGGAGCGCGGTGGCCAGGGCGGTGGCGGCCTGGCGACGATCCGGTGCCCACGCGATGACCTTGGCGAGCATCGGGTCGTAGTGGATCCCGACGACCGAACCGTCCACGATCCCGCTGTCCAGGCGAAGTCCGGAGGCGGCCGGGGTCAGGTCGAACTCGACGCCGACACCCGGGACGTCGAAGTGCGTGACCGTGCCGGACTGTGGCTGCCAACCGGCGGCCGGATCCTCGGCGTAGAGCCGAACCTCGATCGAGTGTCCATGCGACGTGGGCGGTTCGGGGTCGAGGTGCACCCCGTCGGCCACCGCGATCTGCAGGGCGACGAGGTCGGTGCCGGTCGTGCACTCGGTGACCGGGTGCTCCACCTGCAAGCGGGTGTTCATCTCCAGGAAGAAGAACCGGCCCTGCTCGTCGGCGATGAACTCGACCGTTCCGGCGCCGGTGTAGTCCACGGCGGCGGCTGCGGCCCTTGCGGCGTCGAACAGTTCCTTGCGCATGGACGCACCGATGCGTTCCACGAGCGGTGACGGAGCCTCCTCGATCACCTTCTGGTGCCGGCGCTGGATCGAGCACTCGCGCTCGCCGACGGCCCACACCGTGCCGTGCTGGTCGGCCATGACCTGCACCTCGATGTGCCGGCCGGTGGCCAGGTAGGGCTCGCAGAAGACGGTCGGATCACCGAAGGCGCTCGCGGCCTCCGCGCGGGCGGACTCGACCTCGCCGGCCAGGTCGTCGAGCGAGGTGACGATGCGCATGCCGCGCCCGCCACCACCGGCCGAGGCCTTGATCAGCACGGGGAGGTCGTCGACGGTGATCGACTCCGGGTCCAGTTCGGTCAGGATCGGGACGCCGGCCTGCGCCATCAATCGCTTCGACTCGATCTTGGAGCCCATCTCGTCGATCGCGCGCGGTGGTGGACCGATCCACGTCAGCCCGGCGTCGATGACGGCCCGGGCGAAGGCCGCGTTCTCGGACAGGAAGCCGTAACCCGGATGGATCGCGTCGGCGCCCGCCTTGCCGGCGGCCTCGATGATCAGGTCGGCACGCAGGTAGGTGTCGCCGGGGGTCGCGCCGGGAAGGTGGACCGCGGTGTCGGCCTCGTGCACGTGCGGGGCGTCGGAGTCCGGATCGGAGAACACGGCCACGGTGCTGAGCCCGAGGCTCCGACACGTCCGAAAGACTCGACGAGCGATCTCGCCGCGATTGGCGACGAGCACGGTGGAGATGGTCATAACCGGAACACCCCGTAGCCGGTGGCGCCCTGAACAGGCGCGCTGTGGATCGCCGAGAGCGCGATGCCCAGGACGGTGCGGGTGTCCCGCGGGTCGATGATGCCGTCGTCGTAGCCCATACCGGACAGGAACGGGGCGATCGACTGTTCTTCGATCATCGTCTCGATGTACTCGCGCATCTGCACATCGGCCGCCTCGTCGTACTCCGTGCCGCGGGCGGCCGCGGCCTGGCGGGCGACGATGGACATGACGCCGGCCAGCTGCGCCGGCCCCATCACGGCCGACTTCGCGTTCGGCAAGGTGAACAGGAATCTCGGCTCGTACGCGCGTCCGCACATGCCGTAGTTGCCGGCCCCGTACGAGGCCCCCATCGTGACGGTCAGGTGCGGGACGGTCGAATTGGCGACCGCGTTGACCATCTGGGCGCCGTGTTTGATGATGCCGCCGCGTTCGTACTCGGCGCCCACCATGTATCCGGTGGTGTTCTGCAGGAACAGCAGCGGAGTGTTGGAACGGTTGGACAACTGGATGAACTGCGCCGCTTTCTGCGCTTCCTCGCTGAACAGCACGCCACGGGCGTTGGCCAGGATGCCGATCGGGTAGCCGTGCAGGCTCGCCCAACCGGTGACCAGCGACGACCCGTACAGCGGCTTGAACTCATCGAAGTCCGAGCCGTCCACGAGTCGTGCGATGACCTCGCGCGGGTCGAACGGATTTTTCAGATCCGACGGGACGATGCCGAGCAGGTCCTCGGCGTCGTAGAGCGGTTCGGCGGCGTCGGGCTTCGGGGCGGGCCCCTTCTTCGTCCAGTTCAGCCGGCCCACGATCTGGCGGCCGATGCGGATGGCGTCCTGCTCGTCCTGGGCGTAGTAGTCGGCCAGTCCGGAGGTTCGCGCGTGCATGTCGGCGCCGCCGAGTGATTCGTCGTCGGATTCCTCACCCGTCGCCATCTTGACCAGGGGCGGCCCGGCCAGGAACACCTTCGAGCGTTCCTTGATCATCACGACGTAGTCGCTCATGCCGGGGATGTAGGCGCCGCCGGCGGTGGAGTTGCCGAACACGATCGAGATCGTGGGGATGCCGGCCGCCGAGAGCCGGGTGAGGTCGCGGAACATCTGTCCGCCGGGGATGAAGATGTCCTTCTGCGTGGGCAGGTCGGCGCCGCCGGACTCGGTCAGCCCGATCACCGGAAGCCGGTTCTGCAACGCGATCTGGTTCGCGCGCAGCGTCTTCTTCAGCGTGTACGGGTTGGACGCGCCGCCGCGAACCGTCGGGTCCGAGCCGTTGATCATGCACTCGACACCGTTGACGATCCCGATGCCGCACACGACCGACGCCCCGACGGTGTAGTCCGAGCCCCATCCCGCGAGCGACGCGAACTCCAGGAAGTGGGTGCCCGGGTCGATCAACAGTTCGACGCGCTCGCGCACGAGCAGCTTGCCGCGTTTGTGGTGTCGCTCGGTGTACTTCGGCCCGCCGCCGGCGACCGCCTTCGCCTGTTCGGTCTCGATCGTCGCGATCTGTTCGAGCAGCGCGGCGCGGTTCTCTGCGTATTCCTCCGAGGACGGATCGACGGTGCTCTTGAGGATGCTCATCCGGTGTAGCCCAGCATCTTGCCGGCCAGGCCGGTGAGGATCTCGTTCGTCCCGCCGCCGATGCCCAGGATCCGCATGTCGCGGTACTGCCGCTCGACCTCGGCCTCGCGCATGTAGCCCATCCCGCCGTGCAGCTGCACCGCCTGGTTGGCCACCCATTCGCCGGCTTCGATCGCGGTGTTCTTCGCGAAGCACGCCTCGAGGATCAGGTTCGGCTCATCGACCGCCCGCAGGGCCACCGAGCGCGTGTAGACCCGGGCGACCTCGATCTTGCGGGCCATCTCGGTGAGCGTGTTCTGCACCGCCTGCCGGCTGATCAACGGACGGCCGAAGGTCTCGCGGTCACGACACCACTGGACGGTGAGGTCCAGGCAGCGCTGGGCGCAGGCGTAGGCCTGGATGGCCAGCCCGATGCGTTCGGCGACGAAGTTCTGCGCGATCTGGACGAAGCCGGTGTGCTCCTTGCCGACGAGGTTGGTCGCCGGCACCCGGACATCGACGTAGGACAGTTCTGCGGTGTCCGAGCAGAGCCACCCCATTTTCGCGAGTTTGCGCGAAACCGTGAAGCCGGGCGTTCCCTTGTCCACGACGATGAGGGAGATACCGTGCGCCCCGGCGTCGCCGGTGCGGGCCGCGGTGACGACGAAGTCGCCGCGGACGGCTGAGGTGATGTAGGTCTTGGCGCCGTTGATCACGTACTCGTCGCCGTCGCGCTTGGCGGTGGTGCGCAGGTTGGCGACGTCCGAACCGCCGTCCGGCTCGGTGATCGCTAGCGAACCGATCATGTCGCCGGCCAGGGTGGGCCGCACGTAACGATCGATGAGCGTGGGATCGCCGGCGGTGATGATGTGCGGCAGCGCGATGCCTGAGGTGAACAACGAGGCGAACAGACCGCTGGACGCGCCCGCGTAGTGCATCTCCTCGGCGAGCACGAGCGAGTCGACCGAGTCGCCGCCGCCACCGCCGACGGACTCGGGGTAGGACAGGCCGAGCAGGCCGAGGTCGCCGGCCGCCTTGGACAGTGAGCGCGGCAGCTCCCCGTCGGTCTCCCAAAGCTCGAGGTTCGGCAGGACCTCCGAGCGGACGAAGCGGCGAACGGTGTCGCGCAACGCAGCGCGTTCCGGGGTGTTGAAGGGGTCAGTCATACGAGCAGTCCCTCCGGGATGTCGACGAGCCGCGAGCGCAGCCACTCGCCGATCGCCTTGGCCTGTGGGTCGTGGCGGGCGTTGAACGCGACACCCTGGCCGAGGACGTCCTCCACGACGAAGTTCAGGGCCCGCAGATTGGGAAAGACGTGCCGGGTGATCGGCAGGTGGGCGGTCTCGGGAAGCAGGCGCCGGAACTCCTCGACGGTGAGCGCGGATGCCAGCCAGCCGAAGCCATCCTCGGATCGGGCCCAGACCCCGACGTTGGCCGAGCCGCCCTTGTCGCCGCTGCGGGCCCCGACGATGCGACCGAGTGCCTCCCGTCGGGTCGTTCCGCCGGCGTACGCCCCGACGACGGGACGCTCGACATCGTCCAGGACGAGGGTCTGCTCAGCGGGGGCGATGTCCACGCGCGCGCCGTCGGCGTGCACGGCGACGTGCGGGACAGCGTGGGCGTCGACGAAGGCGGCTGTGAACACGCCGTACGGCGACGCGTTGCCGGGCGGGGC
>JBDTFN010000032.1:0-3618 GCA_039937915.1 Jatrophihabitans sp. | reverse complement strand
CCATCGCGTATCGGATCAACTCGGCCCGTCGGCGACAGCCGGTCTTGTCGCGCATACGATCCAAGTGCGAGTGCACGGTCTTGACGCTGATGAACAGCGCCTGCGCAATCTGCTGGTCGGTGTCGCCAGCACAGACCAGGCGTAGCACCTCCAGCTCCCGCACGGACAATCCGGTTTCAACTCGGACGCGGACGGCCGTCGCTTCCTCGGCTGCGAGAGTCTCGACGACGCCGTCGCCGATGTGCAGGACGAGCACGAAGTTGCCGATCATGATGCGATCTGCCGGTGCAATCAGCTGACTGCCGGTCAACCTGCGACCGTTGACGAAGGTGCCGTTACGGCTGCCTGCGTCTTGCAGCTGCCACGCTGCGCCGCGGGCGCTGAGAACGGCGTGGACCCGCGACACCGTCGGGTCCGGCAACAGCACGTCGCAGTCGGCGCCGCGGCCGATCCGCACCGGGTCGGCTGCGGCCGTGACCGTTCGGCGGGTCGAACCGTCGTGTACATCAAGGGTCACCATGACGCCATCCCCGCCCGCTGGACTCTCATCGTGACCGAACACTGCTGGGGAGGCAACATCGCGAACCGGGCAGTTCCGGCGGTTTACCCACACATGTTCGGTGTGTCCACCGATATGACGCAGCCCTCCGCACGTCGAGCATGGGATCTGACGCCAACGACCGAATCAGGCGACACAACGCAGACATCGGGCGACGAGAGGAAAAATGATGTCACCGACGATCGAGATCACCATGACCAGCCGCGGATTCAATGTGAACCTGGCGACCCGGACCGAACGGTTCGCAAACCTCGAGGACGCGCTTCACTTCGCACGGCAACGGCTACAGCATGCACAAGATCTTCGTGACTTGTCAGCGCGCTGCGAGTAAACCTCAACGCGACCGACGTGAGCACGGAGGGCGGTGACCAGCTGATGCCGAGGGAACAGATCGAGCACTACACCCTCGACGGCGTCCTCGGCTCGGGCACCTCCGGGACAGTTTACCGGGGCACCGACACACGCGACGGCACCATCGTGGCCGTCAAGATCCTCGACCGTGCCGACGTCGACGCCGTCCTGACGCAGCTGCGCGCTGAAGCCGCCGCGATGCGCGCGATCTCCGATCCACACTGCGTGCGAGTACTCGACGTCATCGAGCGTCGCCCTCCCGCGATCGTGACCGAATACGTGCACGGTGCATCACTTCGCGCCGTTCTCGACACGGCAGGACCCCTGACCGGCCCCCAAGCGCTAGCCGTCATCCGAGGCTCATTGCTAGGGCTCGCCGCAGTACACGGTGCTGGGCTACTGCACGGTGACTTCAAGCCCGACAACATTCTGGTCGACGGCGACGGCGTGTCGAGCCTGATCGATTTCGGCCTCACCCGCCCCGCTGCCGCCGAAAGCGCAGGCCCGCTGATCACCGGATCGCCCGCGTACATGAGTCCAGAACAGATTCGCGGTGGCCCGATCGATCACCGCAGCGACCTGTACGCCTGCGCCGCGGTCCTGTTCGAACTGGTCACCGGTCGGCTCCCGTTCACCGGCGATCACGTCGACGAGGTCATGCAGCGTCACCTCACCGATCCCGCCGCGGACCCCCGCACAGCGAATCACAGCGTGTCGGCATCTGTGGCCGAGGTCTGCCTCACCGGGCTGGCCAAGCGCCCCGAGGACCGCTACCAAAGTGCAGCTGACTTCCTCTCCGCACTGCAGAACGCAGCGCGCCGAACCTACGGAGCTGCCTGGCGCGCCGGGACCGGCTTGGGCGCCGTCGTCGGTACCATCCTCGCGACCCAAGCGATGCCTGTCGAACCTCGCGAAAAGACGCGGGCGCGCCGCGGCGTAGGACCAAAAGCGATCGCGGGTGCATCACTCGTCGCGATCGTCGTAGTTGCGGCGGCGTTGGTCGCGCACCACCTGCAACGTCGTACCGCGCAGGCAGCGGCGGCCACCAGCCTCGCCTCGTCACCGACTACCGCACCGTCGCGGCCCGCTGGCGTGAGCGCGCTCGGGTCGACCAGAGTGACATTCGCATCCCCGCCCCTAGTTGCGAACTACGTCTACTACGCCGCGTCCTGCCCGACCCCTCGGACATGCCTTGCGACCGGTCAGACCGTATCCGGGCGCCCGATCGTCAGCGTCACCAACGACCGCGGCATCAGCTGGACGACCACCTACCCCGATGTTCGGCATACGTTGGGACTGCTGTCGTGCAGCAACGCCAGGACATGCGTTGCGGGTTACTACGACACCACCGTCCACATGCGTCGTACTGTCGACGGCGGCGCAACATGGTTGAACGCGGTCAGTCCCCACGTCACGGACCTGCAGTCGATCAGCTGCCCGAGCGCGTCGCAGTGCCTGGCTGTCGGCGGAGCGGAGCAGAACGCCGCAGGCACCGCCCAGGCCATTGCAACCCACGACGGGGGCGCCACCTGGCACCTCGCGCAAGTACCCGGACCAGCGAGCTCGGTGTCCTGCGCCGACGCCATGCACTGCTGGGTCGCTGGCGCGTTCGTCAAAGTGTGGGCCACCGACGCCGCCGGGACCTCTTGGCGGCCGGTCTCGCCGCCCGGCACGTTCCCACCCCCCAAGCTGGGTCGCGGGCCGTTCCCGGCAAACACCGTCTTCCCGATCCACGCCCAGATCGGCGAACTCGGGTTCTACGTGAATGGCGTCGCGTTCAGCAACGACAACGACGGCATCGCATTCGGCGGCGCTCGGTGCGGCGGCTACAAGGTCACCCAATGCCCCTCGGGCGTATACCGCACGACCGACGGCGCCAAGACCTGGACCTTCTGGCCGCCGGCTGACGTCGCCCGCTACGGCGACGGTGTATACGGAACCTGCATCGCTTCGGCCTGCCTAGTCGTCACCGACACGTTCAGCAAGTCGGTGCTCATCAGCACCAGCGACGGACAGGCCTGGACGCAACGGCGCGACTTCGGACAGTTCGCCGGACGAGTGACCTGCACCAGCGACGGGACAACCTGCATCATCGTCGGCCACACGGGCCTATGGATCTCCCGCGTCTGAGGGTCAAGGACCATGCCGGTTCTGGACAAGTCGACTTGTCCCGGGCTACAAACCTCTCAAGTTGGCGGTTCAGCGATCGCACGCCCTCTGGTGTCGGCGGTGATGCAAAACGGCGGCCTGCTCATCGAGTACACCGCTGCCGAGACCGCCCCCTACACCGCGAGCCTGTTCCACCACTCTGCCCGGCGGCCGCGGTGTTGGAGGAGGCCGGGATCATTGCTAACGCTCACCGCATTGTTGGCCAGTGCTCCGGAGGGCAGCGGCAGCGATGGCGCTGCTGTCCGATCCGGAGGTGCTCGATGCCGAGGTCGGTGACCCTTAGCGGACGCTCAAGGCCCTCGTCTCTCACGTCAACATTTGCCACCCTGTGGCGGGTCCTGTTCGGGCGGCCCATCGCGTCCGCGGGGGCGCCGATGACGCACAGCCTCGACCAGCTTGATAGCGCCGACGATCGCCAACACGAGAACGAGGAACCCGAGCACGATGGCCCACCGGTCGAGTCCTCCGTTGTCGTACCACGGTTGTGCGAGCACGTCGCCTCCTCGGCACGACGACTTTCGTCAGGCCGAGGGTAAGCC
>JBDTFN010000031.1:0-6543 GCA_039937915.1 Jatrophihabitans sp. | reverse complement strand
CGCCGGGCTTTCCGCCCGGCGCCAGCCGCCGCTGTTTCGACGAGCTCAGCTGTGGTTGACGACTCGCTCGACAGCCCCAGCCAGGACCTCCTGGCCGGCGACACTGGGGTGCACGCCGCAGCCACCGGTGGACAGCGTCGTCAGCAACCCCGCCTTGCAGGTGTCGCCACCGGCCTGGGCGGCAGCGCGCTGGAAGGCGCCGTACCCGTCGGCGACCGAGACGTGGAACGGCTTGGCCGCGACGTCCATCGCCTGGTTCAGGGCCAGGCTCTGCCCGACCTGGACCGGGTCGGTGTAATTCGTTGAGTAGTAGTTCACGATGACGATCTGGCCCCGGTAGTGCCCGACGTCGCGGATCGACCGAAGGATCGTCTTCACGTTCTTGCCGATCTTCGCCAGCACCCCGGCAAACTCGCTGGCGCAGTGATCCGTGGTCGTGGCCTGGCACAGGAAGCCGTCGTTGGCGCCGATGGCGAGCGAGACGAGCCGCGTGTCGGTGTGGTGCTGCAGGAAGTTGAGCGCGAACAGCAACTGAGAGGTGCGGTACTTGACGTGCAGCGGGAAGTTCGTGCGGTAGCCGGTCGGAGTCTCGCAGGCGTAGCTAAGCAGCTTGTCGTTGATCAGACTGTCCGACGTCTCACCCGGGCAGGTGGCGTTGACGGTCCGCACCCCGAGTTCGGCGCCGATGTTCTCCGGGTAGCCGACAAAGCTCGTCGGGTCTGCGTAGTTCGGCGTCGGGACGTTCGTGAACTCGCGATAACCGAAGGCCACCGAGTCGCCGAGCGCGAGGTAGTGCGAGCCGGCGGTGACCGGCTGGTGGTAGCGACCGGAGGCGTCGGCGGACGGCGCGACGGCCACCACACCCGCGACGGCGACCGCGACGACGGCGCAGGCGGCCAGCCGCCGTCGTGATGTACCCAGGACGAAACTCATGAAGCGATCCCCTGTCAGGCGGGGTCGGTGTGATTACCGACCATTGGTCAAGGTGCGCCTGATTCGCTCGCCGGTCAACCATCACTTTCCCGATGGGTCCCGACAACCCTCAGCGGAAGACGACCGTTCGGCTGCCGTTGAGCAGTACGCGGGTCTCGGCGTGCCAGCGGACGGCCCGTGACAAGACCTGGCACTCGACGTCGCGTCCGGCGGCCACCAATTGCGCACCGCTGAGCGAATGGTCGACCCGGACGACGTCTTGTTCGATGATCGGCCCTTCGTCGAGGTCACGGCTGACGTAGTGCGCGGTCGCGCCGACGAGCTTCACCCCACGGTCGAAGGCCTGCTGGTAGGGCCGGGCGCCCTTGAAACTGGGCAGGAACGAGTGGTGGATGTTGATCGCCCGACCCTCGAGCGCGATGCAGACCTCGTCGGAGAGCACCTGCATGTAGCGCGCGAGCACGACGAGGTCGACGTCCAGCGACTCGACCAACGACAGTAGGGACGCCTCGGCCTCGGCTTTGTCGCCGGCCGTTACGGGGATGTGGTGGAACGGGACGCCGTAGGACTTGGCCAACCGGGCGAGGTCGGGATGGTTCGACACGACGGCCGGGATCTCGATCGGCAAGGAGCCGATGCTCTGGCGGTAGAGCAGGTCGTTGAGGCAGTGCCCCTCCTTGGACACCATCACCAGCGTCCGATACTTCACGTCCGCACCCCACAGGTGCCAACTCATCGACGACGCGTCCGCGACCGGGGTGAACGACGCGCGCAACCGGTCGAGTGTCATACCGCTGTCGTACACCTCGAACTGGACCCGCATGAAGAAGCGACCCTCGAGGCGGTCGTAATACTGCTGGCTCTCCAGGATGTTCCCGGACGAATGGACAAGGAACGACGAGACCGCGAAGACGATGCCCGGACGGTCGGGGCAGTCGATGGTCAGCACGTATTCGGGAAAACGTGCTCTGGTCGCGGGCGTGGTGTCGGTGACGGTCATTTCGGTACCCCTCGGTCAGTCGCATCATGCACAACCGAGTGTGTGATACGCAACAGGCTGCGCTAGATTCGCATAATGAGCAACGGCGAGTCTGCTCCATCCGGCGTCCAGTCCGTCGAGCGGGCGTTGACGATCCTCGAGATCCTGGCCCGTGCGGGCGAAGAGGGCGTGACCGCGATCGCCGCCGAGATCGGCGTGCACAAGAGCACTGCGTTCCGTCTTGTGTCGGCACTGGAGAACGCCGGCCTGGTCGAGCAGGCCGGCGACCGCGGCAAATACCGCCTGGGCATGGGCATCCTGCGCCTCGCCGGAGCGACGACCGCCCGCCTGGACGTTGTGCAGGAGGCCCGCCCGATCAGCCGCGCGCTCGCCGCCGACACGGGCGAGACGGTGAACATCGCCGTGCTGTCCGGCGGTTCGGCGCTCTACGTCGACCAGGTCTCCGGCGGTTCGTCGCTGCAGGCGCACAACTGGGTCGGCCAGCACATCCCGTTGCACGCAACGTCCAACGGCAAGATTCTGCTCAGTGGGCTGGGCGAGGCTGAACTCACCAAGGCCCTCGGCTCGCTCACGTCTTTCACCGACCATACGATCACGTCGAAGAAGGGGCTGCGCCAGCAGATCGACCAGGCCCGCGCCGACGGGTACGCCGTCGCGGTGGATGAACTCGAGGACGGTCTGACCGCCGTCGCGGCGCCGATCCACAACGCACACGGCGACGTCATCGCCTCCCTGAGCCTGTCCGGCCCGAGTTTTCGGCTGGACGAGAAGAAGGTCGCCCAGGTGCTGACCCCGCTGCTGGCGGCGGCCGACCAGATCTCGCACCGCCTTGGGTGGCACGAGCGCTGACGCGCTCTGTTGCTTATTGTGCGTGTGTTTGTATGATACGCAACAACAACGTAGGCAGCGAGAGGTCGACAGTCATGGCAACGGTT
This sequence comes from Jatrophihabitans sp., assembly GCA_039937915.1. Classification (GTDB taxonomy): domain Bacteria; phylum Actinomycetota; class Actinomycetes; order Mycobacteriales; family Jatrophihabitantaceae; genus Jatrophihabitans. The sequence continues at coordinate 3,675 of JBDTFN010000031.1, read as the reverse complement.
CCGAGCAGTGCACGCGTCGTGGTGATCGGGGCCGGCATCGTCGGCAACAGCCTCGTTTACCACCTGGCCCGGCTCGGCTGGCGCGACATCGTCCAGATCGACAAGGGGCCGCTGCCCAACCCGGGCGGCTCGACCGGGCACGCGTCCAACTTCGTCTTCCCGGTGGACCACTCCCGCGAGATCACCGATCTGACGCTGGACAGCATGCGTCAGTACAAGGAGATGGGCGTGTTCACCGAGTCCGGTGGCATCGAGGTCGCCCGGAGCGAGGAGCGCATGCAGGAACTCGCGCGGCGGATGTCCAGCGCCCAGGCGTGGGGCATCCCGTCGGAGATGCTGACACCCGAGCAGGTCCAGGAGTTGGTGCCGTTCCTGGACCCGTCGGTGATCATCGGCGCGTTCTACACCCCGAGCGTCGGCGTGGTCGACTCGCTGCGCGCGGGCACGATCATGCGCGAGAAGGCGCAGGAACTCGACGCGCTCACCGTCGTCGCCAACGTCGAGGTCACCGCGATGACCGTCGTTGACGGGGCCATCACCACGGTGCGCACCTCCGGGGGGGACATCGCGACCGACACCGTTGTCATCGCTTGCGGCGTGTGGAGCCCGAAGCTGGCTGCGATGGCCGGCGTGCACATCCCGCTGACCCCTGCAGTGCACCAGATGATCAGCGTCGGACCGATCCCGCAGCTGGCGGACAAGCCCGGCGAGATCTCCTATCCGATCGTGCGCGACATGGACACGTTCTGCTACGAGCGTCAGCACGGCAGCGACATGGAGGTCGGCTCCTACGCGCACCGCGCAATCCTGATGGACGCCGAGGAGATCCCGTCCATCGACGAGGCCAAGCACGCCCCCCCCGAGATGCCGTTCACCGAGGACGACTTCGACCCGCAGTTGGAGCAGGCGCTCGAGCTGATGCCCGAGATCCTGGGCGACGAGAGCGCCGAGATCCGCTACGCCATCAACGGCCTGCTCTCGCTCACCCCCGACGGCGCGCCGATCCTCGGCGAGAGCCCTGAGGTGAAGGGCGTCTGGTCCGCGGCCGCGGTCTGGATCAAGGAGGGCCCCGGTGTCGGCCGCGCGATGGCCGAATGGATGACCGACGGCAACCCCGAGATCGATGTCCACGGCACGGACATCGCCCGCTTCTACCCGCACCAGCGCGCCCGGGCCCACATCAAGGCGCGCACGGGCGAGGCGTTCATCAAGACCTACGGGATCGTCCACCCATCCGAGCAGTACACGAGCAATCGCAACATCCGGCTCGCGCCGATGCACGCGAGTCAGGTCGAACTCGGCGCGGAGTTCTTCGAGGTCGCGGGCTGGGAGCGGCCGCACTGGTACGCCTCGAACGAGGGTCTGCTCGAGGAGTTCGGTGACGCGGTCATGCCGCGGACGGCCGAGTGGGACTCACGTTGGTGGTCCCCGATCATCAACGCCGAGCACCTGGCGATGCGGGCACGCGCCGGCTACGTCGACCTCTCTGCCTTCGTCGTCTTCGACGTCGTCGGCGCCGGTGCCTGCGCAGCGGTGCAGCGGATCGCGGTCGGGCAGATGGATGTCCCGGTCGGACGCGTCGTCTATACGCCGATCATCGACTCCCGCGGCGGCTACCGTGCCGACCTGACGATCATGCGGCTGGCGCACGACCGGTACCGGGTCGTCACCGGCGGCGCGCACGGCAACCTGGACCGCAAGTGGTTCAGCGACCACCTGCCCGCTGACGGGTCGGCGTCGGTCGTCGATCTGACCTCGGCCTTCACCACGATCGGGCTCTGGGGCCCGCGGGCGCGCGACATCCTCGGCGCGCTGACCCGTGCCGACGTCTCGCACCAGGCCTTCAAGTTCGGGACCTGCCGCGACATCGAGATCGACTCACTGTCGGTGCTGGCGTCGCGGATCTCCTACGTCGGCGAGCTCGGTTGGGAGCTGTACGTCCCCATGGAGCAGGGCGCGCGGCTGTGGGACCTGATCCGCGAGGCCGGACAGCCGCACGGTGCGGTCCCGGTCGGCATCGGCGTCTACGGCACGACCGGCCGCATCGAGAAGGGCTACCGGGCCTACGGCGCGGAACTCGATTCCGAGCGGACGATCGTCGAGGCCGGGATGCAGCGCCCGAAGGTCAAGGAGGCTGACTTCATCGGGCGCGAGGCCTACCTCAAACAGCGCGACAACGAACCGTCCACGGTGCTGTGCACGCTCACCGTCGACGACCACACCTCGGCGGACGGCACGAAGCGCTACATGCTCGGCGGCGAACCGATCCTGGACGCCGACGGGAACGGCCTCGTCGACGGGCACGGCCACCGGGCGTACGTGACGACCGCGGGTTCCGCGCCGTCGTTGGGCAAGCACGTGCTGATGGCCTACCTGCCGCCGGACGCCGCGACGGTCGGCGCCACCTACCAGGTCGAGTACCTCGGTGAGCGGTATCCGGTGACCGTCGGCTCAACCGATGCGACCGCGCTGTTCGATCCGTCCAACGACCGGATCCGGGCATGAGCGACGTCCTCGTCTGCATCAAGCGGGTGCCGGACGTCTCCGGCGAGGTGCTGCTCACCGAGGACGAGCAGTCGGTGGACGCCCGCCACGTCGGGTTCACGCTCAGCCCGCACGAGGAGTGCGCGGTCGAGTTGGCGACCCAGATCGCGGAATCGTCCGGCGGCAAGGTGACCGTGCTCAGTCTCGGCGCGGCCGAGAGCATCGAGCAGTTGCGGACCGCGCTGGCCGTCGGCTGCTCGGACGGGGTCCTGATCGAGGCGGAGGGTTACGGCCCGGTCGACGTCGCGATGGCCATTGCCGACGTGGTCCGGGTTCGCGAGGAGGCCGGGACGCGTTATGACCTGATCCTGCTCGGCAACGACGCAGCAGACACCGGTGACTTCCAGGTGCCGGTGCGGCTGGCGTACGCGCTCGACCGTCCGGTCGTCACGAACATCTCCACCGCCTCGGTCTCCGGCGATCGGGTGATCGCGCACGCGGACGGTCCGGACGGCACCGAGATCTACGAGGTGCCCCTGCCCGCCGTCGTCGCAGTGCTCGAGGGCGGCGTGAGCCCGCGCTACCCGTCCATCCCCGGACGGATGAAGGCCAAGAAGGCGCCGATCGAGACGGTGACGCCGACGCTCGAGCCTCGAGGGACGGACCGGGTGCGGCTCAAGGTGCCGCCGCGCCGGCCGTCGACGGTGCAGGTGCTCGGACGCGGACCGTCGGCGGCCCCGGCGGTCGTCGATCTGCTGATGGAGTTGGGCGTGGTGTCGAAATGATCATCGTGCTGGTGGAATCTGATGCGACTGGCCCGCTGGGTACTTCACTCGAGGCTCTGACCTTCGCCCGCGACCTCGGCGAGCGGTCTCAGCGCTCGGTGCAGGCGATCGCCCTGGGCGAGGTGCCGTCCTCGCTGCTCGGTGCGCTCGGTGAGCAGGGCGTGTCCATCGTCCATCACCCGGACGACGAGCGCGTGACGTCCTACGCCGCCGCCGCTTGGGCGGCCTGTGTGGTGGACGTCATCGAGTCGAACTCGGCCGAGGTCGTGGTCGGTTCGGGCACGCCGCGTGGCAACGAGGTGCTGGCCCACGTGGCCGCGCGTCTCGACGTCGCGATGGCGGCCAACGTCGTGCTGGTCGACGACCCGGCGTCCATGGTCGTCACCCGGCAGGTCGTGGGCGGCGC